>JBLHKZ010000247.1:0-8631 GCA_047618185.1 Limisphaerales bacterium
CGATGTTCGTGCGCGCCTGACGCGGCTTGAAATTGAGGAGTTCGCGAATCAGGCGCAGAACGTGGGTCGTGCCCTTGCCGGGCGGGACGAAGAGCTCAATCTCGTCGGTGAACACGATCAGGCTGACTTTGTCGTTGTTCTTGATCGCGGAAAAGGCCAGCAGGGCGCAGAGCTCGGCGGCGACTTCGTTTTTCAGTTTGTCCGAACTCCCAAAGGCGCCCGAAGCGGACAGATCGACCAGGAACATGACCGTCAGTTCGCGCTCCTCGACGAAGCGTTTCACATAGGGATGGCCCATGCGGGCGGTGACGTTCCAGTCGATGGAGCGGACCTCGTCGCCGGGCTGATATTCGCGGACCTCGTTGAACTCCATGCCCTGGCCCTTGAATACACTGTGGTACTCGCCGGCGAGGATGTCGTTGACCGCCTTGCTGGTGAAGATCTCGATGTAGCGAATCTTCTTGGCCAGTTCGCTCGGGATCATGGCACGTCTACGTTCGCGAGGATTTGCTCGATGATGTCTTCGGAGGTTTTTTCCTCAGCCTCGGCCTCGTAGGTGAGAATGACGCGATGGCGAAGGACGTCCGGGGCAATGGATTTGACATCCTGCGGCGTGACGTAGCCGCGGCCCTCGATGAGCGCGTTGGCCTTGGCTGCCATGGCGAGGAAGATCGTCGCGCGCGGCGAGGCGCCGTAGCGAATCAGCGGCTTGATATTTAGCTTGTAGGCCTCGGGGTTGCGCGTGGCGTCGATGAGGTTAACGATGTATTCCTCGATCTTTTCATCCATGAAAATCTCGTCCGCGAGCTCGCGCAGACGAATGACGTCCTCGGGCGTGAGGATCGGGTCGACCGTGATGGAGGGCCGAGTGCGCGCCATGCGTTTGAGAATCTCGTGCTCCTGGGCCTTGGTGGGGTAGTCGACCGTGAGCTTCATCATGAAGCGGTCGACCTGCGCCTCGGGTAGGGGATAGGTGCCTTCCTGCTCGACCGGATTCTGCGTGGCCAGCACGAGGAATGGGTCGTCGAGCGGGTAGGTCTCGTCGCCGATGGTGACCTGCCGCTCCTGCATCGCCTCCAGCAGCGCGCTTTGCACCTTGGCGGGCGCGCGGTTGATTTCGTCCGCGAGAATGATGTTCGCGAAAACCGGGCCCTTCTTGATCGTGAACTCGCCGTCCTTGGGATTGTAGATCAGCGTGCCGATGACATCCGCGGGCAGCAGGTCCGGGGTAAACTGGATCCGCTTGAACGAGGCGTGAATGAGGTTTGCCAGCGTGGTCACGGAAAGGGTCTTGGCCAATCCCGGCACGCCTTCGATGAGCACGTGGTTGTTGCAGAGCAGGGCCATGAGCAGGCGATCGAGCAGGGCTTCCTGCCCGACGATCACCTTGTGCGCCTCAGCGCGAATGCGGCTAATCGTGTCCGCTTCCTTCTCCACCCGTTCGCCGATTTGTTTAACATCTACAGCCATAGTTTCTTTCTCTCAGGTTTTGCGCGCGAAATGACGTTTTTTTCGCCTGTCGTTTCTACAGACAAACGATCCGCATTCGCGTTGAAAATTTCCCCGACAAATTTCGCCGGAATCAAAGGGGCGAGAGAATTGGGAAAACGACGGGAAATTGCAACTTTGGAAACGAGGGGGGCGAGATTGGTTCTCCGGTTGGACCGGGGCGGATAGAGGAAGGCGAGGGCGCCGCGCAAGAAATACTGAAACGAGGACTGGAATCCGCCTGCGCGCTCCGCCGGAGGAATGCGCCTCTCCTCCGGCAACCGATCCGATGACACGAGAAGCTACTATCTGAAAAGGCCTCCGGCTCAAAGAATTGCGGCGATGCCGCAGAATTGAAAATTGTGAGTCATTCAAAGCGCCGGGGAGGAGTTGGACGTCCCTGAAACCTATCTTCTCACATCGCGCTCCTGAACCGGAGTTTCGGAGCCCCGAGCATTGCTCGGGTTTGGCGCGGGATGGAAGTTTCGGCCGAGCATTGCTCTGGGCTCCGGTTTATGGGCAGGGGTGTGCATCCCACATTAAGTCGCCGCGCTTCGTGAGATTCACACGTTCGCCAGGTGACCAGAATCTCATTTTTTGCCTTTTCTTTTTTGCGCTTTTTGTGCCTTTTTGCGGCTGCGTTATGAGTGAGTATCCGATTGTCAAATGCCCCACCTGCAAGCAGCGCGGCGACTGGTTTGCCGAGAAGTATGGCCCCTTCTGTTCGAATCGCTGCAAGTTGCTCGATCTGGGCCAGTGGTTTGATGAAGAACAGAAGATTTCCGGCCCTTTGCGCCCCGAGCATATCGTCGATATGTCCGATGAAGAAATGGACCAGCTTATCGAGGGCGGCGGGATGGAGCTTTCCGAATCGGAGGACTGAGTCTTCCCGTCCTGACTCGCGAGTCACTTCAAGGGAACCGTGAAATCCTGGCGGCGATAGACGCAGACGCCGTCGACATCCTCGCAGGCGTAGTAGAGCGCGTAACCCTTGAGCGTCGTGGCGGCGTTCTTTGCGCCGCGGTCGCCCGTCAGTTCAATTTCCAGACTGCGGGGCTTGTCGCTCACAGCGCCAGCGTCATTGGGGATCTCCTGTTTCTGCCGGCCGAGCCTCCAACCGTTGGGCGCGTCGAGCCAGACAATGACGCCTTCAGCTTCGTTGTTCCAATGGGCTTTGTTCTCGGCGTTGGGCCGGAAGACCAGATGAACGCGAAGGGCGGGAGTTGAGCCCTTGGTCGACGGCACGGAGGTCGATTCGATCCGAATGAAACCTTCCTTGTCGGGCGCAATGCGTTTCCTTGGATCGGGATTCGAAGGCGTGTCGGATGACGCGGCAAATCGCTTCAACGGTTTGGCAAATTCCGCGCCGCCGGGTTCGACGCCTAGTGAGGTCGGCGTCTCGCCGCGGGCGGTGATTTCTTTACGAGCGGCGGGCACCCAATCGTAGAAGGGGTAAGGTTTGTCCAGTCGCGGGCCGTACTGCTGAATCCGGCGCCGCCAGATGTACTGATTGGGATCGATCTCCAGCGCGTCGCCCCAATTCTCGATGGCGCTCGCGAAGTCGCCGGCCTGACGCGCGGCGGAGTCGTAGCGTTTGCGAAAAGCGACGCCCGCGCGGAAACGCAGCCAGCCGTCTTTGGGTCGTCCGGTTTTCAGGGCGTCGAATGCTTCGATTGCCTGGCTCAGATCGTCGAGGTCGCCCCATTCGGCTCGAGACGTCGCGCTGGCGACATGGGCGGCGCTGTTGTTTTGAATCGCCTCGCCCTCGAGTTTATTTCGGATCGCTGCCGACGTCGGCGTCGGTTTGAGCGAGTTGGCGGGTTTCGGGTAGTCCGTTTCAAGGAAGGTCTTCAAATCCGAGGAGCGTGCGCGGACTTTGCGAATGATGCCGTGTTCGTCGATCAGCAGGGTGATGGGCACGGCGGCGACTTCGAGTCGATTGAAGGAGTCCGTGAGGATCGGCCAATCCATTTGCTTCCACTGCATAAACAGTCGGCAACGATCGGGATGCTGTTCCTGGATGATTCCGGCCATGCGAACCTTGCCGGCTTTTTGAAGATCTTTGGTGAGGTCGTGCCACCCGGGCACGTGTCTTCTACAGCCCGCTCACCAGGACGCGAAAATGTGCAGAATGGTTTTGTGTCCCTGAAAGTCAGCGATGGATTTCGGCGCGCCGTCGAGGTCCGGGAAGACCAGCGCGGGAAAGGGCTGGCCGGCTTTGAGCTGTGCGGCTTCGGCGGTTGGGAGAGTCGTCATGAAAGCGAAGGCGGCGAGCCAGGGAAGGAATCGTTTAGTCGGGCGCATGGTGAGATCAATACGATGAACCAACGCCGCGCGCTATTCCAAATCCGTGACTTCGTCCTTGAATTTCAGCGGCAGCGACACGGATTGGCCGGTCGAGAGGCTGCGATGGACCGCCTCGGTAAACTCCATGTATTTGACGCCGTCGGCGAAGGTCGTGAGTTTGACTTCCTCTTTGCCCCGGATCGCATTGATGAATTCCTCCTCGACGCGCCATTCGGATCGCTCGTGATCGGGAATCTCGATCTCGGTTGGTTCGGAGTCGCCCTTGCGGCCGCCGACCAGCTTGCCGTCGTGAAAGCGCAGGATGCCTTGATCGCCAAAGAGCGAGATGCCCTCGCCCTGGAGGAAGGGCGTGACCGCGGATTGTTGAAGGTGCAATTGCGCGCCGCATTCCATATCCGCAGAAACTTCCAAGTGTTCGGGAACTTTCACCGTTCTTTCAACGCCGGCGGCATCCTTCCGGGTTTTCGCAAAAACTTTTCCATGGGCCGTGACGCGGCTGGCGGTTCCAGCCCAGCGCATGATCGCCTCGTAGTAGATGCCGAGCATCATGATGTTCATGCCGCTGAGTTCGACGTCCTGCCGCCAGTGCAACGGCGCCTCGCGGTCGAGAAAAGCGGAGCGCATACGGACGTCGATAAGCAATAGTTCTCCGAGCCAACCCTCCGTGAGCATTCGCTGAAGGGTGGCGTCGGCGGCGAGCGTGATGGGAGAGGGGACCACCTGCGCGATGAGGTGAGGCCGGGCCTGCGCCGCGCTGTGCATGGCGTGGGCTTCGCTGGCGTTCATGGCCATGCGCGCCTCGGTCAGGACATGCTTGCCCGCGCCCAGGGCGGCGAGCGTGATGGCGCAATGGAGATACGGCCAAGTCCCGATCACGATCGCGTCGGTGTCCGGATCGGCGATGGCGTCCTCCCATTGGTCGTAGACGCGGGGAATGCCGAACCGATCGGCGACGCGCTGGGAAGAATCGCGCGTGCGGTTGCAGACGCCGACGATTTCGACGCCCGGGATCTGCTGGAGCAGCGGGATGTGTTTGGCGGTCGTGTTCGCGCCGGCGCCAATGACGCCGATTCGTATGGGTTGATTGTTCATACGCAGGCGCCTACCTTTCCAGTTCAAGTCGCAAACCGGCAACTTAATTCAAATTGAAATCGACCCATGAACAAGCGGACTCATTCTTCACAGAACAAATACTCACGGCGGCGGATGATCACGGCCGGCGGACTGGGCGCGTTGGGGCTGACCTTCGCCGATTGGCTTTCGGTCAGCGATGTGATGGCGGCCGCGGCTTCGGGGGAAACAAACCTGGAGCCGTTGAATCGTTTTCCGCGCATGACGCAGGAGTATTTCGTGCAACGGGTGCGTCGGGTCGAGGCGGCGGCTGAAAAGGTTCGCTCCGAGTTGAAGTCGAAGCGGGACGCGCAGGCGTATGTGAAATCGGTTCAGAAAAGAATCGATGAGAGCTTCGGCCCCTGGCCGAAGAAGACTCCCTTGAAGCCGCGCATCATGGGGACGATCGAGCGGGACGCCTATCGCATTGAGAACGTCATTTTTGAAAGCCGGCCCGGATTCCTGGTCACGGGAAATCTTTATTTGCCCAAAGGCCGAACGGGGCCATTGCCGGGCGTGATCGGAGTTTGCGGACATTCGTCCAATGGCAAGGCCGCTGAGTCCTATCAGAGTTTTTCGCAGGGTCTGGCATTGATGGGCTACGTCGTGTTTATCATTGACCCGATCGGGCAGGGGGAGCGCTCACAGTACGTGGAAACGAAAGACGACGGCGGGCTCAAGGACACGATCCGCGTGGGCACGAGACAGCACCTCCACGGCGGGAATCAACAGTTCCTGGTCGGCGAATCGATCGCTTCCTGGCGCGCCTGGGATGGAATCCGGGCGTTGGACTACCTGCTCACCCGGCCGGAGGTTGATCCGAAACATATCGGGATCACCGGCAACTCGGGCGGCGGCACGATGACGACCTGGCTGTGCGGGGTCGAGCGACGTTGGACCATGGGCGCGCCCAGCTGCTTTGTGACGACCTTTCGCCGCAATCTGGAGAACGAGCTGCCCGCTGACACGGAGCAATGCCCGCCGCGCGTTTTGGAGCTCGGGCTTGATCATTCGGATTTCATCGCGGCGATGGCTCCCAAGCCGGTGATCCTGCTGGCCAAGGAGAAAGATTACTTCGACGCGCGGGGCGGGGAGGAGGCGTTCGCCCGCTTGCAGCGGCTCTACAAGCTGCTGGGCAAGCCGGAAAATATCCGATTGTTTATCGGCCCGACCTACCACGGATATTCGCAGGAGAATCGCGAGGCGATGTATCAATGGTTCAATCGGACGACGGGCGTTTCGGATGCCCAGACCGAGCCCAACCTGACGATGGAAAAGGATGAGACCTTGTATTGTGCGCCGAAGGGGCAGGTCGCGACGCTGAAGTCCCGAACCGTATTTTCGTTTACCGCGGCCAAGTCCAAAGCGCTGGCGAAACGTCGTGGGGCGGTCAAGGGCGCCGGATTGAGGAAGGCCGTGGCCCGGGCGCTGAATCTAAAACCGAACGAAGGGGTTCCCGACTATCGAATTCTCCGCGCGATTGGCGGCCGTAAGTATCCGACGAAGTACTTTGCGAATTACGCGATCACGACGGAGCCGGGCGTTCAGGCGATCGTCTATCGTCTCAACGACGAGCCGTTGTATTCGCGGCCGCCGAGGGGCAGGAAGCGGGCCGTGCTCTATGTTTCGCATCAATCCAGCGACGCGGAATTGCGCGACGAGCCGCTGGTCAAAGAGTTGTTCGAGAGCGAGAAGGACGCGGCGTTTTTCACCTGTGACGTTCGTGGGGTTGGTGATTCCCGGCCCAACACGACAAATCGCGACTCCTATCTCAGCCCCTACGGAAGCGATTATTTCTACGCCGTTCACTCCATCATGTTGAGTCAGCCCTACCTGGGGCAAAAAACATTTGATGTGCTGCGCGTTCTGGATTGGCTGAAGGACAACGGGCACACCGAGATTCATCTCGCCGGCAAGGGTTGGGGGAGTCTGGCCGCGACCTTCGCCGCGCTGTTCTCGGACCAGGTTACACAAGTGACCTTGAAGAACGGGCTGACCTCGTATGCGGAGGTCGCGGAGACGGAGCATTACAATTGGCCCCTGTCGTGTCTGGTTGATGGCGTGTTGGAGCGATTTGATCTGCCGGATTGCTACGCCGCGCTGAAATCCAAGAAGCTGCGCCAGATCGAGATGTGGAACGCCCAGGGCGAAGCGTAGCCCCGACTACCTTGGTTTGGGTATTTTCCAACGCGTTCGCGGGGCGGCTTGACAAATCGACGCTCGACCGGATTCTCCGTCCGTTCTTGTCCCAAATAGCAAATAACAACCAACAGTACTAAAGCCATGAATTTCGAAATCGATCCGGAGAAACTACAGGCCATGCTCGTCGAGTGGGGGATTAATATCATTGCAGCGCTGGTTATTTTCATCATCGGCAAATGGGTGGCCGGGATGATTCGCAAGACCTTCGAGGGCGTTCTCACCAAGCGAAACGTGGATAAGACGATCGTCAGTTTTCTCGGCAACCTTGGCTACATGCTTTTGTTGACGCTGGTCACGTTGATGGCGGTCGGGAAACTCGGCGTGAATACCACCTCGTTTGTCGCGGTCATCGGCGCTGCCGGGTTGGCGATCGGTCTGGCTTTGCAGGGCTCGTTGTCGAACTTTGCCAATGGCGTGATGCTGATCATTTTCCGCCCCTTCAAGGCGGGTGATTTCATTGAAGCCGGCGGCGCGGCTGGAGTCGTCGAGGAGATTCAGGTGTTTTGCACCAAGATGCGCACCGGCGACAATAAACAGATAATCATTCCCAATTCAGCCGTCATGGGTGGAAAAATTGTAAATTTCTCGACGAAGGAGACCCGCCGCGTGGACCTTGTTTTCGGCATCGGCTACGATGACGATCTGCGCAAGGCGAAGGATATTCTCAAGGCGGTGCTCGCGGGCGATGAGCGCATCTTGAAGGATCCCGAATCTCTGGTCGCGGTGAGCGAATTGGGTGAAAGCAGTGTGAATTTCGTGGTTCGGGCCTGGGTGAAGACGGACGATTACTGGGATGTTCATTTCCACCTGCTCGAAACGGTCAAACTGCGTTTCGACGACGAGGGCATCACCATCCCTTTCCCGCAGCAGGACGTTCACATGCATCAGGTGGCGGCCGCCTGACGCCGACGCATGTTTCATGCTTTGCGGAGACGCCATCTCTTTGCATATCGGGTCGATGAAATGGAATGCAGGTTATCGTCGGGCGGTGGCGCTTTGCGCCGTGGTTTTGGGATGTGGTTTGACGCCGATTGACGCCGGCGCAGCGCCGGGCAAATTGGTGGTCGTGGGCGGCGGCAAAATCGGCGACGAGATTCGAGACACGTTCATCGAGCTTGCGGGCGGAAAGGGCGCGAAGCTGTTGATCGTTCCGCAGGCTTCCGGCCGGCCTGATGCAGGCGAGAGGAATGCGGCGCCTTTTATCGAGAAGGGGATGACGAATGTTTCCGTTTTGAGCCTGGAGGATTCGGACGCGGCCAAACTGGCGGTTGCGAATGCGAGCGCGATTTGGTTTGGCGGCGGGGCGCAAAACCGCTTGATGGAACGGCTCGAAGCGGCGGGCGTCGTTGACCTGATTCGAAAGCGTCATCAGTCGGGAGTCGTTATGGGCGGTTCAAGCGCGGGCGCGGTGACCGTGATTGATGCGCGCGAGGCGAAGGACTTGGGCGCTGGCGAGGGCGAGGAGAACAGCTGGAAGGGTGTTCGTCTGCAGTGGCTCCGAGCGGGCGCGGATTTTGAATATTG
>JBLHKZ010000248.1:0-8581 GCA_047618185.1 Limisphaerales bacterium
CCGGGAGCGTCCACCGCGCGCATGAATTTCTGCACGCGACCCTTCACATTGGTGAACGTGCCCCGCTTCTCAACATGCGCGCAACCCGGCAGCAGATAATCCGCGCGCTCGGTCGTGGCATTGGGCAAAATGTCGCTGACGATCAGCGTGTTCAACTTGCTCAACAAGCGGCTGTCGATGCCGTGCTTCTCGACATCCTCGCCAAAGACGATCAGCGTGCGAATCTCTCCGGCGTCGATCCCCTTCGCGATTTTCTTAAGCCGCGAACCTGGTATCTTTCCGGAAAATCCAATCAGACGGGCGCCCAGCGTGTTGGGATTCTGGTCGGCGTTGACGAGCAGGTGATCCCCTTGCCCGAGACGCGGAACGGTGTCCGTAATCGCCTCCAGTTTTTTGGCCAGTTGCTTGAGCAGATAAAGCTCCTCATTCGTCTGACGCGCGGAAGCAATGATTGCCGTGGAGCCGAGCTCAACGTTGGAAAGCGTCTTTGAAATGCTCTCAATCGCGGCTGCCCAGGTCGTTCGCTCTCCCCCGCCGCTCTGGACTTCGGCGAGCCGATCTTCGCGTCCGATCCATTTGTAATTCAACCGACCCGAGTCGCACATCCAGGAGCCATTGACCGCTTCGTTCTCGCGCGGCTCGTAGCGGTAAACTTTTCCTTCGCGCGATCCGACCGTGACGTTGCAACCCGTGCCGCAACTCGTGCACAGGCTCTTGGTCTCCTTCATGAACCACACCCGCATCTGAAACCGGAAATCCTTCGAAGTCAGCGCGCCCACTGGACAGATGTCGACGGTGTTCAGCGTGTAGTTGTTGTCGAAGGGCTGGCCCGGAAAGTTGGTGAGGGTGGTGTAGCCTCCGCTCTCAGAAAATCCCAGCGCGTCGTCGCCGACAATATCGCGAGTGAAGCGAACGCAGCGCGAACACATGATACACCGTTCGTCGTCGAGCATGATGCGGGGCCCCAGATCGACCTGCTTGGGCTTGTGAACCTTGGTTTCGACGAATTCACTCTTCGCCTGCCCGTGCTCCACCGAATATTCCTGCAGCTTGCATTCGCCCGCCTGATCGCAAATCGGGCAATCAAGCGGGTGGTTGATCAAAAGTGACTCCAGTACGGCCTCGCGCATTTGCTTGGTCGCGTCGGAATTCGGATAAATCTCCATGCCCGGCGCGATCGGCGTCGCGCAGGCGATCGCCCCGCGCGGCGTGCCCGGTTCATAGGGCAGCGTCATCTTGCGCACCAGCAGCGAGCCGTCCTCATTCGCGATCGGCTTGCGATCCGGCCCCATGGCAGGCATGCCAAATTCGACCAGGCACATGCGGCAGTTGCCGGCGATCGGCAGCTTCTTGTGATAGCAATAATGCGGCACGTCCACGCCGGCGATCTCACAGGCCTGAATCATCGTCGTCGGCGCCGGGTTGCCCTGCCAATCGGGCAGGGTCTTGGGAACTTCGACTTCTCGGCCGTCAATCTTGATCTGGACCGTCTCAACTTCCTTCTTCGGCTCTTCCGCGGGCTTCGGCTTTCCCGCCGGCTTGGCCGCGATCGTATCCGCGTCCGCCTTGCTCAGGCGGGGCAACTTGATCTTCTTCTCGGCTTTGGTTTTGGATTGCTCTGCCATCAGTTGTAAAAATCTACGCAGCGGGACTTGCCGCCACTTTCACGCCCACCGTGGGACCGGCGCCGCCGCGTCGCGCTTCGTCCGCCGCGCCCCGCGCTTCAAATTCATCTTTAAACTTGCGCACAAAACTCAGCACCGGCCACGCCGCCGCTTCGCCAAAGGCGCAGATCGTCCGCCCCTGGATGTTGTGCGCGATGTGCAACAGATAATCGGCGTCTTCTTTCCGGCCCTGCCCGCTGGTCATGCGCTTGAGAGCCTTAGACATCCAGAGCGACCCTTCGCGACAGGGCGTGCACTGCCCGCAGCTCTCGTGCGCGTAAAAATCCGAGACGTTGGAAAGCGCCTCCACGATGTCGGTCGAATCGTCCATCACGATAATGGCGCACGAACCGGACATGGAGCCCGCCGCCTG
Organism: Limisphaerales bacterium; assembly: GCA_047618185.1. Lineage (GTDB taxonomy): Bacteria > Verrucomicrobiota > Verrucomicrobiia > Limisphaerales > JAYPEY01 > JAYPEY01. The sequence goes on from JBLHKZ010000248.1 coordinate 2,038, forward strand.
GAGCGAATCAAAATCGTAGGGCAGATCCAGGACGTCGACATCCTCGGTCACGTCCTCTCCATCCGGCCCCTTTTTCTTCATGGGGCATTTCTCTCCCGCCTTGAAGACCTTGGCCGAGGAGCCCCCGGGAATGACCGCCTTTAGCTCGCGGCCTTCGCGAAGTCCGCCGCCAAAGTTTTCATGGAAAATCAATTCTCCGATCGTCGCCTTGCCAACTTCGATCTCGTAATACCCGGGCCGCTTGACCTGCCCGCTCAGACTAACGATGCGCGTGCCGGTGTTCCGGGGAGTCCCCAGCGTCGCGTACTGCGCCGCGCCGTTCTCCATGATGTGCTTCACCGCGCAAAGCGTCTCGACGTTGTTCACGATCGTCGGGCACATGTAGAGCCCCAGCACGGCGGGAAAATACGGCGGCTTGATGCGCGGATAAGGTCGCTTGCCTTCGAGTGATTCGATCAGTCCGGTCTCTTCGCCGCAAATGTAGGCGCCGGCTCCGCGATGCACGTGAATCTCCAGATCGAAGCCGCTCTTGAGGATATTCTTACCGAGAAAGCCCTTCTTGCGCGCCTCATCGAGCGCCCGATTCAGAATCTTCGCGCCCTCGGTGAATTCTCCGCGTATGTAGATGTAGGCCAGATGCACGTCGTTCGCGAAGCACGAGATGAGCATCCCCTCGATCAGCTGGTGCGGATCCTTGTAGATGATCTGCCGGTCCTTGAAAGTCCCGGGTTCCGACTCATCCGCGTTGCAGATCAGGTAGATCGGCTTGCCGCTGCGACGATCGACAAAGGACCATTTGACGCCGCAGGGAAATCCCGCGCCGCCGCGGCCGCGCAGCCCCGAAGCTTTGACTTCCTCCCGGATCTGCTCCGGACCGCTCAGCGTTTTGCCGTCGTCGGTCTTGGTCGACTTCAGTTTAAGAACCTGCTTGAGCACGGAATAGCCGCCATGCTTCACGTAGCACGAGATACTGTTGGTGTATCCCGGCTCGTCGGCATGTTTCAAGATGAGGCGATATTCCTGCGGCATAACGGCGGCTTGACTCTTAGATCAAAGTGGATAATTTCATGGCCTTTGCCCGATAGTGTAATGGTAGCACGACAGATTCTGATTCTGTTTGTCTAGGTTCGAGTCCTAGTCGGGCAACCATTTCTCCCTCTTTTCCAACCACGAATAGACACGAATCTACACGAATGGATTCAACGCGCGCAACGGCGTCGCTTCCAAAATATTCGTGTTTATTCGTGTTCATTCGCGATTGGGGATCATTCGCATTTCTTCAAAATGTCGTCCGCATCTTTATCGGAGACCGCTTCGTGAAAATCGTCGTTGCACATCATCACCGGCGCCGTGCCGCAACTCGCAAGGCACTCCGAAAAATCCACCGTGAACTTTCCGTCCGCGGTCGTTTGCTGGCCCTGCTTCGTCGAATCCAGGCCCAGCTTCTCGCAAAGTCCCGAATAGAGCTGGTGTGAACCGCCCATGGCGCAGCTCAGTGTCCGGCAGACTTTCAGGTGAAACTTGCCCACCGGCCGGTCGTTGAACATCGGGTAGAAGGTCACCACCTCGTAGACATTGATCGGCTGGAGCTCCAGCTTCGTCGCTGTCCAGACAATCGCCTCCTTCGAAATCCAGCCCAACTCCGATTGAATCGCATGCAAAACCATCAACATCGCGCTGCGTTTCTGAGGATAATGCGTGATCAATTCGTCGACCTCCGCCTCCAGGGGCGCGGTCATGACAAACGGCTTGGGCTCTTCGACTGCCGCTTTTTTAGAGACGCGCAAGGTCGTATTCCTGGACGCCGCTTTCTTTTTCGCCGGCGCCTTGGCTTTTGCCTTTGGCTTGGACGCAGCCTTCGCCTTCGGCGCGACTGTTGCCTTGGCCTTGGGAGCCGCGGCTTTCCTGGCCGGAGATTTTTTCCTGGCGGCGCTCATCGGTCGCATTCCCCCATCACGAAGTCCAGCGAGCCCAGAATTGCCACCACATCGCTGACCATGTTGCCCGGGAGTAAGTGCGACAGGATGCTGAGATTCACAAACGACGGGGCGCGAATCTTTAAACGATGCGGAGTCCCCCCGCCTTTGCTGTTGATATAAAATCCAAGTTCGCCCTTGGGATTCTCCGCCGCGAAATAAACCTCGCCGGGCGGGATATTGCCTCCCTGGGTGACCAGCATGAACTGGTGAATCAGTTCCTCCATGCTCGTCAGCACCTTATTCTTCACGGGCAGAACAAATTTACCGTCGTCCACATTGATCGGACCGCCAGGCAACGCCTTGATGCATTGCTTGAGAAGATGCGCGCTCTGACGCATCTCCTCCATGCGGACAAGATACCGATCGTAACAATCGCCTTTCGAGCCGACCGGGATTTCAAAGTCCAGCTGATCGTAGACCAGATAAGGATGCGCCTTGCGCAGGTCAAATTCCACGCCGCTGCCGCGCAGGTTCGGCCCCGTCATGCCAAAATCAATCGCCTCCTCGGCCGAATAGACGCCCACGTCCTTCGTCCGGTCCTGAAAAATCGGATTCCGCGAAAGCAGCTTCTCCGACTCGTCAAAGTTGACCTGCACCTGGTCGAGGAACTTGCTCAGCTTCGCCAGCCAACCGTCGGGCAGATCGCGCGAAAGTCCGCCAATCCGGGTGTAGGTCGTCGTGAAGCGGGCGCCGGTCAGCTCTTCGATCAAGTCGTAGATTTTCTCGCGCTCGGTAAACGTGTGCAAAAATACCGTCACCGCGCCGACATCCATCGCAAACGCGCCCAACCCCAGCAAATGGGCGGAGATGCGCGCCAACTCGCAGCAGATCACCCGGATATACTGACAGCGAGGGGTCAACAATTCATCGATACCCGCCAACTTCTCGACGGCCAACGCATAGGCCACGTTGTTGGCCAGCGGCGCCAGATAATCCAGGCGGTCGGTGTAGGGAATGAACTGCGTGTAGGTCATGTTCTCGGCGATCTTCTCATCGCCGCGATGCAAATACCCCACGTCCGGGATTGCCTTGGTGATCACTTCACCATCGAGCTCAAGCGTGATGCGCAGCACGCCATGAGTGGCGGGATGCGACGGCCCCATGTTCAGGACCATCTTCTCGCCGTGCATGTCGCCGTCTTCATCAAGGTCCGCCGCGGCGTCCGCAGCCCTGGCGGCCGCGTCCTTGATCTCGATTTCCTTAACTGTGCTCATCGACTATCCGTAAATCCGCAAAATCCTAGTCCACCTGCTTCGCCCGAGGTTCGCCCGCTTCGGCGTCTTGCGCGCCGGCGGAGGTGACAAAGGGCCCGCCTTCCAACGGAGCCTTGTCCGAAAACGCCACGTCCGGCATGTCGGTGGGACGGCCCGCCAGGGGGAAATCTTTGCGCAACGGATAAAAGGGATAGCCCTCCCACATCAGGATCCGCCGCAGGTCCGGGTGGCCCGCAAACCGAATGCCCATCATGTCGTAGACCTCGCGCTCGTGCCAATCGGCCGTCCGCCAAACTCCTGTGACAGTCGGCGCTTCACCGACTTCCTCGGACAAATCCGCCTTGAGACGCAGATGGCAGCCATGCCCATATCCGTAGAGTTCATAAACCAACGTAAACCGAGGATCGTCGCCGTAATTATCGACGCTGCTAAGGTCGACGAGGTAGTCGAAGCCCTGCTCTTTCTTCGCGTACGCGCAGACCTCCGCGATCCGTTGAACGTCGCCCAGCTCGATGGTCACCTCGCCGCGAAATTCCGATGGCTCGGAGATCAAATCGCCAAATTGCTCGCGCAACTGGTTGGCCTTTTCGGTGGAGGTCATGATCGGCGGGAAAAGAACGGGGTTAAGCGGGCTGCTCCACGAGCCTCGGCCGCGAGAGCACGGGCTCCTTGGCAATCTTCCCCTGAATCTTGATCAATGCGTCCAGCAACGCCTCCGGGCGCGGCGGACATCCGGCGACATAAACATCGACCGGAATAATATTGTCGACGCCCTGAAGCACGGAATAGCTGCGATACATGCCGCCGGTCGAGGCGCAGGCGCCCATCGCGATCACCCATTTGGGATCGGGCATCTGGTCGTAAATTCGTTTCACCGCGAGCGCCATCTTGTAGGTCACCGTGCCCGCGACGATCATCAAGTCCGACTGCCGCGGCGAAAAACGCATCACCTCCGAGCCAAAACGGGAAATATCAAATCGGCTGGCGCCCGCCGCCATCAGCTCAATCGCGCAACACGCCAGCCCCATCGGCATCGGCCAAACGGAATTCTTGCGAAACCAATTCAAAACCGCGTCAACCGTGGTAATGGTGACGTCGCCTTCGACTTTGGTGTTGTATCCGATTTCTTGCGTGTTTGGCATGACCTTGAAGCACGTTCTGCGGACAGATTTCGGCACGGTAGCACGGCCGATATTCATGACAAGACGATTTTGTGAATTATTTCACAAGCTCTCAATCGACGCCTGTTCCAAGCCGGGAAGGGCAAGCGAACGACGACTTCCTTTCCCAGCTTGACTCCGCCAATCCCTGTCACAATAGTTGCCCTCGATCGGCAAAGGTAAGGTCTGCATCAGGGCAATAAACATGGCCAGCAAAGCAGTCAAAAAATCCGCCCCGGCAAAGGCGCCCAAAGCGCGCGGGGCAGCTCAGTCAAAGTCGGAAGCCAAACGCTCCCGGAAGGCGCCCAAACCCAGGGCATCGACCTCGCGCTCATCAAAACCCGCTTCACCGAAAAAGAAGCAGGCAAAGACGGAATCCGCTCCGCCCGATACAAAGGCTTCCAGCGCGTTGGATCTGAAAGCGATTCTCAAGGAACTTGTCGCCCTGGCCAAAGAACAGGGAAACCTCACCTACGACGACATCAACGAGGCTCTCCCGGCATCCCTCGTCAGACCCGAGGAACTGGACGAAATCCAGATCAAGCTGCGCAATCTCGACGTGGAAATCGTTGAGCAGGCCGAAGTCGACCGCGCCAAGCAGCCTGAAGAAGACCGGACGCCTCGGCCCGTAGGAGACCCGCTGGACGATCCCGTCCGCATGTATCTCAAGCAGATGGGCCAGACTCCCCTGCTGACGCGCGAACAGGAGGTCGAGATTTCCAAGCGCATCGAAAAGGCGGAGGAGCTGGCCAAAGCCCTGATCTATCGATTCGGCTACATCGGCAAGGAGCACCTCGCTTTAGCGGAAAAACTAATTTGCGAGCCTCCCAAGGAGCGCTTTGACCGCGTCATCGTCGACAAGAAGGTCGAAATTCGCGAGCGCCACACCAAGGCCCTCAAGCGAATGACCGGCGCCGTCCGGGAAGCGGACCAGGCCGCGGACGAATGCTACGCGAAGTGGAGCCACACCAAGCCCGGCCCACACCGTTCCCGCCTCGCCAACGACCTCGCCAAGCGGCAAAAGCAGCTGGAAAAGAGCTACGAAAAATTTGGGTACAAGCAGAATGTGATCGAGGACATGGGGCACGTCGCCGAGAACATCTACGATCGCTTCAAAGAATCCCTCTACGTCATCGAGGAACTGAAAAAAACGCGGCCCAACAAAGAACAGCGAAACATGCTCGGCGGCGAACTCGCCAAACTTCACGCGCTGGAGGAATTCGTCCGCATGCCCAGCCAGGAGTTCATGGACGCCTACCACGAACTCCTCGAACGCACCGAGGAGGCCCACCATGCCAAATCGGAAATGGTCGAGGCCAATCTCAGGCTCGTGATCTCCATCGCCAAACGCTACACCAACCGCGGGCTCTCCTTCCTCGACCTGATCCAGGAAGGCAACATGGGGTTGATGAAGGCCGTCGAGAAATTCGAGTATCAGCGCGGCTTCAAGTTCTCCACCTACGCCACCTGGTGGATCCGGCAGGCCATCACGCGCTCTATCGCCGATCAGGCGCGCACCATCCGCATCCCTGTGCACATGATCGAAACGATCAACAAACTGATGCGCGTCCAGAAACAGCTGATCCAGGACTTCGGCCGCGAACCCGCCGCCGAGGAGCTTGCCGACGAAATGGAGCTTCCCGTCGAGCGCGTGCGGGCCATCTTGAAAATGGCCCAACAGCCCGTCTCGCTGCAATCTCCGGTGGGCGACGGGGACGAGTCCAACATTGGCGATTTCATCGAGGACAAGTCCGCGCAAAGCCCGCTCGACCTGGCGAGCTTCAGCCTGCTCAAAGATCGACTGGGCGAAATCATGTCCGGCCTGACGGAACGCGAGCAACGCGTCCTCGCCCTGCGCTTCGGCCTCGGCGACGGCTATGCCCGCACCCTCGAGGAGGTCGGCAAGCAATTCAAAGTCACTCGCGAGCGCATTCGTCAGATCGAGGCCAAGGCTCTCCGAAAAATGCGCCACCCCACCCGCATCCGCCAGCTCCAGGGCTTTCTCGAAATCGACAAGCCCATCGACTGACCGGCGCTGCGAATCGCCCCTTGCGCAAGGCGCCCAAAAGGCGCTACCTCTCCCCTCTTACGGCTGTTGCGGTTCAACCAGCCGGCTCGACAAATCAAAACCGCGTGAACTCAAAGACTACATTTTCAGGCTATATCCGACGCATCGGCGAATTCATCGCCG
>JBLHKZ010000249.1:0-8535 GCA_047618185.1 Limisphaerales bacterium
GATTTCACCGTCAACCCAGACGCGGTCGATATGGAGTTTTTGCGCGCCTATGGACTCGGCGGCATCCAATGGTTTGATGTGGAAACCATCAGCCGAGGATTCAGTGGATTCGGGCCGCCCCATGGTTTGGCCTATTTCTGGATCGATGCCATTCGAGGCCGCGTCTACTACTACTGGACCACTTAACTGGCCACGCGTGAGGTCGTGGACGAGCTTCACGCGAATCCTCACTCCGTCTTCACAAGGATAATTCGATCCACGTAGACGGGCGCGGATGCATCGGCTACAACCTCCGCCCTCGCTGTCCGCGCCCTGCTGGCGCGAAAACCCAACGATTGAAAAGTTACCCGTCATTTATCGTAAAGCACCGTCGGCTTTTGGCCTTCGGCGCTTTGCTGACCCTGTTTTCAAGTTTCGGGCAGACCTTTCTCATCTCGCTGTTTGTGCCGCAGCTTCAGGCGACTCTCGATATCAGCGCTGCTGAGTTCGGCTCCTTCTACTCCCTGGCCACGCTCATCAGCGCCGGGCTGTTGCCGAGCCTCGGACGCATGATCGATGACGTGGGTCTGCGCCGCTATACGCTCTGCGTCGCGGGGGGATTGACGTTGGCCTGCCTCGCAATGTCGGTGGTGCGTGAATCCTGGCACCTGCTCGCTTGTCTGCTGGTCCTCCGGCTGACCGGGCAGGGATTGTGCGGCCACACGGCTTCGACCACGATGGCCCGATCCTTCACGCTTGAGCGAGGCAAGGCGCTCAGTGTTTCCAGCCTGGGCTATGCCGTCGGCGAGGGCCTTCTGCCGGCGGTGGTGGTCGCGGCGATTGCGCTGATTGGCTGGCGTCAGGTCTGGGTGGTCCAGGGGCTTTGCGTCGGACTGCTGTTGATTCCCGCGATCATCGGGTTGTTGAAAAGGGCGCCCGATGCGGCGCTCCATGCGCGCCATGCCGTGAGTCGCGATGCGACGGCCAAAAACGACGAGGTCGAATGGACCCGCGCGCGTGTCTTGCGAGATCCGCGATTCTATCTCCTCTTGCCGACGCTCCTGATGTTACCTGCTGCGGTCACCGGGCTGATTATCCATCAGGCCCGGCTGGCGGAGTTCAAAGGCTGGACTCTGGCTACGCTGGCGTTTGCTTTCACGGGCTTCGCGCTGGCCCGCATAGTCTCCTCATTGGCCATCGGTCCGGCGATCGATCGCTATGGAGCCGCGAGGCTCTTTCCGTTTTTTCCGCTGCCGATGGCGTTGGGAATCTTGTTCCTTCAAAATCTGAGTTCACCGGCTGTCGCGTGGATCTACCTCGGGCTGACGGGGGCCGCCCAGGGAATGGCCGGCGGGCTGACCTCCTCGCTCTGGGCCGAGCTCTACGGCGTGCGGCATCTGGGCGCGATCAAGAGTCTGGGCGGAAGTCTGGCGGTGTTCGGCACGGCGTTGAGCCCGGCGCTCTTTGGCTGGCTGCTCGATCGGGGCGTTGGTTTCACTCCGATCCTCAATGGAACCATGCTGGCGATGATCGTGTCGTGCGGGATCGCCGTCGGGGTATGCCGGCGGATCAAACGAAGTCGCCCGTAGTCGACTGCTAGCCTTGATCTTGGCCCATAAATTTACAATCCGCGACGAAGCCGCGTTCTTTTTTATCCCAACGGGATTATGTCCTCCAGCCCAAGGGTTGGCCTTCCGCGACAGCGGCCGGCCTACCCTGGGTCACACGCCCATTTTCGAAACAACCCCAACGGGGTTGCGTCTAAAACGCCCGCGATTGGCGCAACACCTTCGGCGTTGAAAATACCATTCGGCCAGTGTTCCCAGGGTAGCTCGTGCCTCGCAACCCCGGGCTTTGGGGCGGAATCCCGTTGGGATACGAATGCGATCGTCTTGAATTTTAAGGGTAAAGCGCAGCGACTGACCGGGTTGCGGCGCGCGGCTGAGACTGGCGTCAACTACTTCAAACGCTTTTCCAGCTGGTCGCAAAAGGTCTTCAGGACCTGGATGCGGGCGAACTTCTTTTGATTGGCGGCGACCAAGGTCCAGGGCGCGCGCTTCGTGCTGGTGCGTTCGATCATCTCTTCGACGGCGTGTTCGTAGGCGTCCCATTTCTCCCGATTGCGCCAGTCTTCGTCCGTGATCTTGTGGCGTTTATGGGCAATCTTCTCGCGCGCCTTGAATCGAGCCATCTGCTCGTCGCGATCAATCTGAAGCCAGAATTTGAAAACCAGGGTTCCGTGGTCGACGAGCTGGTTTTCGAATTCGTTGATCTCGTCGTAGGCGCGCCGCCATTCGTCCTCGCGCGCAAAGCCTTCGACCCGTTCGACGAGGACGCGACCATACCAGGAACGGTCGTAAACGGTCATCTTGCCGTCCTTGGGAGCCACTCGCCAAAATCGCCAGAGGTAATGCTGCGCCAGCTCCTCCTTGGTCGGCGCCGCGAAGCTGTAGAGGTGAAACAACCGGGGATCCATCGAGCGCGTCACGCGCCGAATGGCGCCGCCCTTGCCGGCGGCGTCCCAGCCTTCAAAGACCGCCGCGCAGGAAACTTTTTTATCGCGCGCGCGCCAGGCCAGTTCGTTCAGGCGGGATTGATACTCGGCGAGTTTTTCCTTGTAGGCGCCGCCGCCGATTCTCTGCGTGAGATCGATGCCGGCCAGGACGCTCTTTTTCGAATCGGGCGACTTTGGCGCGGCGACGACTTTCGTGGGCGTCGCCGGCTTGAGGCGATCGCGCATCGCCTGTAGGACAATTTGTCCGGTGGTCAGCTCGCGGTGGCGCCAGTCGGTGGCGTCGATCAGATGCCAGGGGGCGCGCTCGGTGTGGGTGAGTTTCAGCGCCCGCTCCGAGGCGTCGGAGTATTTTTCGTAAAGCTTGTGATGTTCCCAGTCCGAGGGCAGCACGCGTCGACGGGTCTTGGGATCGGCGTCCAGCGTCTTCAGCCGTTCGCGCTGCGTTGATTTGGACAAATGAAACCAGAGCTTGATAATGACGGTGCCGTCTTCGATCAGCATGTTCTCGAAGAACTTGACGCGCTTCATCTTGCGCTCGAGGTCGGCGTCCTTGATTTCGCCGTGAACGCGTTGGCTGATCGGTCGCGCGTACCAGGACCCGAATAGAATCCCGATGCACCCGCGCTCCGGCAGCCGTCGCCAGAATTGCCAGTAGCGGGGGCGGGCGTCCTCTTCGTCGGAGGAATCCCAAAACGCATGAGTGTCCATGCCGCGGGGATCGAGCCACTCGTTGAGCCAGTGCACGACCTCTCCCTTGCCGGCGCCCACGACGCCGTCGATGATGATGATCACCGGATGCCGTGTGTCCTTGAGCGCAAATTGCGCCTGGAGCAGGTCGTGGTGAAGCTGCGTCTGCGCCTCTTCGAATTCCTTTTTGGAAATCTTCCGATCTTGTTCTACGGCTTCAAACATAACGGCTGACGGCGAACCCGATTCCCTTTCCCCCGGCAACCGCGTCGAACTCAGTTCGATGCCGTCCGGCGGACAGGGGCGCACAGTTAACCCGGCGCATTCGAATTCGTAAACTTTATCCTTCCGCGTTCCTGCGCTATTGTCGGCGCTCAACTCACGCTATCCGCCGATCATGAAACACCTCGCTCCCGCCCTTCGTGCCGCTCGACGCTCTCGTCTCGCGGCGATCGCCCTCGCTGCCTTGCCTTTCACGTTCGTTGGCTGTCTCACACAACCCTCATCTCCGCCCCACCCCGCTTTGACTTATCCCGCAACTCATAAAACCAACCACGTCGACCATTATCACAGCGTCGAAATCGCCGATCCCTACCGCTGGTTGGAGGACGACAACGCGCCTGAAACCGAAGCCTGGGTCGAGGCGCAGAACAAGGTCACTTTCGGCTACCTCGACACGATCCCGGAGCGCGACGCCATCCGTGAACGCGTGACGAAGCTTTGGAACTACGAGCGCTACGGCGTTCCGTTCAAGAACGGCGGCAAATACTTTTTCACGAAGAACGACGGCCTCCAGAATCAAAGCGTGCTCTATGTCGCCGATTCGCTCGAAGCTGAGCCCCGTGTCCTGCTCGATCCCAACAAACTTTCCGAGGACGGCACGATTGCGTTGCGCTCCTACTCGATCAGCGACGACGGCGCCCACATGGCCTACGGACTTTCCACCGGCGGCTCCGACTGGCAGGAGTGGAAGGTGCGCGACATCCGCACGGGCAAGGATCTTTCCGATCATTTGAAATGGGTAAAATTCTCGGGAGCCTCCTGGGAGAAGACCGGCAAGGGATTTTTCTACAGCCGCTACGAAGCGCCGAAGCAGGGCGACGCGCTCAAGGGCGTAAACTATTTTCACAAGCTCTATTTTCACAAGCTGGGAACGCCGCAGTCCGAAGATGCTCTTGTCTACGAGCGCAAGGATGAGAAGGAGTGGGGATTTGGCGGGAGCGTCACTGACGACAATCGCTACCTGATCATTCACGTCTGGAAGGGCACGGAGCAGAAGAACCGGGTTTTCTATCGCGACCTCGGCAATCCGGATGCGCCGGTCGTTGAGCTGCTGAACGATTTCGACGCGGCGTATGAATTCATCGACAACGACGGACCCGTGTTCTGGTTTGAGACGAATCTCGCCGCCCCGCGCCGCCGGATCATCGCAGTTGATATACGAAACCCGGAGCGCGCGAATTGGAAGGAGATCGTGCCCGAGGCGGCCGAGACCGTTCGCGGCATTGGCATGGTGAACAACCAGTTTGTCGTGTCCTATCTCAAGGACGCCCAAAGCCTCATCAAGCTGTTTGCCGAGGACGGCACGTTCGTCCGCGAGGTCGAACTGCCGGGCATCGGCTCGGCCGGCGGCTTCGGCGGCAAGCGCAGCGACACGGAGACGTTTTACTCATTCACCAGCTTCACCGTTCCGGGAATGATCTACCGCTACGACCTGAAGACCGGAACCAGCGCGCTCTATCGTCAGCCCAAGGTCGATTTCGATCCGACGGAATACGAGACGAAGCAGGTGTTCTACAAAAGCAAGGACGGGACGCAGATACCGATGTTCATCACGCACAAAAAAGGGTTGAACCTCGACGGGAACAATCCGACCTACCTCTACGGCTACGGCGGCTTCAACATCAGCCTGATGCCGAGCTTCTCGGTTTCCATGCTCTCATGGATGGAGATGGGCGGCGTCTACGCCATGGCCAACCTGCGCGGCGGCGGCGAATACGGGGAGGAATGGCATCGCGCCGGAACCAAGCTGAAAAAGCAAAATGTCTTCGACGACTTCATCGCGGCCGCCGAGTGGCTGATCGCCAACAAATACACCCGCTCCGAGAAGCTCGCCATCGCGGGCGGCAGCAATGGCGGTCTATTGGTGGGGGCCTGCATGACCCAGCGGCCCGAGCTCTACGCGGCCGCCCTGCCGGCGGTGGGCGTCATGGACATGCTGCGCTTTCATAAATTCACCATCGGCTGGGCCTGGACCTCCGACTACGGATCGTCCGACAACGCCGAGGAATTCAAAGCGCTGCGAGCCTACTCGCCGCTGCACAACCTCAAGCCCGGCGTAAGTTACCCTTCTACAATGGTCACCACGGGGGATCACGACGATCGCGTCGTGCCCGCCCACAGTTTCAAATTTGCCGCGACGCTGCAGGAGGCGCACGGCGGCAGGAATCCGGTCCTGATCCGCATCGAAACCAAGGCCGGCCATGGCGCCGGAAAACCCACGACCAAGATCATCGATGAAGTCGCCGACAAATGGGGCTTCCTCGTTCGCGAGTTGGGGATGGACGTCGACTGATCGTGAACCGGAGGCGTAGCGATGCAAAAGCTGGTTAAAGATTTTTCGGTTCATCCGCTGCTTCCGGGCGGATTGTTGACCAGCCTGATGGAGCTGCGTGACGATCGGAAGAGGCGTCCGCTCGGCGTGCATACCTTGATGGGTTACAATCGCCATACTTCGGAGGAGCTGCTTTCGGTCTACAGCGCCGACCGCATTATTGACGCCGAGACCGCCGAGGCGATCCAACGATGCGACGCGGCCTTCGTCGGTCAGATGGAAAAGCTGGCCGCCCGCATCCCGGAGATCGCCGAGGCCAGCGGCTGCCAACGGGCGTCCGTGCATCGACTGGCGCGAGCGATGTATAGCTCCAGCCTGTTCGTTGAACTGCTCGAGATTCTCGCGCCGGAGGATCTGTCGTTCGAGAAGACCGACGACGGAGCGATCGATCTGGTCAAGAAATTGGGCGAGCTGTTCGCCGACATCGTCGGCAGCGTCTGGGCGGAATTCTTTCCGCGAAGCGAGATTTCCAGGGCGGCTGACGCATCGGCGCAGATCTGGGTTTCGTGCCTTTACGAACGCTCGCCGCAGGGCATGGCCCGCGGATTCCAGGGCCCCTACACCCGGGCCAATCGTGAGCGACTCAAGGCGCTCGATCGGGGATTGAGCGGAACGCGACTTCCGATCAAGGACCGTCTGACGCCCTACCTGAAGGCCGTCCCCGAGAAGCTGTCGCGACTCCATGACGCCGTCCGAAAGAGCCGACGGCTGGGGCCGGATCGGCTGTTCCTTGAGATCTCCCGCATCACCACCCGGCTCGAGCTGTCGCCGGCGGTCATCTATTTCTACGATTATCTGGTGCGCGAGGTCTGCGATGGATTTGCCCGCCTTCACGATCTGCACGCGCCGCGTGAGGGCCGATTCGCGCGCTACCTCTACAAGCAGCTCGAAACGATTTGTCAGGAGCACTACGAAGAGCGCGCCGAGCGTTTGCATGGCCTTGGAGCCGACGATTTTGAGGCGGTTCTGCGTGAGCTGGATGGCTTGATCGGCATCCGCTCGGCCAAGGAGAAAGTTCGTGAAATCGCGAATTTTGCCCGCCTCCAAATGGAAAGATCCAGTCGGGGCATGGATGCCATTCCGGCGAGCTACCACGCGGTCTATACCGGCAATCCCGGCACGGGCAAGACCACCGTCGCGCGAATCATGGGACGCGCCTTCAAGGCGCTTGGCGTTTTGAAGAAAGGCCATGTCGTGGAATGCGACCGCTCATCGCTGGTCGCCGAGCACGTCGGCCAGACTGCGGCCAAAACCAACAAGATTATCGACGAGGCGCTGGACGGCATTCTATTCATCGATGAGGCCTACAGTCTGGCGAAGGGCGGCCAGGACTACGGCAGCGAGGCGATTGACACTCTGGTCAAGCGGATGGAGGACGATCGCGATCGTTTGTTGGTGATCGTCGCGGGATACCCGAATGAAATGGCGACTTTCATTTCCTCCAATCCCGGCCTCCGCTCGCGCTTCAACCAGACCGTCGAATTTCCGGACTTCGCCGACCGGGAACTCTGTCGCATCTTCGGCTCGCTTTGCCGCAAACACGACCTCTCGCTCACGCCGGAATTGAAGGAGAAGATAGTGCATCATTTTCGTTGGATCACGCGGAACCCGACCCGAGACGCGGGCAATGGGCGCATGGTGCGAAACGCCTTTGAAAAAGTGGTGCACGAACAGGCCTCTCGTTTGTCCCGCTCCGGAATCTACGACGACGAGGCGCTGTCGATCCTTGAAGCGTCCGACCTGGAATCACCGGCCGACACCGCCTGGCGAAACTATCGCAAGTCTGGCCGCGGCTATGTCGTGGAATGCGAACAGTGCAAAGCGATTTACGACTGGGATCCGGCCGTCGAGCGACCCGTCGCTCAGTGCGGACATTGCGGGCAGGCTTTCTATTCGGAGTTTGGCATCTTGGCCGCGGAGCCTCGAGGAAACCGGCCAGGGTAAGACTTCTCAGGGATGTCAGGAGTCCGCCGATGAGATTTCCAAGACTTTGATGTGCCGGTCTGCGTGGTCGATCCAATAGTGAATCGCATGCCGTCCGCAAATGGAAATGTCGACGAAACGTCCGGTCGAATCCGTTTCCTGATAATCTGAATGAGATCCTGGATGTTCGCGTATCTGTCGCAAACGATCGTAGAGCGAGTCTCGCCGTCGGCGCGGAAGACTGTTCAGAAAATCAATCGCCTCCTGATCGACAAATAGTCGAAACGCCTCCATAGATCCGGGGGATTAATTGCCGGACAATCGATCCTTCAGATCGTCGAGTTCCACCCAGCTTTCCAGTCCGTTGTCGATCTTGCCGGACAATCGGGATTTCCGATCTTCATCACCGGCGTTTTGCAGCGTCAGCATGTAGGCGATGAGCCTCCTCCTCTCGCTCGCGTCCAGGGCGGCGATTTCATTCTGAATTTCAGCGAAAGACATGCGGCAACGATACTCCCAATGCTGGCTCTTGCAAGACGATCGTGATTCCGTTGTAAGCCCTCTTACGCGGTGACAATTCCCGCCGGATTTTGCAAAGGACTTCGTTTCACCCGCCTGTTAAAACGATCCGACAATTCACCGAAAGGAAAACCATGCGCGACTTCAACTGGACGGACACCTGCGGGGTGGACATCATCGACGGCGAAGACGACATCACCTCCTGGCCACCGCGGTCGTGATTGACCTAGTCTGCCACGCCGCCGACAATTCAACGCCAATTTCGAGCCACCATCATGCAGGAACTCGTCAAAGATTT
>JBLHKZ010000250.1:0-8518 GCA_047618185.1 Limisphaerales bacterium
GGAGCGCGAGTCGATCCACGGCCCGGAAGAATCCGCGTCCGTCGTTGAGCCAGAATCGATCGGGTGAGTAGAAGTCGTTACTGACGTAGAGATCGGGATCGCCATCGTTGTCGACGTCGCGAAACTGGGCGGCGAGCCCCCAGTCCCAGGGCAAGGGGATGGGCCGGCCGTCTTCGTCCATGAATCGCCCCTCCTCGTCTGCCACCGCCCGGAACCCGCCCTTCCCGTCATTCAAATACAGGCTGTCGGGCGTGCCCTTTTGCTCGACGATGTATTCGATTTCGTCGCCATTGGGAAAATCGAGAATCTCAAATCGCCGGGCAAAATCTGGATCGAGCGGCGCGCCGGCCCGGTGGCGCTCGATCTGCAGCTTGGCAAATCGCTCATGCTCCGCGGCCTGCGGGGTCGTTGCCATTCGTTGACCGCCGTAGCTGGTCACATACAGGTCGAGGTCGCCATCGCCGTCGACATCAGCCAGCGCGCCAGAAATATTCCCCGCCCCATTTCGCGGGCTCCATTCAATCTTCGACGATTCTAAAAACTTCCCCTGACCGTCGTTTAGAAAGAGCGCGTTGCGTTCCGCCAGGGAGAACACCAGCAGATCCAGATCCGCGTCTCCATCCACGTCGGCGAAGACCGCGCCGCGCAGCGCCCAGTCGTCCAGCTTCAAGCCCGATGCAACTGTGACGTCAGCGAATTTCCAGTCGCCCCGATTTCGATAGAGAAAGTTTTCACCGTCCAGACCGCAAAGAAACAAATCGCAAAGCCCATCGCCGTCGAAATCACCGGCGGCGAGCCCGGCATTGGCGGCTTGATCCGGAATCTCGACATCGATGTCCGTCTGCTTCGCGCCGATCAGGCCGGTGACCCTGCCCTCCAGCCGTATGAAGCCGGTCGTCCCAGGAGCGCCGGGCGCCAATGGGCGCGATGTGACGCCGGCCGGGTTTCCGGATTCCTGAGAACGTCCCTCTGCGCCCATCAGGCCAAACAAACAGAGGCCCAGCACGAAATGGCGCAACGCCCCAGCTCGACGTCGAAACACACGAAGCCGATCGCGTTGGGGGATCAAAGGAAAGGTGGCCATGCTTGGTTCAGGATCGTGCCGTTCAATTCACGCGCGCGTTGGACGAGCGCTACCGTGAGAATCTCCTCGCCTGCCACCGCAAGAACAGAAAAATCTTATGGGCATTTTGGGCCAGAGCGCGTCATTTTTCTCGAAACACGGCCTGCCCGATTGAAATGGGACACCAAGTACGGCGTCCATCTCCACGCCAGCGCCGCTACTTCAACTCAGTCGAAATCTCGGAAGACTCCGGTGTATTGGCGTTCTGGCTGTTGTGAATGGAATCCATTTCCTTGAGCGCCCGGACCACGCCATCGGAAATGCGGCTAAAAAACTCGGTTCCGTTTTCCATCTCGCCGGTCGCCTCCAACTGGCTGGTCGTCACCCCTCCCCAATGCCGTTCGGCCGTGATGTAAAGCGAAAGCTGCTTCTCGTGAAGCAGTATCGTGTGAATGTCCCCAAAGCGTTCAATCGGATAATCGAGCGTCACTTTATTGCCGGCGAAACTGGGCGCCTCCAGACGCTGGCCCATGGTTCGAAAGCGCAGCACGCCCACTTCGACGCCGTTGCTGTAGCAGGAGATCACCGCCGGAAACGGCTTGGTCACCGAAGTGATGTAGTAGATCTTGTAGTGATCGAAATCGATGGAAACGGGTTCGTTTTGCATGTCAGGAGTGGCTCGTTTATTGAATCGAAGGCGGCGTCTTTCAAACTTCGCAGAATGAATCGTCCTTTTTCAGGAATTCCATGTCAACCCTGCGGGTGATCCGCTCCAGTTCCCCGAATGCGATCGTTCCGTCCTGAACCTTGGAGAAGCCATTTTCACGAAGGCTGCGCCAGCCCGACTTGCGCGCGATCTCCCGTAGCCGAGTCGTCTTCACTCCCGGTTCTATCGCGTCGGCCAGCTCATCGTTGACCAGGAAAAATTCATAAATCGCGGTTCGACCGCGCTCACCCTGACCATTGCACTCGAGGCAACCCGCGCCTTTCCAGGTCTTCACTTCGGACTCGGGAATCGCCAGCGCCGCCGCCATCTCCTTGCGGCAGGAATCGGAAATGGAGTCATCGGGTTGAACGCAATTGCGACATATCCGCCGCGCCAGCCTCTGAGCCAGGCTGCAGACCAGAGAATTGCCAACGATGAACGGATCGATCTTCATCTCCAGAAGTCGCGTGACGGCGCTAACACTGTCGTTGGTGTGCAGCGTGGAGAAGACCAGATGCCCGGTCTGGGCCGCACGTATGGCGATCTCCGCGGTTTCGTGGTCGCGAATCTCTCCAATCAGAACGACATCGGGATCGTGCCGCAGGATGGAGCGCAATCCCCCGGCGAAGGTCAGCCCGATCTCCGGCTTGGCCTGAATTTGCGTGATGCCTGCGAGTTGATATTCGATCGGATCTTCGATCGTTATGGTCTTGCGCGTTTCGTCGTTGGCGTGGGCGAGCCCGCCATAGAGCGTCGTCGTTTTCCCGCTTCCAGTCGGACCGGTGACCAAAACCAGTCCCTGAGGCAGTTGCGTCAACTGGGCATAGATCTCCTCATGCTCGGGCTCCATCCCGAGCTGGCCAAGGTCAAGAAACAGGCTTTGCCGTCCGAGTATCCGCAGGCAAACCGCCTCTCCGTGTTTGGTCGGCACGATCGACACGCGCAGGTCGTATTCCTCGTCGCCGGTCTTCATGGCGATGCGCCCGTCGTGCGGAAGCCGCTTCTCGGCAATGTTCAGGCTGGCCATGATCTTCAGCCGCGAAATAATCGCTCCGTGCAAGCGACGTAAATCTGCCGGAACCGGTATATTGGCCAACAACCCGTCAATTCGATACCTCAACTCGATGCCGGCTTGATAGGGCTCGATATGAATATCCGTAGCATGAAGCCGAAGCGCCTCCATGAGGATCTGGTCCACGAACGCCGAGATCGTCGCATCCGGCGGCGAATCTGTGTCTTCCGCCTTCACGTCGAAAACAATCTCGCTGCTGGCGGCGTCGAATCCCTGTTCCTCCCGCAGCTTCTGCACACTTTCGGCGCCCAGACCAAATTCGTCCTTGATCACCGCGTGAACCTGGCTGGGCGTCGTGAGAACACAGCGAATGCGTTTGCCCAGACGCAGTCGCAGATTGCCCTGCTCCAACTGCCCCGGCAATTCGCTGAAGGCCACCGTGAGCAACTCTCCTTCCAGCGCGATCGGGATCATCCGATAATGAAGAATCAGTTTGAGCGGGGCTTGTTCCAATATTGATTTCTCAATGTGGAGGCGATCGAGTTCCACGAACTCAAGCCCTTCGATCTCGGCCAATGTCCGATAGATGTCTTCTTCCGAGGCGTAGTTCAGATCGAGTATCGCCAAATGCTGCGAGATCCGAAGTCGTTCCTGCCGACGACAAACAAGATCAAGCTGTTTGCGGGTCAGTTTACCCCGACCCAGCAGAACATCGCCGACGCTTTTCCCATCGATTTCGTTCGTCATCTCACTGATTTGGAATCTCGATCGCGCTCTCCTTCCGGAAACCCAGGACGTGTGTCCTGCCGGCGCCGTCGCTCAGAATGATGCTTCCCTTCTCGATCCGGTCCACCCGCACGCTCGCGGAAACCGTGTCTCCCACCTTCACACCGACTGTCACTCCATCGACCGAGAGATAGGCTTTGCGGACGCCGGCGCCGGTTTCAAAGTAACCGCGGTAGCTCAACGACAATTTCCTCGCGATCGCAATCGGCGGCGGAGCGGGAGGCGGCGCCGGCGGCGGAGCGGGAACAAAATAATCAGTGTTAAACGGGTTTGAGTTATTCGTGGAGACGATCAACTTGCCGTAGGATTCCAGGTCAAACAACACTCGCGCCGCCCCCAGCGGCGGAGCCGGAACGGCGCCATCGAGCGTCGCGGGAGCCTCCCGAAGCGTCGGCGTTCTTCCGCCCATCTCCAGAAACGTCACCACGAGGAGAATTGCCAGTCCGGCGAACACCGTTCCTTCAATAATGCGACTTTGGGTTGCGCGGCTAGCCACCTATTTTCCCGCCTTCCCGCTCAAAGTGTTTTTCATGCCCTCCTGCCGATAGATGAATCCGCCGATCCGAATATCCAAACGAACATCATCCAATTTCTGGCCGGGTCGTTTTCGAAGCATCAGGCCATCGACAAACAACGCCGGCTTCGTCGCCTGAGTCGTTGTCAAACCGTGTCGCTCCAAATTTTCGCGATCCATTGACAGAGCTTTCAGAAAAACCGCCACCTTTGACATCGGCCCCGTCAAAGTCATCTCAAACGTAATCTCATCCAAGTAGGTCTCATCGGCCCCGTGCCGCCGAATCTTGAACGATCCCACGGAATCGACTGAATCCACGCCCGCATCGATCGCCGTGATCAACGCGTGATAGGCAATCGCGAGTCGTCCCCATAGCAGGTGCGGCTCCGCGATCTCCTCCGTGTAATCGGGCAACTCCTCAAAGGGGGCCTCGGGTATTTTCAGCTTCTTCGCCGCGGCCAACTGAAGCAACTGATCGCTCCGGGTCGCGCGCGCAATCTCAAATTCCACCAATTGAAAGGGGGCCTTCAGGTTCTTCTCCAATGCCGCATCGATTCGTATGCGATTCGAGACGGAAAGCTCGACGTCGGCCAGGGCCGCGACCGACCGGTGCGCGGCTTCCAGGCGCCCGTTGACATCCACGGAGCTTTCCCGGGTCAGGTTCGACCAGGATTGCTCCAACTTGGCGTCCAGATCCTCCGCTTCGCGCGACAGAGCGCGAAAAACGAGCCCATAAACCAATGCGGCCGCCACGCCGGCCGTGATCAACACCGCGCGCATCGTCTGCATTTTTTTTGCAAAGCGTCCCATGGTCAATCAAGGCGCTTGAGTTGGCAGCGACTCATTCACTGATCCGCCTCGAACCCGAAAGGTTTTCTGTGCGGAGACTTCCCCATCCGATGCGCCATTCTCCGGTAGGCCGCCAGGCTGGATCGCGGTTTTCTTAAAGACGTTCTTCGCCAGTTTTAAAGAAAATACGTAATGCCGCTCCGGGACGACCACGGCAGGATCGACAAGCAATCGCCGTCGATCAGAGGAAAGCAGGTCGACGTGCTCAAAGAGCGATTGCTTGTTCAATTCCTCAGCGAGGCGACTGACGGTTTCACGCACCATTTCGATCTGACCGGGAACGGCGGCAACGGCGATGAAGCTATCGCCCCCATCGAACGGCTTCCCGCGGTTGTCCCCCACACCGGCGGCGGATTCAGTCGCCGTCACAGTTTCGTTGGTTCCGCCTGAAACCGCGATCTCCGACATCGACACGTAAGTTTCCCGATCCGCGAACAAAGCGTACCAAACATCGCGCTTGTTGGCGGTCGAATCCAGAGTGGCCAGGGCTTCCAGGGTGTCCAGCGTCCGCCGTTGGCGTTCGAGAATGGGCCGCACCCGGTCGTAGCGCCGCGCAATATCAAACTCAATCTGCCGCGCCAGGCGGACCTGACTCAGTTCCGCCTGCTGCTCCGCCAATCGTTCCCGACGCGCGCCGACGGCGGCGAGTTTCTGCCACGAGCCCACTCCCAACATAATGAAAATAATGAGCAACAACGCCAGACTCCCGATCTGAATTTGACGCAGCCCCCGTGCCCGGCTCCAGGCGACTCGCGCCTCGGCTGGAATCAATGAAGCCGGCTGCCGCGCCAATCCGGCCGCGACCAGTCCCGTTCCAAAACCGATGACGAAATCCGTTTCTCCAGCCTCTTCTCCGCATGCGCCCAGCGAATACTCCAGGCCGCCCCCGCGATTCAAGTGCTCCACCAATCCGGGCAATTGCGATCCGCCGGAATACAACTCCACACGCATCGCTCTCTTTTCATCGCCTTGGTCCTGACTCCATTCCTGAATAATTCGCTCAATCTCTCGCCGCCACCCGTCAACCGCCGACCTCAACGCCTGCAAACCATCGCTGCCATTCAACAGGTCGCGCGAAATTTTCTGTTCCTCCGCCTCCTCAATCGACCGGCCGCTGCCAGTGGAGATGGCGTCAGTAAACGCGTCGCCGCCGATGGGAATGGAGCTGGTGTACACGCCCTGCCCCTGATGGACAATCACCACGGTCGAGTCACCGGCGCCCAGATCAATCAATGCCACGAAGTCTGAACTCCCGCGGCGAAATTGGCATGCCGCCAACAATGCGTTGCCCGTCGTCGTGATCTCGCAAACATCGTCCATCTCCAGCCCCAGCCGGGTGATCTGCCCGCGCAACTCATCCTCCTCGCAAAACGACACCCAATAGGGGGCGGCATGCTTGCCAAACGGCTCAAGAGGCGCGTAATCAAAGGCGATCGAACTCTCATTCAAGCCGCCTAATTTCCCAATTTCAGCTTCAATCAATCGCCCAATCTCCATGCCATTTGCGGACGGCAGGTCCACGACCTGAGACAAGGCCGAGCGTTGCGGCAGGGAAATCAGGATCGGATGCGAACTCCATTTCGCCAGAATGGACCTCAACGCGAGGCGAACCTCCTCCGGCGAAAGCGATCCTCCGCCTTCGCACAGGGGAACTCGCTGTCGATCAAGAATCCGCACGCCATTTGAAACACGCCGCCCCAGCAGGACTTTGATGCTGTGAACACCGGGATCGATCGCCACGAATCGGTCGCCGCGGCCCACGCCGCAGCTTGCGTCATTCTGGGTTGGAGGGGACGCCGCCACGTTAGTTCTGCGTGGGTTTCGACTCTTCGAATACGACGAATTCGCCGGAATCCGACAAGAGCGTCGCCGTCACGAAAATCAGCAGGTAGCGAGGCTTGTCAGCTTCAGTGCGCTTACGAAAGGCCGCGCCAATGATCGGGATATTTCCCAAAATGGGAACGGATTCAACAAAGGTGAGCTGGCTGCGCTCCAACACGCCTCCCATAACGACGGTCTGCCCCGACTTCACAATCACGCGCGTCGATATCTCCTGGGTCCGCGATTCGGGCAGCCGGATATCAAACGAGCTGATGACATTGCCCGCCAAATCCCGATCCGTCACCGTCGCAAACGTGACCAGTTTCACCTCCTGATTCACTTCCGGATGCAATGCCAGCATGATGCTCTCGCCGTCGCCGCCAATACTGGCTACGACGTCCAACGAGACGCCCGCAGTGACGGAAATGGGTTTACCCTTGGGCACCAGCGAGGACGCCGTGGAACGTTCGTTGATCTGCTGGCTGACCGTATACTCCTCGTAGTAGTACTGCACCTTGCCATCGCTGATCCGGGCCGGCCGATTGTTAATCAACGTGAGTCGCGGAGCGCTCAACGTCTGGCTCTCACCGCTCTGCTCCAGGGCCGTCATGGTCAGTGACAGATTATCGCGGCCCAGAACGCTGGTGAAAGATTCCTCCAGCCCGAGCCCGATCGCCGCGTCAGGATCCAACACCGATGTGAAATCCTTCACTTGAGACCGTCCAGGCCCGCGTCCCGTTTCCCACGAGGCGCCCAACTGCTGAAAGACCGCCTCCGTCACCGTCACGAAGCGCGCCTCTATAAAGACCTGCTGAATGGGTCTGTCAAATTCTTCAATGATCTTCTCCAGCACCTCTAGCTGCTCGGGATTGCCCCGGGCGACGATCAGGTTGCGCTCGTAATCGATCATAAATTCGGAGCCTTTGTAAAACAGCTCGATGGCGGTCTCGATCGACGGCAAATCCGGCGCTCCATCCTGCACGAATTTCTCAATCATCTCCTTCTCGGTCACGGTCGTAACGGCTTTTGATGTGACCGAGGTTCTATCGATCTGACTGGCTCCAAATTGAGCCGGGACCACGAATCCTTTTTGCAGCCGATAAAACCGCGTCTCTTCCAACAGATTCGTCTTGGAGCCATCCACCACCCAGACCAGATCGTCGCTGACCTGAAAATGCAGATCCATGTTTCGCGAGACGTAACGCAGAAATTCCGAGAGTTTCACGTCGCCCATATTCACGCTGAGTTTCTCCTTGAACGCGGGCAACGATTTGTCGGCAATAAAATTAATTCCTTCAGCCTCGCCAATGTCGAAAATGATCGATTCCAGAGTGACGTCGTCGAGCTGCACGGTCACCCGCTTGTCCAGCGCCTTTGCCATGCTGCCCCTTTCCGTTTCCAAGTCAAACAGCCGCCCCTTGCGCACGACCGTTGTACCGAACGATTCGGGAACCAATCGGGTGGATTCGATCGCCTGAATCGCGTCCCGAAGATCTTTCTTCGCCGGAAGCCCTCTGTTCTTTTTCTCCTTCAAGAGATCCATCACGCCAGGATTGAAGACGGAGTTCTTGGCGTCGATTTCGCGAATGCGATCTTCCAGCGCCTGCGAGCGCCTAAGTTCGCGCTGTTTGGAAACCCAACTGTACAGCCGTTCAATCGCAAGATCATCGGGACCTTCATTCGCGAGTCGGGCGACCATGGTTTCGGCGCTCTCCCATTCCCCGTCGCTCGCCAGGCGTAGAACTTCGCGAATTTCCGCGTCGTGCT
>JBLHKZ010000251.1:0-8486 GCA_047618185.1 Limisphaerales bacterium
AGACATTCCGGCAGAAACACAAGCAGCGGCAAAACCCAACAGATCGATCGCGTTCGAAAGCGTCGCTGGCGCATCGCTATTTCGACGCCGAGATAAACTGGGCCAGCGTCCTCACGCGATCAACCACAGTCCGCGTGTCGATGATCTCACGCGTCTTGTCGTCCGAGCCGTGATATTTCAGCGTTCCTTTTTCGACCCAGGCGCCGCGACGATCCAGAGAATCGATCGCCGACTTCGCCCTCGAACTCAGGCTCTTGCTTGAACTGATCTTTCCTGGCTTGCCCGACCTCGGCCGATAGAGCCGGTCCTTCGGAGTCTCCAACGCCTTCTTATACTCGCTTTCAATTTTTCCCAGACCCGAACTGACAATAAATCCGTAATGCGTGGGCATGTTGGCGTCGCTGTAGGTCAGCTTGTAATCGTCCTTCGTAAGATAAAGCGGCTTGTTGGTCTTCAATTCGTAAAAGCGCGCCAACTTTCCATCCGGCCGTTGGGAACGCTTGTAGTAGGCCAACGCCCGTGGAATCGGATCCAGGTATTTCTTGTCTCCCGTCGCGCGATACATGGTGATCAATGTGCGCATGACGCCTTGGGACTCGCCGCCGGAGATCGAGGCCGGCTCAAACTTGCGGGCCCACGCGGGTTCCATGTTGGCGTTGTACTGTTGCGCCCAGCCCGGTTGCGGCTCTGGCATCTGCGCCAGCAACATAAAATCACCCGTTTTCCTAGCCGCTTCAAAAAACTTTTTACCGCCGTAGATGCGATGCGCCTCGAGCAGGACACTCAACATGTCCGCGATCGTATTGTCGTTGAAGGTGTAATAGCCGGTGTATCGCTTCTTTGGATACGTCCGCGACCAGGAATCCGGATAGCGCGCCTTCTTCACGGGAAAATCTTTCGCGACCGGAGGCTCCCGGAATTGCTGCGGCCAGGCTCCGTTCGGATACTGCGCCTTCAGGAAATGATCGAAGGCGTAATCCAGCGTGTCGCGAATCCGCTTGTCCTTGAATTTCAGCTCCTCGTCCATGTGCATCAAGAACATCAGGCAGGATTGCGATTTGTTGTCGTCGAGCGTGGTGTAATTGCGCCGCTTACTTGACTCCGGCTCCGTGCGATACGCGTAGCGTTTGCGATGCTCCGCGCCGAGTTCGAATCGACTGTCCCAGCCGCCCGAACGAAACTGCGAGGCGACCAGCGCGTAGGCCGTCTGCTTCGCCGCGTCGAGCAGATAGGCTTCACCCGTCGCTTGATAGGCATACAAGTATGCTTCGCCAACGTAGGGCGTCCCCGGCGGCTGCGTCCAACCGGTCGTCTTGTAGGCCAGCCCCTCCCCCTCCTGCTTCTTCAGATCCGCGCTGTATTTGTACAAATAGGCGCCGCGATAGCCGGCCTTGTTCTGGAAGAAACCCACGGCCTTGCGCAGCGCGGCTTGAGCCTCGGTCTTCGTGGTCGGCGATGCCGCGCCTGAACTCATGGGCAACACCGCCGCGGCCAGCGCTGCGAGGCCGAATGTGATCATGGACGTGTTCATATTCTTCATCGTTAAAACTTCATCATCGGTTCATTCGAGTCCCTGGAATCGTAGCCGCCTACTCCCATCGCCATTCGGTATCCCACCCATATCAGAGTCAGTCCAACGACGAACGATATCCCCGCGTGCCAGCTCATATTCGTTATGATTTCGCTTTTCTCTTTCAGCGTGTCGGATCGACCGGCTTTCACAGCAAGGAATCCGCAAAGCGCCGTATAGGCCCATGCAAACAGACCAAATGTTGCGACCACGCAGCCACCAGGCGTGGATTGTGTCGGCGTAGGGGGCATCGTTTGGATGGCGGATGGACGGCGTCTATTCGAACAAAGGAATTTTCAACTCGACTCGCTTGCCGTTGCGCCAAACCGTCAACGGCAAATCGTCGCCGGGCTTAAAATTCAATTTCACGTAGAGGCTGAATTGTTGCGACGTCTCCGGCAACGGCTTGCCATCGACCGCCACGACGATTTCGTTCTGGCGCAGCCCGGCTTTCTTCGCCTCGCGCCCGGCTTTTTCCTTCGTATTAATCCACTTGGCCTTCACCGCGTTCATCGTCGGCGGCAGGCCGGCCTTCTCCAATTCCTCCGATTTCAGCTTCGGCATCCAAATGCGCAGTCTCGGAGGGACTGACCACATGGACCCGCGCCACGATATGTCCGTCTGCTTCCAGCCGGGTTTCGTTCTCAACGTGTACGAACGGATGTCGGTCAACTCCCGCTCTCGGCCCTGATTCCGCCGTGCGAAAATCTTGAGATAAACCGGCTTGTTGGGAAGGTTGTGGAGAACCCATTGAAAATCCGCGATCGACACAATGCGCTGGCCGTCGACTGAGAAGATCTCATCGCCCGCTCCCAATCCCACCTCATCCGCCGGACTTCCCTTCGCGACCGCCTTGATTCGCAAGCCGTCGGCGGGATCGATCTCGATGCCGAGATTGTCCGGCAGCGGATAACGCCAGAGCATGTCCTGCGTAAACGTGCCGTCGCGATACGCGCCGATATTCTCCGCGTCGTGAATCATGTGGCAGTGAATGCAATTGTCGCGCTTCGTCGGGCCGCGCAATTTCTCTTTTCTCTCCATTCCCGGCATTTCCAGAGCCGTGGAATAACTCCGATTCTTGCCGCGCTTGCCGACGATCGTCGACCGGTTCGCCGGGTATTTCTCGTGGAGCTTCAACACTCGCTGCATCGTCTTTTCCAACGACTCAATCGAATTATAGGCGTCCGGACCCTCCGCGGACTGTGTTCCGTACCGCGCGTAAATGGCTCCATCCGCGTTGATGAACATCGCGGCCCAATTCAGGTCATGGTCGAACTGAAACTGGTTCAGATCCACGCCCTTCATCTCAACCTGCCGCAGTGAAACAAACTTCTCCCGCGCCAGTTTCTTGATCACCTCGCTGCCGTTGGCGACCTCCGCGTCGAAGCTCTTGCAGGCGTTGCACGGCACGCAGCGAAAGGTGACGAAGATCGGCTTGCCCGTCCGGCGCGCCTCGGCCCTGGCCGCATCGAGGTCGTTGTAGATCCAGTGGTCGGCATTGTAGGCGTTCAGATCGAGGAGGGACTCCTTGAGTTTCTGATACTCGTCCTTCTCGGCGGCGGGGAGTGGAGCCGTCGCCAGCATCACGACCAGACCGGTGGCGATTCGAAAGGGGAAAAATTTTCGGTTTTTCATAGCGGTAATCGATCTGAGGGACTCTTCAAATCGCACAGAATTCGTTGGACGCACAACTTCGGCTTTGCCTTCGCATTTCCCTCATTCCACCGGACGCTGTCCCCACGGCATCGGCATCGTCGGCGGCTTGCGGTGGCGATCCTTGCGGACGTCTTTCGGCCGATCCTTGAACCACGCCACCAGCGTCGCCAGTTGCATCACGGCCTCATCGTAGGCCCGCTTGCCCTTCTCATAGGTCCCGAGTTCCGCCTCACCCAGCACGCCCGAATCCGAGTAACTGCTCGTCCACGAAACAATCGTTCCCGGGCCGGCTCGCATCAGGTCCACGTAATTGAACGGGCTGCCTTCGAGGTTGAACGAAATATCGCCATTCTTGATCAGGTCCTTTCGAACGTTGTCGCCGTCGAGGTAGAGATACATCGAGGTCTCCAATTCGCAGGCGTGCGCGCAGCCCCCGGGAAATTTGCTCTCGCGCCAACTCGGCATGAACTCGGGGTCCACGCTCAGCAGTTGCCACCAAGCCGACAGGATGCACTCCGCGTCCGTCTCCAGATTCGTGCGCCGCGCGACGAGGTCCAGATTGGGCATATTGGAGCCGTGGCCGTTGAGCAGGATGATCTTCTTGAATCCGTGGTAGGCGAGCGACTTGGTGATATCGAGCACATGCGCCATGAAGGTCTCGAAGTCGTTGTTGATCGTGCCTGGAAAATCCATCACGTGCCCGGTGTAGCCATAGTTCACCGACGGCAGCACAAGGGCCTTTTCAGGCGCGGCGCGGCCCGCCCCCAGCGCGACTTCCGTCGAACATAAAACATCCACATCCAGCGGCAGATGCGGGCCGTGTTGTTCGACGGCGCCACAGGGAATGATGCAGACCTTGCCCAGATCGACGGCGTCATTGATTTCAGGCCAGGTAAGTTTTTCGTAACGATGCTCGGTTTCTGCTCGGTTGCTCATGGTGATTTCTTTCGCGGTTGAGGTTGAGTGGGATTGAAAAATGAAAATGTTTTCGGCGCATTACCAGAAGAGTCCAAAGACAAGATAAACGTTAAAAAGAATAAGCGCGGCGGCAAACCATTCCGGTTTCGCCCACCGCGGCGCGGCGCGTTCATCCGGACGTTCCAGCATCTCCGGCAACTCCTCCCGGCTCCGGGCAAGCCAGCCTCCCGAGCCGGATTTCGAAAGTTGATTCTCCGGACATTTACCCAGACAAAACGTCGAAACGGCCATTGCGGCGCCTGTGAAAAACATCGACCAAATCACCGCCACCATCCCCCCGGTAAACCAGGGCGCCAACCAGGCGACGTCCAACACCTCGCGGTCAAAAAGCGCTGCCAGTCCATAGATCGCGCCAACAGCAAGTCCGATGACGCCCGACCGCGCGTGAGCCCGAGTAAACACACCGGCCAAATAGAGCGTGAACAATGGCGTTACAAACACCGGAATCAGAGTCAGAAACGCATCCAACATTGTCTTCTTGGATTGAATGAACGGAATGTAGGCAAAACCCAACACCAGGATGCCAACCGTCGCCCAACGCCCCACTCGCAGATAGTGTTGGTCATCTTTGTCCGGCCTAATCAAACGCGCGTAAATATCTCGTGTAAACACGGCCGACAACGCCGCCCCCATCGAATCGAATGTGCTGATCGCGGCGGCCAAAATCCCAGCCACAACCAGGCCTTTGAGTCCCACGCCCAAATACTCGTTGGCCATCAGCGGGTAGATTTGATCCGGATCCGCAAAATCGGGATAGAGCGCGCGCGCGAAAACGCCAAGCAGCGTACAGCCGATCATAATTGGGACGCTGAGAGCCGCCCCAAACACGGCCCCCATTTTCATGTCCCACACCGACCTGGCGCCGAGCAGTCTCATCGTCTGAGTGTGATTCACCGTCCAATAACCGCCCGCGACAATGACCCAGAAAAGCACGATCACGATTGACGGAACCGTCCCGGAAGCGCCGTGAAACCGCCCGACATGAAGAAGATCCGCCGCCGGAATCCCTTCGCTGTCCGACGCCGTCCTGAGCGTCTCCAACATCGAGGACCAACCGCCTGCCGCATTCCACACCGCACAAAAAATGACAGCCGTGGCAACCAGCATGATCACACCCTGACAGGCGTCGGTCATCGCCACCGAGCGCAATCCTCCCCATGCCGTGTAGACCGCGGACAAGACGACCAGGAGAACAATCAGCGCCCAGGCCTGCCCGCTGGGCAGGCCAACCAACCCGGTCAGGAGAAGATGCACCGACCAAATCATCAGCCCGAGCATGCTGGTCCGGTATTGGATTTGAATCAGCGCGCTCAGGACGCGCATCGAAGGGCCGTATCGCGTCTCCAGGTACTCCGCGTTGGTGTAACAACCAGATCGATACATGGCCGGGACAATGAAGAACGCGGCCAGCACGGCTCCGATCGCCGTGCCCAGGGTATGCACTGTGATAATGTGAATTCCCTCAAGGTAGGTCTTGCCCGTAAGCGAAACCAAATCCGCGTTGTCGATGTTCGTCGCCATCATCGACAACCCGATGACCCACCAGACCAACGCGCGCTTTCCGAGGAACCACTCGCTGCTGGTCTTGATCCCTCGAGCCAGATAAATCCCATAGGCGATCACGCCGCCGTTCAGGATCAACACGATGAGCCAGTCAACGGTGGTCATGATTCAATGCCCGGAATTAACCGCGGATTTCGCGGATGGCACGGATTTTTCAAACAGAAGAAAACGGAGAGAACAGAGACTCCAATGAACGCCTCCGCTCTCGCCGTTGCCTCCTGTGAAATTCCAACGCGGTCAGGCGTTGTTCCCATATCCGGTTTCATCCGTGTCATCCGTGGTTAAGAGGGTTTGCCAGCGGTTAGATGGAAGAGGCCGTCAGTGTTTCGCCGCCGGTGAACTTTGCGATGCCGTCCGGGTTCCACTCAATGCCAAGGCCGGGGCCATCTGGAATTTGAATATCGCCCTTCTCATCAAACTCCAACGGTTTTGCCATGAGTTCATCGATGTAGGGCGCGGGCGTGATGTACTCGACCCAGCGTGCATTGCCGGCGGCCGCGACCAGTTGCAAATCGGCCGCCAGACCCACCGCGGTGTTCCAACCATGCGGCACAAAGAGAATCGAATGATCGTCCGCGTACTGCGCAATGCGATGCTCCTCGGTGATGCCGCCCACCTTGGTCACATCCGGCTGAATGTAGTCCACCGCATGCCGCTCAATCCACGGAAGAAACGCCTGCCGACGCGTCAACACCTCGCAGCTCGTGATCGGGATCGGCGAATGCTCCGTCAATTTCACGAAGCCTTCGATGTCGTCCGGCCGCAGCGCCTCCTCAAACCAGGTCACGTTGTACTCCGCCAGCATGTAGGACGTCTCGATCGCCCACTTGTAGCCGTGCGGCCAGAAGGCGTCCGAGCCGCCGGCGTCGACCATTAATTCGACATCGTCCCCGACCGCGTCGCGCGCCGCCTCGACAATTGCTTCATCCATCTTTCGATCAACGCGACCAAAGGGCCCCCAGCCGATTTTGAAAGCCTTGAATCCCTTCTCCAGGCCGGCGGTCAACCGCTTGCGCATTTCATCCGGCTCCGCCATCAGCATCGAGCCGTACGGTTTGATCGTTTCCCGATGACGCCCGCCCAGCAAGCGACTGATCGGCTGGCCGGTGACTTTTCCAAAAATGTCCCACAAAGCGATGTCGATGCCGGAAATCGCGTGCGTGATCGAACCGCCCCGCCCCTGCCAGAACGTCTGCTGATGCAAGGCCTCTGAAGTCGCCGCCGGATCCAAGGCCGACGCGCCAATCAGAAACGGACGAAACACATCGATTGCGCCCTCCACCAGTTTCGCCGAAGTAAAGACGCTACCCAGGCCGGTGACGCCCTCATCGGTGATGAGTTCGATCAACGTGTGAAGGTTGTTCTCCTCGTCGAGAAACCTATTGTCCCAGCCGCCATCCGGGGTTGCCCCGCGCAGGGGAAGAATACGAATCTCTTTGATCTTCATACTGCCGCAACCGTTTCAGTTGCCGCGGCAAACAGTCAAGCGATTCCACCGGACGATTGTGGATCAAGGTTCTGCAAGAGCCTCACTCAACGCGGATCCGATAGCGAAGCCATTTCCAATGCGCGTCACCGGTTCCCGCGCTGCTGCCGCTCCCAAAATCGATCGTGTGCCGCCCCTGATAGGCGGGCGCGGTGAACAGCCCTTGCCCGTCGATCAGCATTCGCTCGCCCGATCGAACGGTGAAGTCGCCGCTGGCCCAGACCCTAAAGTCGTGGCCGCGCACCCTGATGACAAGACCGACGAATCCGGACGCCAGATCAATCTTGTGCGTGCGTCTTGAGCGATTGGTGAAAATGCGATCGGGGAAGAAAGTGAAGACTTCCTCATGCGCGCCATCGGCCACTCGAAGCATGCAGCCCCCCGGAGCCGAACAGGCGGCCACTTTCAATCTCAGGTTAATCTCCGCGCTACGGCCCGGGCGAAATTCCCAATCCCGCGACACATACACCATAACCAGCCGACGTTTGCGATCGCGTCCACTCAACAGCAGCGTCTTCGGTGTGAGCCTGGTAATGAACGGCCGCTACAGAATCTCGACCTGATCGCCGATGTCTTCCGCCTTCGACCAGGTTCGGCCCGCGTCGCCGCTGCGATAGCGCCAGGCCGTCTTGTGTCGACGGTCGCGATGCAGGACAGTGATCGCCCCGGGCGAGGTCTGAAACAGATCCACCTCGTCGCCGCGATTCTCCTCCGGCCGGGTATGAACCGATCGCAACTCCCAATCGCGTCCGTCCCGGGAAAACCAAAACAGATTGTGGGCCTGAGTCAGGGCATCGGGAGCGAATCCGGCGGACATCCCGTAGAGGCCGTCCTTCGCCACCGCAGCGACAGGATTGTGCGCGGAGAATCCGTCCGGATCGCGATGGATGACGCGCTCCTCCGGTCAATGCCAATCCGATCAGGGCCAAGATCCAACACTCACAACCGCGGTTCACGTCTTTCATCGGCTTTACAGATTTGCTTACTCAAGTCCGATCACTGCGGAAGCAGATCGACACAGGCGAGATCGCCCTTCGCATTTCGGCAGAACACACGCCCGTTGGCAACCACGGGAGCAGTCCAACACTTTCCTCCGAGTATCTGCGCCTGTAGCAAGGGCGCAAAGCCATCGGCCGTCGCCGGACAAATCGTCAGTCGGCCCTTGTCAAAAATGACGAGGCGATCGCCAGCGGCCATCAGCGCGCCGCTTCCGAAGCCCGGTTCTTTCCAGCG
>JBLHKZ010000252.1:0-8484 GCA_047618185.1 Limisphaerales bacterium
GGTTTCGGGCCGGAGACGTTGACGGCCACGCACAGCAATTTTGCCGGATTGCCCAAGGTTTTGGTCCGGGAAGGCCTGACCGGGGCGGACTGCATCCTCGCCGACCTCGGGGTCTCATCGATGCAACTGGATGATCCGGGGAGGGGATTTTCGACGAAGGGAGAGGGTCCGCTCGATATGAGAATGAACCCTGGGCGCGGCTATCCCGCCTCGGCGTTGCTGGCAAGGCTCGCGCCCGGGGCGCTGACGCAGTTGCTGCGGGACAACGCTGACGAGCCGCATGCCGCCGAATTGGGCGAGCAGTTGGCGGGGAGGCAGTTCGAAACCACGAGGGAGTTGGCCGGGGCCATCCGCGCCGCGATGCCGGGAGTGGAAAGGGAGCAGGCGGATCTCACTGTGCGTCGGGCATTCCAGGCTCTGCGTATTGCCGTGAACGAGGAGTTTTCCGCGTTGGAGACCTTTCTTCGAAACTTGCCCGCGTGCATGAATCCCGGCGGTCGCGCGGCCGTCCTCACGTTTCATTCCGGCGAGGATCGGCGCGTGAAGAAGTCGTTTCGGGCAGGTCTTCGTTCCGGGTTGTACACGGAGATTTCCGAGGAGGTTATTCGGCCTGGGTCCGAGGAGCGCCGGGAAAACCCGCGTTCCTCGTCAGCCAAGCTTCGGTGGGCCCGCAAAGCGCCGCGGGAGTAATCGCCGAGCCGGCATTTCGATCATCCTTCATGGGATTCGTGACGAGAATCCCGTTTGTCAAACCGCTTCCTCAACCGACCAGTTCGGGGATCGGCTTGTTGCCGGCGTCCACGAGGTAATGTGGGCGCCCGCTGGAATCCGGGATGGTGGTGCGGGTCGGGTCGATGCCGATGCATTGATACAGCGTGGCGAAGACTTCCTGAAATTTCACGGGGCGCTCCGAGGGGTAGCCTCCTTCGCGGTCCGTCGCTCCGATGACCTGGCCGGTGTTCATGCCCCCTCCGGCCATCAGGGCGAAGTTGGCATTCGGCCAGTGGTCGCGGCTGTTGAGTTTGTTGAGGCGGGGGGTGCGTCCGAACTCGCCCCACACGACGACGGCGACATCCTTGTCCAGTCCGCGGTCATGCAGGTCGCCCAGCAGCGCGGCAAGCCCCTTGTCCAACATGGGAAAATCTTCTTTGGCGCGCTTGAAGTTGAACAGGCCGGCTGTGCCATGCCAGTCCCAGCGGGTGAAGTTCAGACTGACTACGCGCGCTCCGGCCTCGACGAGCCGCAAGGCGACGAGGAAGTTGCGGATCATCTTGGGCGGTCCGTCGTAGGTGTATTTGGGATCGTTCACGCCGTAACGCTCCACCACCTTTGGGTCTTCCTTGGAGAGATCGAGGGCGTCGGTCAATTTCGAGCTGCCAAGAATGTCCAGCGCGCGTTGGTGATAGATGTCGAGCCCGTCCGTCTGTCCCGCGACATCGATGCCGCGCCGAAAGTTTTGCAACGAGGATCGAAGCCGGCTGACGTCCTCCAGTCGATCCAAAGTCATGCCTTGGAGGGAAAGATTCTTCGCTTTGGCGAGAGGGTCCTTCTGCACCAGGTTCATGGGCGCATGAGCCCGGCCCACGAATC
This sequence comes from Limisphaerales bacterium, assembly GCA_047618185.1. Lineage (GTDB taxonomy): Bacteria > Verrucomicrobiota > Verrucomicrobiia > Limisphaerales > JAYPEY01 > JAYPEY01. The sequence goes on from JBLHKZ010000252.1 coordinate 1,591, forward strand.
CGCCGGCGTAGGGATCTCCCCAGTTGCCGCCTCGGGAGGGATACATCAACGCGATATTGGCGGGAACGCTCGGACGCGAGCCCTTCAGGCTGGAAACCCAGGCGCCGAAATTTGGCCAACCATTTGGCGGCGCGCTCGCGGTTTTCTTCCGACCGGTCATGCACTGATGGGGGTCGTGTCGGGAGTCGCAGTCAGACAGCGATCGGATGATGGCGAACTTGTCCGCGCATTTGGCGAGGTTGGGGAACAATTCGCAAAACTCCATCCCGGGCACGTTGCTTTTGATGGGCCGAAATTCGCCGCGGATTTCCTGGGGAGCCTCGGGCTTCATATCGAACATGTCCAGGTGCGGAGGTCCGCCCGGCAGATAGATATTGATGATCGCCTTGTGGGAACTCCCTTTTTTCTGGGCTGCTTCCGCCGCAAGAAGTTGCGGCAGGGACAAGCCGCCCGCGGCCATTCCGCCGACCTTCAGGAAATGGCGTCTCGAAAGTCCCTTTCCTCGCTGAGGAGCATCAAAAAGATTGAGCATGGACTGCTGGGTATTTGTTTTATCGGCGTCAACTCACTCGCGGTTGGTGACCGGCGGAGGCGAGAAGTGTTCGTTTGGATCAGGCATTATTTGAATCGTTTTAACAGATTGGTGGGAATTCCCTAATCGTCAAGCATGGAACCGGGCTTGCGGATGAGTTGGTTTGAAAAACAACGCGAAGCATTGTCCGCTTTTCAGATTATCTGACGAGGCTCGAAACCCTCCGGGCTAAAAAACAATCACCGGGATTTGGGTGTCCGCCACGTCTCATCAAAGTAGCCCGCCTCGATGGCTTGTTCTGGAAATTCGTCCGAGTCGGGAGTCCTCGAATTCATTCCGGATTTGACGCGCATAACGGCCCAGTCGCCATGGCGTGGGAAGAGGAGGTAGTTGAGGGACGCGAACTCCTTTTCATGGAAGGTGTGGCCGCTGTTCACGGCAGGTCAGTTTTTCGTGATCCATTCCCATCAGGTGCAGGACGGTGGCGTGGATGTCATGGCATCCCATGGCTCGCAGCGGCTGCGTTCGCGTTCCTTCTGAGTTTGCCGGTCGCGGCGGCCTCGGCGGAATGGCAGCTGTCGCAATGCTCGGAAAGACCGGGGCGGATCTTGCGTTCGAAAAACTCTAATCCTGTCTTATTGTTCGTCGCCGGTTCGGGAGCGGCGGCAGCGAGAGAGCCGCTCGCAATCATGGCCAGTAAGAGAGCGAAAGGTCGGTTCATCAGGGATTTCAATCGATGAGGATCAACTCGTTGCTCAATTCGTCATCGTCGTCGTCCTGTCGGGGCAGGACCCCGCCCAAGATATCGCCGCAGCGGGTGACAGCTTCCTCAAGAGCTTCGGTCGGCCGGTTGGCCTTCATGCCGGAAACGATCGCGTCGCAAAGCTTGCCCCAGTCCTGGCCTGGCAATTTCTCGACGATGGCGTCGTCCGGCAACACCACGACCCGATGTTCGTAAAAACTGACGAAGAGCAAAATGCCGGTTCCTCCGGCGGTTTTGCGAATTCTTGATGACATGAAGGCGGCCTGCGCGGCGCGTTGAACCTCTTCCTCCAATTCCTTTTTGGGAATAAAGGGAAGCCTCAGGGACGGCAGTCGGGAAGCCAGGGCGCTTCCGGCCACGAAGCCTGCCACCATCGAGACGAGGACCGGGAAAAGGCCGGAAATGGAAGGGCCTGTTTCCCAGGCCGACTCTGAGTGGAATGCGGGGCAGGCCAGCCAGCCGGCGGTCACCGCGAGCAGGGCGGTCAGGAATCCAACGATGTCCTCCGCCCGGTCATATCGGCCCGATGCGGTGGCCACGACGGTGACGATCTCGGCGGACGTTTTTTGCTCGGCTTTTTCAATGGCGTCGGCGATGCGCTTCCGATCGTTTTCCGCGAATAACTGGCTGACTTTTTTCATGATTCTTTTCCGTTCGATCGGTTTACCAGGAGCCTGACGCCCCGCCGCCGCCGGAGGATCCTCCCCCGAACGAGCCGCCGCTGCCTCCGCTTGACGCCGCGGCGCGCAGGATGAAAAAGAGGGCGATGGCGATGCCGGCGATCAACGCCCAGCCCCAACCCGACCTTCCCTTCTTGAAAAGGGAAACGATGACCATGATCAATAGCAAGGCCCCAAGGATCATGGCCGGGAGAATCCACCAGGGCGATTTCGGTTTGGGCAGAGCCAGGCCCCGCGCGACTTTGTCCAGCGCGTTGACGGCTTCGTGAATGCCGCCTGAAAAGTCGCCCCGCTTAAAGGCCGGAACGATCATGGCATCCATGATGTGTTTGGCGTCCGCGTCATGTTTTCCGCCCCACGCCTTGCCCAGCTCGATCCTCGCCTTGCGGTCGCCAACCGAAACCAGGAGGAGGATCCCGTAATTGCGCTCCTGCGAACCGATGCCCCATTCATCGAAAAGGGCGGCGGCATAGGATTCTATCGTGTGATCGGTTGCCTGGAAGGAAATCAGGGAGGGGATGGTGACCACAAGGATCGGGATCTTCTCTTCGGATAACAGTTTCGCAGCGAGGGCGTCGATCGCCGTGGCGTCCTCGGCGGCAAGCAACCCGGCCTGGTCGACGTAGTAATGCTCCTTGGGCGGTTTCTCCGGAAAGGTGGCGGCGCGGGCCTGGCTGAAAACCAGTAGGCCGAGGAGGAAAACGGACAAGGATCGTGGAAAGTTGAAAGGCTTCATGGAGAGTTGATCTCTATTTGGAATTGGCTCGCGAACCTAGGCGTCGGGCCCGGCTTTGTCAGCCCTTTTCCAAGGCTTGCGAAGCCAGAGGGCGCAGTTCAATTTTTGGGAATCGATGCTCAAATGAACGGGCCGCGTTTCCGCTTGCTTAAGCTGGGACACCGAGGACGGCGTCCCATTCTAAATCGAATCTCGAATTGAAGTGGCCGAGCCGCCGGTCGCGCGCTTAATACGTGAATACGATCAGGCCCGGGCGTCGAGGTTTCTTGTAGAGGATTTGCTCGGGGCTGGTGACGCCCTGCGGGAGGGGGATGAAGGCGGCGGTTTCCTTGGCGATATGCAATCCCTTCACGCGCACTTCGGCGTCGTAGAGGAAGGTCCCGGAGGCGTCGTAAACCTCGCAGCGCACGTAGCCCTTGATGAGGCCCTGCAACGCCAGCGCTTCGCGCCAGGTTGAAGGCGGAGCGTCGTCCAGCGGCACGGTTGTCGGGTAACGGGTCCCGCGCTTGATGGACAGGGTCAGGAACTGTGCGCCGTTGCGGGCGGACGTGACCTTAACCGGTTCCGCCGTGAAGTAGCCCTGGTAGGCTGAGGTGTCGATCTTGATCTCTGCGGCCTTGGCCGGAAGCGCGTTCTCTTTGGCCCGGTTGAAAAGTCCGCCCAATCCGCCGGGCAGAACGAATTGTAGAATCAGAAGCGCCGCAACGACCGCGCCCGCGCAAATGGCGAGCCGCCTGGGCGTCATCAGCGAGGCGAGTGATTCCGGCTCATTAGTTGTGTCGGATTTGACAATGCGTTGCCGCACATCCAGGTCGCCGCCGGAGACGATGGCGTAGAGGGTCTGCGCCTCCTCGCCCTTGCGATACTCGACGCTGCGAACCGTGGAAAAAAGCGCCCCGCGCGTCGGTTTGGGAAACAGGTCCAGCAGCTTTGCGAGCAAGGTTGGCAGACTGTCGTCAGGTCCGCCCGGAACGTTTGAAACGGGGCGGGCGCTATTGTCGGCCAACAGGCTGAAGTTTCCTCCTTCGATCTCCAGCTTGAATTCGAGGTCCTGAGATTTGGCGAGGCGCGCCCAGTCTTCCAAATCACTCTTGAAATCCGGCAAGGGCGGCAGGTTGCCCTGCACCATGCCGTCCGTGAAAAATGTGCCGGGTGTGTTGACGCGGTGGCCGCTCATGATTGGTAGGGAAGGTCGGACTGGAAGTGAGGCGTCTGACTGAGGGGCATCCACCCTTCAAGATCTTCGCACCACACCTGCGTCGCGGGGACAAGGCGTCCGTTCTGAATCAGCTGGACCATTTCCGCGCGGCTGTGCGGGCCCACCCGACCGCCGTTCTCGACAAAATACCAATCCGGCGCGGCGTCCACGATCGGGTCGTCCGCGGCGGAACCGTCGTCGTCCGCGCCGAGTTGGAGGGGTTGGTTCTCCGAGTCGCCGATAAAATCCCCGGTCTGCCGGGTGTCCACGTCGAGTTGGCGGTCGTGGGCGTCCAGTCGTTGGGCGGCGTGCTGGCGAAAGGCTTCGTTCTTCATCTGCTCCTGCCGCAGGCGTTCGCGAAGGCTGCGATTCGCGTCATCCAGGGCGGCGTGTTTGGCTTCCTCCTCCTTCACGTTGGGCAGGACGAGAATGATGATGAGTCCGATGCAGCTCAAAAAGAAGCCAATGAAAAACCAACCGACCGGTGTGCGTCCGCGTGAATGCGCGAGGGCCGCGCAGAGCGCGCCGAACCCGATCTGGAGCATGACCTGTAAGCCGAATCCTTCCATCTAAGTAATAACGTTTGTCCCTGATCGCTTCGAACCGAGGCGTGACGTTATCGGCTAGAAATATGTCAAGACAATGAAATTGTGCAGGAAGTGGATCAGCATGGCGGGGTAGAGACTGCCAGTCTTCCAGCGGGTGTAGCCCAGGAGGACGCCGAGCCCAAACAGGTAGGGCGCGCTGATCACGCTCAAGTGCAGCGCCGAGAACAGCGCCGCCGCCAATCCGATGGCCTTCCAGTCGGGCAGCGCGGTGTGCATCCAGTGCTGGACCAAACCGCGAAAGGCGATCTCCTCGGTGATCGCCGGGAGCACACAGATGATCAGCACGGCGGTCCAGCGGGCCGTGAAAATCTCATCGAACTGATCCAGCGCGCTGGTGTCTTCCATGATGCTGGGGAGAATCAGTCGGTGGAAACCGTAGTTGATCATCAGGGCGAGCGGCAGCAACGCGAGGCCGATCCAGGCGGCGCTGTGATTGAATCCGATGCGACAGAATTGCACTTTGAGCGATTCCCAATAAAGCACGCTCAAGACGCAGGTCGTCAGAGCGACCAGGATCGATGAGACAACGTAACCTCCCAGGTTTTGCCCTTCGCCGAAGGCCGAAAAGGAAACCAGCGCGCTGATGAAAATCGTTACGGCGAAAGCCCAGAACACACGCATGGCCTGAGGCGCGCGCTTGCGGACGATCGTCTCGGCGCTTTCCCACGCGGGCCGCTCCTCGGGCAGCAGGAGCTCGACGGACTGGAAGGGCGTCGCGCAGGCGGGGCAGAAGTAGTAGGCCGGGTTGAGCGTGGCGCCGCAGTATTCGCAGGTTTTGAGTTTGGCGGGGGAGTATTCCACGGATCCTGATCTCTGGGGAGACCTTAGGCTGGAGAAGCTCTGGAATCAACCACGGGACGCTGCAACCCGTCATCATTTGTGGTTTCTTCGCAGCCCGGATCCGGCTAGGGTCCGCGCCCTCTTTTTATGGGAATGAAATACATACTGACTCATCCGGGCGGCGCGCATAAGGACGACTTCCTCGCCTGCAGCCTGCTCGCAGCTAAACACGGCGTGCAAATCGTGCGGCGCGATCCTGTCGACACGGAACTGAACGATGCGGATATCGCCGTGATCGATATTGGCGGACGGCACGAGCCGGACCTGTGCAATTTCGATCACCATCAATTTCCGCGGGATCACGAGCCAACTTGCTCGTTGAGCCTGGTGATGCAGCATCTCGGAATCTACGAGGACGCGCGGAGTTTCTGCGACTGGCTGGAGCCGGCGGAGTGGTTTGACGCTCGCGGCCCGGGCGACACGGCGAAGTGGCTGGGGGTTGAGCGTAAGGTGGTCAGTCAGTTGGTGTCGCCAATGGACATCACGCTGCTGCGCCGCTTCGCATTGGAGAGCGAACTCAATCCCGGCGACCTTCTCTATGACATGATGTGCATGGTCGGCGAGGATCTGCTGAACTTCATACAAAACCTGCATGATCGATTGGAATTCATCGGCGCGAATTCGGAGCGTTGGACAATCGACGGGCCGCACGGCGAATTCGAAGCCCTGTTTCTGAAACGGACAGATCCGTTGCCGAAAGAGCCGTCGATGGGGATGGAACGCTATGTCGAGCGAGTCGGTCTCGATTCTCAAATGGTGGCGCTCGTTTATCCGGATCGTCGCGGAGACGGATACGGCCTTTCGCGTTATCGGGATCATCAGGCTGTGAATTTTTCACAGATTGAAGCCGAAGAGGACGTGCACTTTGCGCACGCTCGAGGATTTGTGGCGAAATCGTCCGCGACCGAGATCGAGCGATTGAAGGAGTTGTTGAAGTTGGCGCAGGCGGAAGCCTGAGTGGGCGCCGGAGGTCTTGTATCCCAACGGGATAAAAAGCGCGCTTCTGGCGTGGCTCTCATTATTATCCCGGCTGAATCAAACGCCGAACTGCCCGTCTCTAATTCATGAAACTCTTTGCCCGTTTTACAGCCCTTGTCCTGCTCGCCGGCGGACAGGTCTTCGCGGACAGGCCCGACATCCTGATGATCGCGGTGGACGATTTGCGCCCGATGCTGGGCTGCTATGGCGATCCTCGCGCGAAAACGCCGAACATCGACCGGCTGGCGTCGCGCGGGGTGGTGTTCGATCGGGCCTACTGCCAATACGCCAAATGCGGCGCCTCTCGGCTTTCGCTCATGACGGGTTTGCGGCCGGACGCTTTCGGCGCCTTCGGTCATAACAACAAGGTCGTTGAGGCGTTTCGGAAACGTCGGCCCGACGCGGTTTCGATGGCGCGCTGGCTGAAAGATCAGGGCTATCACACGCGCGGGCTGGGCAAGATCTACCACGACGGATGGGACGTGGAATCCGACTGGTCGGAGCCGCCGATGCCGGGTCGTGAGAAGGAGATGCTGGAGATTTACGATCGGTCCAATCC
>JBLHKZ010000253.1:0-8465 GCA_047618185.1 Limisphaerales bacterium
AACCACTCAAGGACGCCGCTGTTCCCGAGCTCTGGAAATACGTGCAGGAAATCAGCCGGGTGGGCGCCGACTATTTCCGCCCCAACATCGCCATGTCCATCACCCACAGCGCTTTGTTTCGCATGCTGCATCAACTCGTCCAACTGGCGCTCGGCCCAGATCGCGCGACGCCCCTTTTTGATCGGTTGCTCGCGTTCTGCGAAACCAAGACTGGAATGATCAACCGGGAATTGTTCGATCTGGCCGTCATGGTCCGCGAAACACCGGGACTCGAATCCCGGCTGCAAGACGCAGACGCTCGCGAGGCGCTTGAGTCCGACGTCTTGACCGCATTCCCCACTTTTGCCGCCCGGTTCACAAGCTTCCTCCGGAATCATGGTCACCGTGAAATCGAATTCGACGCTTACCAACCCACGTGGATCGAGACGCCCTGGATCGTGCTGGAACATTTGAAATTGATTCTTCAATCGCCCCTGGATGTCTCACCGGCCACCAAGGAACGCGCCCTGAAAATCGACATGCAGCAGGCTGAGCTCGAGCTCATGGAAGCCCTTCCCGACTCGTTGCGGTTCTTCTTCAGCGAGTTGATCCGTCTCACCCGCCTCTACACCGCTCTGGATGACCTGGAGCATTACCAAACCACGCGCCTCGTTCCTCTGCTGCGCAAAGGGCTGCGCGAACTGGGTTCCCGGCTCTTGAATAGGGGCCTGCTGGAAGATCCCATGGACGTCTTCTTTGCCCACTCCACCGACATGGACCACGCGGTCAAGATTAACGACCCCGAGGAATGGCGGCGCCTCGCGGCCAGGATCCGAAGCGAGAAACGCGCGTATGAACTCCATCGCAAAGAAACTCCTTCGTGGATCCTGGGGCAAGCCGCCGATGACTTTCGGGAGGAAGACAGCGCCCAGGGAATTCCGGGAAGCGCTGGAATTGCGGAGGGCGTTGTGCGCCAGGTGACTTCAGTGGACGACATGGCCCACTTCCCCAAGGGCGCCGTCCTGGTGGCCCGGACGACGAGCCCCGCCTGGACGCCGCTATTCTACTCCGCAGCGGCGGTCATCACCGAAAGCGGCGGCCCGCTTTCACATGGCGCCGTCACCGCGAGAGAGATGCACATTCCCGCCGTCATGTCTGTCCGCAATGCCCTGAATCTCCTGCCGAACGGCGCGCGGGTCAGGGTCGATGGGGCTCGCGGATTAGTTGAGATCCTGCAACCAAAGGACGTCGAATCAACCAAGGTTGAAAAGGCGGAGGCTTGCTATGCTTGATCGCCGCGGTTGCCGCCTGTTTCTTGAATCGCCAGAGTTGAAAGCGGCTGTGCGTCTCCGCCTTCAGTCAGCGCCCCAATCCGGCGAGGTGACGCACGCTCATACGGAGCGCGCCTGTGTCGTCTCGACCAGTCGCAGCAAAATCCTAATCTTGAGGCTTTGCCAAACTTTCAAACGCATTCCCTCAGGCAAAACCTCGGCGGCTGGTCGGAACGACACAGCCGCTCCCACAGCAGTGGGACCGTTTTCCCAGATCCCCAACCAGGTTGCCGCTACTCCCGTCCTTGAGTTCGATGCCGTCGCCCTGAGACACGTTGCTCCCATTGCGGTGGTGGATGTAGTTGCCCTCAATAAGAAGGAGCGTTCCCTGCTTCAGCTCAATGACGACATCCACCCATTGGTTGGGCGGTAGGAATTGCTCTTTGACGATGGTGGTTTCGACGTCTTTCTTGATCGTCAGCTTCGTCTGCTGCTCGCCGAAGGTCAGCGTGTGGCTATGGTGGCCGAGATCAAGGAGCGGAAAACGGGGATGGTAGGTCTTGGCGTGGTATCGCATGCGCATCGTGCAGACAAAATTCTCAGGAACCTGTTTAAGCCAGATCACCGGCTTGAATCCGGCATGCGCCTTGTCGCCCGCCGCAATCTTCTTTTTCTGAAATTCCCTGGACGACTGGCTCCCGGTCAGGACGCCGTTCTTGATCTTCCATGTGCTGCTTTGACGAACCTCCCAGAAGTCCGGATTGAGCGTGCCCTCGAAAGTGTCCTCATAGACGAGCTTCGTGCTCTCGAACAACTCGGATTGGTATTCAGGGCTGGCGGCCTGAAGCGAGGAATTCAAGGAGAGGGCTGCCAGAACGACGAACAGGCGAATATTGGATAAAGGAGTTTTCATGAGTTTGTCAGAAGGTTGCGTGGAATTTGTCTTAAGCCGTGGACTGCACTTTGGCGATTCTTCCGCGGCGCCAAAGCAGGAAGAATTGCCAGTCAAGGTCGCGTCCCTTTCGAACGCGACCTAATTGACGCCGGGCGGAGCCAGTCGGATCTCCACGCGGTCGATCCGGATCGGCTCGCCATCCGCGCTGCCGACTTTGATGGCGTCGTCGCCGTCGCCGGAAACCGCACCGGCGGGAAAGTAGTATTTCTGAAGTTTAGTTTCGCCATCGCTCGCACTCCATTTTCCCTGAACCCCATTCACGGAAACCTTCAGCTTGCGATCGCCGGCCGAGATGAATGCCTCGGCCGTCCAATCCGAGGGCGGACTCGGGCCGAGTGGGAGATTGAACGTATGCTCGGTTCCCGTTGCGGGCAGGGGCGGCCGGTATTTCTCACCCGGGATCGTGACCTCGCGATGCGTCACCGCGTGAAGGCGTGGGAGCTTGCGCAAGGCCTCGGGCGAGCCGCATGCCTTGAGCATGCGCTGGTAAACTTCGGCAGACCAATGAGGGTGGCTGTTTTGAAAATGATTGAACAGATACAGCGCGTCAGCCCCGCCCGACCAGACGGCAAGAGCGGCTCCGGCGGTGTGCTCGGGAGTGACTCCGCGCGTGTAGCCGCTCGAGGCCGGTTGATACCGCGTCTCCAGCCCTCCCGCCAGACTCACCTCTTTGCCGAGCAACTCTCGCCATTGTTTGATCGGAATGTCGAATTGAAGCGTCCGCCAGCGGGGACTGGGAACAACAAGATCGACGAGTCCCGCTTTCGCCCAGGCCGGAGCATCCAGTCCAAGGCCAACCGCGACGGCGGGTTGCGAAGGAACCCGAACACTGAGACGGATTGGGTGTCCGCGCCGCCTGGCGGCCTGGTCAACGAGTTCCCTGATTTCGCCAAGCCACGCGGTCAGCAGCGCGGCTCCGGCTTTCTCCCGCCCCGCGCTGAAGAGGTAGGGCTCGCGCATGAAATCCAACTCCAGACCATCGGCGTCAAACCGTTGAAGCGTTTCCGCGATCAGTTTCCTGAAATGGTCGCGCACCTCCGGATGGGCGTAATCCAGAGCCCTTGAATAATAACCGGGATGGTTCTTCCTGAAGAACTCTGGCTTTCGCCAAAGCTCATCGTGAAACGGGTGAGCAAGGTTGCTGTTGAAATGAACATCGTTCATTCGCAAGCTGATCCAGGGTGAGATCCCGCGCTGTCGGCAACGGGCGATGACGCGGGCGGGATAGTCGATCCCCTCGTGATGAACCTGCCACATGTTGTGGACGAGCAGACGCCACGTCTTTCGCTGTTCGGCCGGAATCGGCAAAAAATACGGCTGATCGTCCGGACCGTCGGGATCGTAGCCATCCCAAAAGGCCGGCCAAACGTCGCTCCGGTAGTTCACGCGGCGAGCATTGACGTTACAGAACAGGGCGGAGATTCCGGCGTCAGCGAGGACGTCGATGTAGCGGTCGAGGGTCTCGGCGGATTTGCCGGGAGGAATGGGCCGGTGAAAGAAGAAATCGGTGCAGTCTTCGTTGTGAAGGAGGCCGCGGATACTTCCGGCGTCAGCGGCGCTCTGCCCAGACGCGGCAAATGCGAACAGCAGCAACAGGGAAAGACTGAAAATTCGGGTGGCCATATCGTGACCTGATTCGGGTTTCATAATTTTGTCTGATGTTATGGGTGTTGTCTTCTACCGAGGATCGGCGTCGCGGAGGCTAAGCAGCCAGGCGGTCAGGTCGGCGAGGTGCTCGTCGCCAAATAGTTCGTAGCCCTGGGGCATGACGGATAAATTCAATTTTTCGCGCGTTCGAATGTCGGTTACGGCAATCGAAACCTGAGCGCCGACGGGGAGCAGCAAGGCGAGAGAGGAATCGGATTCGCGGATCACAGCCCCAGTATGTTCGGCGCCGTCGTTCAGGATGATGCGATGCATGGCGTAGCCTTCGGTGATGTTGGCGCTGGGCTGCAGAATGGCCTGAATCAGATCTTCAGGCGTGAGACTGGAACCGACGCCAGAAAGATCCGGCGCGACGGAATTGCCGCGACCGTGAACCCGGTGACAGGCCGCACAGCCCGCGCCGCGAATGGGATCGAAGAAGAACTCCCGGCCGCTCTCCGGATCGGCCCGTGTCAGGAGCGCCCGGATGCCGGAGGCGGTGGCGGACTTCGGCGCCGGGATTTCCAACGTCAATCCGAGATGGCTGACGGTGGCCGTGAGATCACGATAGAGCCGCGCGTCCGCTTTGCGCGTGAGCAATGCGAAGACGCGATCGACTCGTTGATTGCGGGGAACTGAGGTCGGTTTCACTTGTCCCAGCAGGCGCAGAGCAGAACGCAGGACATCCGGCTCCCGGCGTTTCTCGAGCACGTCCAGGAGCGTGTTTAACTCTGGACTGGTGATCGACCAGTCGGCGGGAAGCGGCAGATTCTCCGCCGCCCGGAGCGCGCCGCTCACTCGGGCATCGTTCGGGCCCACTTCGGCGATCTTACTGAGGAGTCGTGCGGCAATGTCTGTAGCGGCGGCGCTTCCCGACGAGAGACTTTGAGAGGTCGACCGAATTTGATCCTCAGTCGGGCGCAGGGACGCAGTTCGCAATTTGACCAGATCAGTCATTCCGGCAACAGCGACATCGCCCAGAGGCTCTGAACCCAGCGCATCCCACAGATCCGGAAAGGCCGCGAGGCTGCTGGCGATGGCCGGCAGGACCAAAACTCGTTCGGCGTCGCTTTGCAGCGTGCGGTAGAACGTGAGCAGCTGTTGTTGTTGTCCGCCGAGACGAACGGACGCGCGACCGATCATCTGCAAGTAGAGCGATCGTAGTCCCGCACGTTCGGACGCGGCCTCGGCGCGCTTGATCAGGTCTGCAATCGGGACGGTCTGTTCAAATTCGATGCGGGACCTGGTATTGGGCATTTTTCCCGGCGGCGTTGCGTTCATGGCATAGGTCAGCGCCCAGCTGCGGACATCTGAATCGCTCTCCCGGTCAACGAGATCAAAGGCTTCCTGCTGGGTGATGGCGTGGTCTTCCTGCAGCCCAAGGAGCGCCGCCAGGCGGACGCGCGGGCTTTCATGTTTCAGCCAACCCTTCCGCATTTTCAAAGACGTTAAATCGCGCAAGGCCTGCCAACCGGAGTAGAATACCACCCGATCTTTTTCCCGGGAGAGCAGATCCAACAGCGGATCCACAGCGGCAGCAGCTTTCGCCTGATGAACGGCTTGAACCCCTTCAAATCGAATGCGCGGATCAGGGTCAATCAGGGTCGACCCCGCCACGACTGACAGCTGATCCCCGCGCGTCCCGAGTATCCGAATGGCTTGAATGCGAAGATTCTGCGGAAAGCGATTGGTTGGATTCGCCCACTTCAGAAAAGCCTGCTCGCTTCGTGAATCAAGCATGCGACCCAGTGTCCATGCCGCCCAGGTCTGTTGCCCGGCGCTGAGGCCCGGTTCGGATACGGCGCGGATCAGTTTATCGTGGACGCGATCACCTCGGCGCACGAGTTCATCCTGGGCATCCACCCGTCTCGCGGGCAGAACGTCCGGGCCAAGTTCGCCTATCAACTGGGCCAGAGTCATCTTTCCGAAATCAACCGAGGGCCGACTGTCGGAAGCCTCTGCGTCGCGATGGGTGATACGGAATATCCAGCTGCCTTCCTCGCCGGTCTGGTAATCGTAATTGCCGCCCCATCCGAGTGAGTAGATCGAGCCGTCGGGTCCGAACTCCAGATCGGTCGGACGATACAACATGCCGTCTTTGCTGCGGCGCATGAAGGGTTCCAGGGCGCCCTTGCCAGCCACCCTCAGCGCGCCGTTCCACTCGGGACGATAAACGTAGGTTCCGAAGAGCCAGTCATTGATGAAAAAGACATCGCGATATTCCGCCGGAAAGTTTTTGTGCGCCTGATAAATGATTCCCGCGCCGCTGCCGGAGAACAGCGGGCCGCTGATCGGCACGGTCGGCAGATGACCTTCGCCCGTCCAATGCGCGCTGTAGCTGTGTCCCCAGCCAAAGTGCGCGCCGTAGAATGGCATGATCACGCGGTCGCCCTGCGTCTGGTCATTGTCCGTGCCCAGCCAGTTGAAGCCGTCGTCGAAAGCGATGTCCCAGGGATTGCGCATGCCGCGCGAAATGATTTCCAGGTTTCCACCGAGGGGATCGCAACGCAGCACGCCGCCCTGGCGTCCCCAGTCGTCATCCCAATGATGGTAGGTCTTGCGGTAGCTTGCTTTCGTGTAGGTCCTGGGAGGATACGCGTCGGGCGCATTGGGAGGATGTTCGACGTCCCACAGTTCCCGAAAGGCTCGCGGGGCGACGTAGCCGTATTTGTCTGGTTGGTTGTGGCCCTTGGAATTGCCCTTGGACATGTAGAGTTTGCCGTCGGGGCCGAAGTTCAATCCGTGGAGCGCATGTTCTCGGTTGCCCAGATCCGTGAAGATCACAACGTATTCGTCCGCTTCGTCGTCGCCATCCAGATCGCGCACCAGGGTCAACTCCGGCGCGTTGGCCACATACAGATCACGCCCCTTCCACGCGAGACCCTGAATGCTGTTCAGACCGCGGGCGAATTCCTTGCGCTGATCCGCCACGCCATCACCGTCGGAATCGATCAACAAATGAACGCTGTCGGTCGGAGCGCCCTCCTCGTTCTTCGGATACTGCGGTCCCTGACCGACAAACAGCCGCCCGCGCGCGTCGAAGCAAAGCGAAGTGGGTTTGTACACCAGCGGCTCCCGGGCGAAGATCGAAACCTGGAAGCCTTCCGGCACGACGGGCAACGCAGCCGCCGTTCGCGGCGGCGTCTCTGGCTCGGGCAGCAGTTTCACGAACTCTCGATAGGCCTCCTCCGGTTGAAAATCCTCAGCCCGATCGTGAATGTGCATCAACACGCCGTAGCGCAACCGAAATGGTTCACCCCGTTTCACCAGGAAGTTTTTGCGTCGCTTTCCCCGTTGGTTCAGTTCGCTTTCGCCCAGCGGATTGGCGACGAGCAGGCCGTTGTCCACGGCGTGCCACCAGGGACGACGGAAGTTGGCGGGATCATTCATCAGCATCATGCCTGCGAATCGCCCACCGGCTGGCCCGCTGTAGTCACACCAATCGGATTGTAGTGTGCGAATCTCCTTCAAATCGCGACTGCCGGAGCTATTCAGAATGCGTCCGCCCTTGCCTGACTTGATGGGGAAATCGAAGCCAACGCGGAATGCCAGGCCCATCTCCTCCTGGTCGCCCAACCAGAAATCACCGGCCTCCCGAACAAACGCGCTTTCACAGATCATCAGGATCCCTTCAGGTCGACGAAGGATCGTATAGTGGCAGAGTTGTTCGCAGAAAACGCCGTCGCCCCCATTCACGAGCAGCTTGTTTCGCACAGCAAAGGTTCCGCGGTCCTGACCGCTCTTCGGTTGCTCGACAAATTCACCGCCAACACTCCGCGCCTTCAACCGCCAGTAGTCATTCCCGCCCACATCGCCAAAGCCCCACCAAAGGCCGGGATGGAACGTCTCGTGGTCCCCGATGTCGCCAGGCTTCGGCGGATGGTTGCGTGTCAATTGCACCTTACCCCCCGGCGCATGCACGCTCTTGAAATACGGCCGCGTCGTCACCGGATCATCCCAGACATAGATCGCCAGCGGATTGCCATCCACGGTGATGTGCAGGCGTCCCGGTTCCTGCTTGAACGTGATCTGTGCGGCGGCCTCGTTACTGCTCCCGCTGAAGAGGGCGAAGATCAGGACGACTGCGCGCCAACGATTGCGATTTGTGCTCGTGGTTGAATCGAGCAATTGAAATCCGGTCGCGGCCTGCGAACAAGCTCAATCAGCGCCAGGGAAAGCTTAGGGCGTGATCGGAAGTGGGTAGCGGAATGATACCGAGTCAACGGCAAGCTCGGACGAGATTGAAGGCATGCCAAACGCGCCGTCCCCTTTTGGGAGCTGTGCATTACCCACAAGTTTTCGAAACGGACGCATTCGAATCCCAACGGGATTCTGCCCCAAAGCCAAGAGTTGGGAGGCACGACCTACCCTGGGATCAAAGTTCAAAAAGGCATTTTCAACGCCGAAGGTGTTGCGCCACTCATCGGCGATTTGGGCGCAACCCCGTTGGGTTTATTTCGAACAGGGGCCTAAAACCCAAGGCAGGCCAGCCGCTGTCGCGGTTATGATGGTTAGTAATTTTTTCATCCGATTCGCAGATCGCTGCAGATTGTATGGCGCCTGTGACAAGGCGAGCCGCCCCTGGGGCGCAGCTCGATTTCCTGAAAAATCGGACA
>JBLHKZ010000254.1:0-8464 GCA_047618185.1 Limisphaerales bacterium
CCCCCGGTGCCGCCGCAAGCGATGGCAATCAGGGGAGGATCGGTTGGCGCAGTTGTTTTCATGCCGCTTCGGCAGCGAAAATATTGTCACTGTTGGTCAGTTTGCGTTCAGCGGGCGACACGGCGGCGGCGCGGCGGGCCACGCTGAACAAAATGCCGACGGATATCATCATGGCGATGAGATTGGATCCGCCGTAACTGATGAAAGGCAGGGAAATGCCTTTATTCGGCAGACTACCCGTAACCACGCCAATATTGATGAACGCCTGCAGCCCGAAGAGAAAGGTCACCCCGGCCGCCAGGAGTCGGCCAAAATCGTCAGGCGCGCCTCGCGCAATAGCCGCCCCGCAAAGGACAATCGCGGCAAAACACCCGACCACAAACAGGGTGGCGATTACACCCAGTTCCTCTCCAATGACCGAGAGGATAAAGTCCGTGTGATGCTCGGGAACGAAACCCAGTTTCTGGCGGCCGTTGCCCAGGCCCTTGCCGGTCATCCCGCCGGCGCCCAAGGCCAGTTTCGCCTGATAGGTCTGGAAGCCGACGCCTTCCTTGTATTCCTCCGGATGCAGGAACGCCATGACGCGCTCACGCCGGACGGGGTTCTCCCAAAGCATGAAACTCAAGACGACGAGGGCGGCGAGAATGGGCGGAATGACGTGCAGCCAACGCACGCCGGCGAGCAACAACATGGCTACTCCCAGCGCCGCGAGCAACATGGCCGTGCCCCAGTCGGGCTCAAGAAACACCAGCGCAACCAAAACCCCGATGCAGGCGCCCGGGATCGCCAGGCCGCGCCAGAAATTGTCCATGCGCCGCAGATTGCGCTCTCCGTACCAGGCTAGAAAAACAATCAACGCGACCTTCGCAAACTCCGAGGGCTGCCCGCCGATGATAAACCAGCGCCGTGAGCCATTGATCGTTTTGCCGAATTGATTTGTCAGAACCAGAATGAGCGCCAGCGCCGCGACCCCGAACAGAATCGACGGTATGTGGAAACGCTTCAGCGTCTGATAGTCGACGGAGGCCAGGAGCAGGCAGGCCACCAGTCCGAGCCCGCCCCACTTCAGCTGTGAAACCAACAGCCCCGCCCCATCCTCCGCCATGCTCGCGCTATAGAGCATGACCAAGCCCATCATCAGCAGTGAGCCGACGCAAAAAACTAGAATGTAGAACGCGCCGCGCATTACCGGGCTGGGATCTTCAGTTTGTCGCCGATCTTGATGCGATCGCTCCGCATCCGGTTCAACGCCTTGATCGCGTTTACCTTCGTGCCGTGTTTCCTTGCAATGACCGTCAGGTTGTCGCCCGGCTGAACCTCGTAGATCGATGCCGCTTGGGCGCCGGCGCTGGACGTGGCGGCGGCGGCCGCCGCGGGCGGACGCTTCGCCGAGGCAGGAATGTTGATGGATTTCCCAATCTGCAGGCGTTTCGGATCGGATGTCGGATTGGCTCGCAGAAGGGCGTTCAGAGAAACGCCATGTTTGCTGGCGATCTTGGAAAACGTGTCTCCTGGTCGAACCGAGTATTGACGGGCGCTGACCATCTCCGGCGGAAGCGTCGGAGCCGCAGTGGCGGGGCCTGGAGAAGGCGAAGGCGTGGGGACTGGCGGCACAACTGAGGTGTGCGATTCGGGCGTTTCGGGAAGACCGCTTGAGCTCGTCGTCGCCCCCGGCGGCATTGTGGCAGTCGTTGTTGTCGTCCTGTTTTCAACGGGCGGGCGTCCGGACACCACAGAACTTTCCCCGGCGCCGGCCTCAGCCGAGCCCATCGACAAATCGCTGTTCCCCGTCGATGGCGGGAAAGCCTCGCTATGATACCCATCGTCATTCTTTGGCAATGTTTCAGGACTGGACATCGACGAATATTCGACGGGGGAGTCCCGATTGCACCCCATCAACACGGCGACAATGACGACGACATGAAGCGTGATGACCACCGAAATAGCGGTGAGGGTTTTGGATCGCGTCGTCGATGAGGGCCGCTGGAGCGCTCCCTGTGGCATCAACGGGTTCGGTGTGCTCATAGTGGATGTTCGCTGGTTATGCATGGCGCTGGTCTTTCGTTTCTGGTTTTTAAATGGATTTTTGAAGAGTTCCACAATCAGGATTGCGCGGCGGCAACTGCGGTTGATGGCCGACTGTCGGCTTCTTTCGAGCCTTTCGAGCCGTCCTCGCAAACAATCGGACCGAGGCAATCCATGACTCTTTGACGGAAAACATCGCCTCGTTGCCGATAGTTTTTAAATTGGTCGAAACTCGCGCAGCCGGGGGAGAGCAAGACCACGTCTCCTGGCCGGGCTTCGTCGACGGCGCGGTCTACCGCGATCGCCAGGGAGTCCACGATTTGGCAAGGAACGAACAAGCTCCAGGACGCGTGAAGCTTGTCGCGGGTCTCCCCCATCAAAAAGGCCTTCTTGACGCGGCGAGCGAGCGTCGGACCCAGCGAATAATAGTCCAGCCCCTTGTCTTTGCCGCCGGCGATTAGCAGGACGTTGGGCTCGCCATTGGGAGCGGGCGCAGCCTCCAATGCTTTCTCCAGAGAGTCGGGATTGGTGGATTTGGAATCGTTGATAAATTTCACTCCGCCCCGTTCCGCGACCCGTTCGCAGCGATGGGCGGGGGGCTCAAAGGCAAGAATTGTCTGACGCATCTGCTCAAGCGGAATTCGCAGCACACGCCCGACGGCGAGCGCCGCCATGACGTTCTCCATATTGTGAGCGCCGAAAAGCTTGCAGTCCTCCATGTTGAGCAACGGCCCGGACCAGTCCGGAAGCCGGCTGATCAACAACCCGCGATCCTGGTAGATATCGGCGCGCCGATTCGCGGCGCTGAAGGTCACGATTTTCGAAGGGGCTTCGATGCCCAACGCCAGCAAGGAGGCCATGGCCTCGCTCTGCACGATCGCCCAATCAAAGTTCTGCTGATTCTCAAAAATCCTACCCTTCGTCCGCGCGTAGTCATCCATGCCGGAATACCGATCCAGATGATCCGGCGAAATATTGAGCAATACCGCCACGCTCGGGCGAAAAAATTCAATGCGTTCCAATTGAAACGAGCTGACCTCAAGGGTGAGCAAATCCAGGTCGCGGCTTTGGGCGACGACATCGCAGAGCGGTGTCCCAATGTTGCCGGCCGCGACAGTCTTGCGATCGGCCTCAGTCAGGATGCGCGCCACCAGCTCGGTCACGGTGGTCTTGCCGTTGGTGCCGGTGATGGCGACATTCAGGCAAAGGGCCTGTTGGTAGCCGAGTTCAAGTTCACTGATAACGCGGGTAGATTCGGGAATTCCAGCCAACAGAGGCGAAGACGGGCCAACGCCGGGACTCACTACGACGAGATCAAACTTCCCCCCGAGCTTGCTCACCACCCCAAGGCGGACCTCCGCGCCCAGCCCGCGCAGTTCGTCGGCCTGTTCGCGCAGTCCTTTCGTATCGGCGGCGTCGACGGCCGTCACCTTCGCCTCTTCGGCGATCAGCAATCGACACGCGGCGCGCCCGCTGGCTCCGAGGCCAACGACGAGGACGTGTTTTTTCTTGAGTTCGGTCATGCTTCAGAAGGTCAGCGAATCTTCAAGCTGCCCAACGCGACCACGGCGCACAGCACGCCAATGATGTAAAATCGAGTAACGACCTGCGACTCGTACCAACCCTTCTTCTCGAAATGATGATGCAGCGGCGCCATGAGAAAGATGCGCCGCCCCTGACCGAAACGCTTGCGGGTGTATTTGAACCAGCCCGTCTGCAACATCACGGAGAGCGCCTCCGCTACAAACACGCCGCCGGCGATGAACAGCACAAAGGGCTGATGAATCAGCACCGCGATAATCCCCAGGGCTCCGCCCAGCGCCAGCGATCCGGTGTCGCCCATGAACACTTGCGCCGGATGACAATTGAACCACAGGAATCCGAGACCCGCGCCCACCATCGCCCCGCAAAACACGGTCAACTCTCCCGCACCCGCGACATAGGGTATTTGCAGGTAATCCGCCGCATTCACGTTGCCCGCGACGTAGGTCAGGACGACGAACACGACCGAGACCAGCAGCGTGCAGCCCGTCGCCAGGCCGTCGAGTCCATCGGTCAGATTCACGGCATTCGAGCTGCCCACGATCGTCAGAGCCGTGAGCAAAATTCCGGCCCAGGCGGCGGTCAGCACCGGATACTTGTAAAACGGAACCATCACCTCGGTCACCAGCGGTTGGGTCGCCGGTTTCGACCAGAGATACCAGCCGATAAAGAACGCGAGTCCGAATTGAACGATGAGCTTCACCCGGGAGGTGGCTCCCTTCCCGCTTTGCTGAGTGATCTTGACGTAGTCGTCGTAGAATCCCAACGCCGCCAGGCAGAGCATCGACAACAGAGTCAACAGCACGAGCGTGTTCAATTGGGCCCAGAGTAGCGCTGTCAGATCGAGGGTGAGCACAATCAGCACACCGCCCATGGTGGGAGTGCCCTTTTTGCTCAACAAGCGCGCCTTGAGATCGCCGGATTCCTCCGCCTTGTCGGCGTATTCCTGCCCGAATCGCAAATGCTTCAACCAGGCGATCACCTTGGGCCCCAGCCAAAGACTCATCAGTAATGCCGTCACCGCCGCGCCCGCCGTGCGGAACGTGATGTAGCGACACACATTCAACGGAGAAGCCCAGTCCTCCCAGGGAGTTCCGGCTGTTTTCTCGAGTATGAATTGTGCTAAATAATAAATCATTCGGCTTCACTTGAGTCGCGCCGCGGTTTGCTTGCCGTTTCGATTGTGCACGATTGAATTTCACTGTTCTTGCGTTCGCAGGGCTTGCTCCACACGTTCGAGACGCGACGCGCGCGACGCCTTGATCAGGACGACATCCCCGGGCGTCAACTCGGCCTTCAGCGCGGCCGCCAGCGCGCTTACATCCTCGAATTTATAAATCTCAGAGAGGCCCGCCTCCCGCGCCGCGTCCGCCGTAAAGTGCGCGAACTCACCGACCACAAAGAGCGCGTCGACCCCGGAGTTCGCTGCTCGCGCCCCCGCCTCGGCGTGCGCCGCCTCACTCTGGGCGCCCAATTCCGCCATGTCGCCGAACACCGCCACCCGCCGACCGTCACAGTCAATCTCGGCCAGGGTCTCGAGCGCCGCGGCTGTCGAATCGGCATTGGCGTTGTAAGCGTCGTTGATCACGGTCACCCCTGAAACCATCGATGCCTCCATCCGCATCGGCGCCGGACGGCACTCCGCCAATCCCCGCTTGACCGTGGCGGGTGAAATCCCCAACTCCGCGCCGATCGCGATCGCCAACAGCGCATTGGTCGCCTGGTTCCGACCCAGAAGATTTACTCGATATTCTCCGGCAAAATTCGCGACCGGCGCCTCAACGACAAAGGAACATCCGGTGGCGTCCAGGCGAAGGTCGCGTGCGCGCCAATCGTTGTCCGCCCCCTGGCCCACGCAAACCACCTCGGCGCGTGAACGCTCAATGACGCGCTCCATCAGAGGGCTGTCGCCGTTGACAAAAAGGATTCCATCAACGGGAAGTTGCTCGGCCAGCGCTCCCTCCTCGTCAGCGACGCCCGCAAGGTCGCCAAAGAATTCCAGATGTTCGCGGCCGATATTGGTCAACGCGCCAAATTGAGGAGCGATCATTTCCAGCAATTCAGCGAGTTCTCCGGGATGGTTGGTTCCCACCTCAAGAGCCGCGACCTGATGGGTCGAATCCAGCTTCAACAATGTCATCGGAACGCCGATATTGTTGTTGAAACTGGCTTCACTCCACAGTGCTCTCCGCTCTTCCCGAAGAACTGAAGCCAACAAGTTCTTGGTCGTCGTTTTCCCGTTGGAACCTGCGACGGCTATAATCGGAATGTCAAATTCCCGGCGATAACAAGCGGCCAATCGGCCCAGCGCTTCGATCGTATTGGACACCGCGATCGCGCTGGAAACACTTGGATGTCGATCAATCCAGCCCCGTTCGACTACAGCGCCAACAGCGCCGTCGTTCAGCGCCGATTCCACAAATTCATGACCGTCAAATCGCTCGCCCTTCAACGCGACGAAGAGATCGCCCCGGGAGATTCTTCGCGAGTCCGTGACGACTTGCTCGAACAGACGCTCGGCGTCGCCATGGACCAATTCGCCTTGGCAGCTTTCGGCGGCATATTGTAATGAGCGCGATTCCATCTCTCCAATTCAGTCCGTGTAGCCCAACGTTTCCAACGCTTCACGCGCATGCACGCGATCGTCAAACGGGACGACCGTATTCTTAAATTCCTGATACGTTTCGTGGCCCTTGCCCGCGATCAGGACGATGTCCCCGGGTTGGGCCATGCGAATGATCTCTTCAATGGCGCGAGCGCGATCAAGTTCGACCAGACACCCTTCGTCGCGCACGGAAGCATAGCCGACCATGACTTGGTCCGCGATGGACTCAGGCGATTCGTTGCGCGGATTGTCGCTGGTGAGCACCGCAAGGTCGGCCATTCGGGCCGTGACTTCGCCCATCGCCGCTCGCTTTTGCGCGTCGCGGTTTCCCCCGCAGCCAAAGAGCGTCAACAGTCGGCCGTCGGCGATCTCCCGGAGCGTCGTCATCGCATTGCTGAGCGCGTCTTCCGTGTGCGCATAGTCGACGAGCACGCTGAAGGGTTGTCCGGCGTTCACTTCTTCGAGGCGGCCCGGGACAGTCGCAACACTGCGCAGGGCGCGAACCGCGTCGAACACGCTCACGCCGAGTTTCAGGGCGCCGCCAATCGCTGCGAGGGCATTCATCGCGTTGTACCGGCCAATCAGAGGCAACTCGCATTGATGAGCCACACCGGACGCCGCAAACGTGAATCGCGTCGCATCCGCGGATACCGAAATTTCCTCCAACCGCAGGTCTGCGGATTCGGCGCGGCCGAACGTCAGACAATCGAGATCGGCCAATTCCTCGGCCAGACGAACGCCGTAGGGATCATCGACATTGATCACTGCGGAACCGGTTTTGGGTCCGCTTCGCAGTGATTCGAACAGCTTCCTCTTGGCGGCGAAGTAGGGTTCCATCCCGCCGTGGTAATCGAGATGCTCGGGAGTCAGATTGGTGAAGATAGCGACGTCGAATTCCACCTGATCCACGCGATTTTGCTCCAGTCCATGAGAGCTGACCTCCATCACGCAATCGACGCAATTCGCGCGCAGCATCTGCCGCATCATCTGCTGAATTTCGAGCGCCTCCGGCGTCGTTCGTTGGGCTGGAATCATGCGTTCACCAATCTCATAACGCACGGTGCCGAGCAATCCGGTCTTGCGGCCGACCGTCTCGAGAATGTGTTTAAGCATGAAGGAAACCGTCGTCTTGCCATTGGTCCCGGTGACGCCGACGACTTCCAACTTGGCGCTGGGATGATCGTAGAACGCCGCGGCGGTTCGAGCTAATGCCACGCGAGTGTTCGGCACACTGAGCGCGCCCAGCGGCGAATGCGTCGGCGCATCCGACTGGCAAATCACCGCCGCCGCGCCTCGCTTGATCGCGGTCTTGATGTACTCATGGCCATCCACGTTGCGCCCGCGAATCGCCACAAACAGCATCCCGGGCGTCACCCGACGGGAATCATAGGCAATGCCTGAGATCTCCCGGTCGACGACATCCTCCGCGTCGGCGATTCCGACATCAGCGATGATCTGTTTGAGTTTCATAGCTCCGCGCATCTATTGCCTGCTCGTTGCGGTCCGGCCGTACGCCAGACCGGTCAATTCCAGTTCCTTCATCAATTGCGGCTCGGGCGGAATATTCAAATATTTCGCGGCCCGCCGGGCGATTCGTTGAAACACTGGACCCGCGACGGTTCCGCCGTAGTAGCCATGCTTCGGCTCGTCAAACAGGACCAGGATGCAGAGCTCCGGATCGTCCGCTGGAAAGAACCCGCAGAAGGACGCAAAGTAGGCTCCAGACTTGTAGCCCATGATGTCCTTGCCCTCGATCGTCTTGCCCACGACACCCACTTTTTGGGCGGTGCCGGTCTTGCCTGCGACCGTGTAATGCTCCAGCGCCGCCTGCGGCGCAGTGCCATTTTTTCGCGGCACCGTTTTCAGGGCCTGCACCATCATTCTTGCCGTCCGAGGTGAAACCGCTCGACGAACCTCTGTCGGCAGGAAGGCATCACCCGGCATTTTCGGGTGGCGCACATGCTTTCCTTCGCCGTTCTCGATATGATCCACAATCAGGGGCTTCATCAGCACGCCGTCATTGGCGATCGCGCTCATCGCCATCACCAGTTGCAGTGGCGTCACCGAAATTTCATGTCCCATCGGGACGCTGGCAATCGTCTGTCCGCCCCAACGTTTGACGGGATGCACCGTTCCCCGCGCTTCGGCGGGCAGAGGAATTTCGGTTTTTTTCCCAAATCCGAAATCCATGATGTATTTGTGGAGACTCTCCTTGCCCATCTTGATTCCGATCTTTGCGGCCCCAATATTCGAGGATTTGGTGATAATTTCCTCTACGGACAACATTCCGTA
>JBLHKZ010000255.1:0-8430 GCA_047618185.1 Limisphaerales bacterium
GGCGTCGGCAGTTGCCACCACCACCGCAAAAGCGACCGCTGTCGCATCGGCTCCCGAATCGACCGCGACGACAGCCTCTGAATCGAGCGCCGCGACGAGCGTCGCAACTGCCGCCACGCCAGCCGCTGTTGCCGTTGGCGGCGCCGCTACGTCGGCTTCCGCATCGGTCGCCGGTTGGCCGCAGTGGGGGCGCAACGGTCACAAGAACCTCTACTCTCCGGCCAAAGGGCTGCCCACCAGCTTCGCGCCCGGCGACTTCAAGCCGAATTCCGAAGAGATCGACATGAGCACGACCAAGAACGTCGCCCAGGTCCTGAAGTTGGGATCCTCCGCCTACGGCAATGTGGCGGTGGCTGGCGGCAAGATCTTCATCGGCACCAACAACGAAACGCCGCGTGACTCCCGACATCTGGGCGATCGCGGCAATCTCTACTGCTTCGATGAAAAGACCGGCGACTACCTCTGGCAGCTGGCCTGCCCGAAACTCGGCGCCGGCAAGGTCAGCGACTGGGAATTCCTCGGCATCTGCTCCTCGCCCGCCATTGAGGGCAATCGCATCTACGTCGTCGGCAACCGCTGTGAGATCATCTGCCTCGACACCGAGGGCATGAAAGACGGCAACCAGGGCGACCAGGATGAAGGCAAATTCATGGCCGGCCCGGGCAAGCCGCCGATGGAAGTGTTTGAGAAAGACGCCGACATTATCTGGCGCTACGACATGCGCGGCGAGTTGGGCGTGTTTCCTCACAACGTCGCGAGCAGCTCAATCGTGATCGTGGGCGACGCCCTGTTCTGCACGACTTCCAACGGTCAGGACTGGTCGCATTTGAACATTCCGTCTCCGACGGCTCCCTGCCTGATCGCGCTGGACAAGAAGACCGGCGAGCTCATCGGTGAGGAAGCCGAGGGCATCAGCAAGAACATCATGCATTGCAACTGGTCCTCGCCCTCCTTCGCGGAGGTCAACGGCAAGGGGATGGTGTTTTTCGCAGGCGGCGACGGCGTCCTTTACGCCTTCGATCCGAAACCCAAGAAGGATGATGAGGGCTACGGCATCCTGCAGAAAATCTGGAGCTACGACTGCGTGCCCGACAAGTACAAGAAGGACAAGGACGGCAAGGTCATCAAGTATCCGGACGCTGACGGCCCGAGCGAATTGATCGCGACGCCGGTGTTCTACAAGAACCGCGTCTACGTCGCCATCGGACAGGATCCGGAACACGGCGAAGGCGTGGGCAATCTCGTCTGCGTCGACGCGACCAACGGCAAGCGGGTCTGGAACTATGACAAGATTAACCGGACCATCTCGACCGCGTCGATCGATCCGACCACGGGCCTGTTGTTCATCGCCGACTACTCCGGCTTCGTCTATTGCATCGACGCCGACACCGGCAAAGAGAATTGGATCTACGACACCAAGGCTCACATGTGGAGCTCCACTCTGGTGGGCGACGGAAAACTCTACATTGGCGATGAGGACGGCGACGTGACGATCCTGCCGGCCCGGGCTGACTTCGATCCGAAAAAGGACAAGCCGATTCTCGACGTGAATCTTCAGGCGCCGATCTACTCCTCGCCGATTTTTGCGAACGGCCGGCTTTACATTGCCTCTCAGTCGCACCTCTACGTCATCGGCAAGTAAGCGGACGACGGTCTTGGAACGCATTTAATCAGCCGGGTGGTCGCGAGAGCGGCCACCCTGTTTTTAATCACGGAACACAGCGAATACGATCGGCATGATGGAAACGCGCCAAAGAGTAGAACGGGATTTATCCCGATTCCGTGCGCCGGTTGTCATTCTGGCACAAGAAAACGGGATAAATCCCGTTCTACTATGAGCGCGCCCAAGTCCAACACCGCCAGAAAGCTGGTCTGGGCGGCCGTGATTGCGTTGATCGTGCTGCATCAGGATTTCTGGTTTTGGGACACATACAGGCCGTTGGTGTTCGGCTTCATGCCCATCGGACTGGCCTACCATGTGGCTCTTTCCCTCGTGGCGTCCGTCGTCTGGTTTCTTGCGACAAAGCACTGCTTTCCGGTCGTTGAGAAGAACGACGATTCGTCGACCGCGGAATCCGATTCAGGCCAGGCCGGCTGAGCTTCACGATGACCGCCATTTATATCATCGCCGGATACCTCGTCCTTCTGCTTTTGCTGGGCGTCTACAGCAATCGTTCCTTCAAGGGCACCTCCCGGGACTACTTCCTGGCCTCGCGCGGCATTGGTCCGTTTCTGCTGTTGATGTCGCTCTTCGGCACCACCATGACGGCCTTTGCGTTGGTCGGTTCGACCGGCGCTTCCTTCAAGGGGGGCATTGGAATTTATGGCAAGCTCGCCTCGTCATCCGGCATCATTCATTCGCTGTGCTTCTTTGTCATCGGGATCAAGCTGTGGTCGCTCGGCGCAAAGCACGGCTACATGACGCAAATCCAGTTTTTTCGCGACCGCTTCAATTCGGACAAGCTGGGGCTGCTGCTGTTCCCGATCATTGTCGGGCTGGTCGTGCCCTATCTGCTCGTCGGCATTCTCGGCGCGGGATCGACGCTGACGACCGTATCCGAAGGCAAGGTATCCTTTGCTGCGGGCTCTGGGGCGATCTGCGTGGTCGTGCTGATCTACGTCTTCTCCGGCGGTGTGCGCGGCACCGCGTGGGCCAACTGCTTTCAAACGCTGGTGTTCATCGCCCTGGGTATCGTCACGTTCTTCGTCATCTCCACGAAGCTCGGTGGATTTGCCGCCGCGACCCAGGCCGTCATCGACAACGAAGAAAATGCGCACAAACTTGCCAGGATAAAGATTCCCCAGTTGGTGTTCTTTTCCTACATGCTGATCCCATTGAGCGTTGGAATGTTTCCGCACATTTTTCAGCATTGGTTGACTGCCAAAAGCGCCAACTCCTTCAAGCTCGCAGTTGTCGCGCATCCCTTGCTCATCATGCTCGTCTGGGTGCCCTGCGTGTTGATCGGGACCTGGGCCACCTCGGCGGTCATCAACGGCGAGCCGCTCATCCCGACGGATCTCAAGAACGCGAACGATGTGCTGGGCATCATGGTCCTTAAGCTGAGCAATCCCGTGTTGGGCGGCTTTTTGACGGCGGGCATTATGGCCGCGATCATGTCCAGCCTCGACTCCCAGTTCCTGTGCATTGGCAGCATGTTCACCAACGACATCTACCTGCATTACTTCGGCAAAAAGGAAATTTCGGAAAAACAGAAAGTGCTGACCGGCCGCATCTTTGTGGTGGCGGTGGTTCTGGTCACCTACCTGATCGCGCTCTATTTGAAGGACACTAAAGGCATCTTCACTCTGGGCGTCTGGTGTTTCTCCGGCTTTTCAGCTCTATTTCCGCTGATTGTCGCGGCGCTCTATTGGAAGCGAGTCACCACGGCCGGCGCCTTTGCTTCGATCCTCGCGGCCGCCGTCTCCTGGATCTGGCTGTTCGCCAACTCCAACTACGGCAGTGATCGTAGTTATATTTTTCTGGGCATGATGCCCGTGGCGACGATGATTATCGCGTCGACGCTGGCGCTGGTTGTCGTCTCCCTTGTGACGCGCCCTCCAGATGAATCGACCTTGAAAAAATTCTTTTAGAAACCGGGGTGGAGAATCCAACATCCTGAATTGATCCAACAGCAACCTGAATCCAAAGACCTATGTCAGTAAACCTCGCCTCTGAAGAAGCCGTCAAGTCGGCCCAGGACGCATTGAACTCGCACCTGCGTGAAATTATCAATTGGCACTTTTCGCCGGAAACCGGATGTCCCTTTTGGCTCGACTGGGCCGCCAAGCAGGACTGGAACCCGCTGACGGAAATTCAAACCAGCGACGATCTCGTGCGTTTCCCGCACTTCGACGGCGACGAGTGGCTGCGCTATCTGCCCCATGATGTCTGGATTCCGAAACAGTACGAAGGCAAGCCCTTCAACATTTTTGAAACGGGCGGCACCACCGGCATGCCCAAGCAGCGCATTGGCTGGGAAGATTACAAGATCGACTACAGCAATTTCAGCGAATCGCTCGCCGACGAGGATTTCCCGCGCAATGAATACTGGCTGATGATCGGACCGACCGGCCCGCGCCGCCTCCGCCTTTCCATCGAGCACCTCGCCAACGTGCGCGGTTGCGCCTGCTACTTTGTCGACCTCGACCCGCGCTGGGTGAAGAAGCTGATCACGCGCGGTCACGGCGACCAGGCCAAGGCCTACATGGAGCACGTCATCGATCAGGCCATGACGGTGATCAACAACCGTAAGGTCTCCGCGCTATTCACGACGCCGAAGCTGCTGGAGGCGCTCGGCGAGAGACTCCTGAAGGAGGACAAGTCCATTCCGGACGTCGGCATCAAGGGCGCCTTCGTCGGCGGCACGCAGATGGATCCGCAATACACGCGCTTCCTGATCGAGGAAGTTCTCGAGGATCGTGTCAAGTTTGTGCCGACCTACGGCAACACCCTGATGGGACTTGCTCAAAGCCTGCCCGTCACGAAGGAGAATAAATTTTCAATCACCTACCACGCCCCGCAACCGCGCGCGATGCTGCGGGTCGTGGATCCGAACGACACCGACAAGCAGGTGGAATATGACGCCTGGGGCAGGGTGGAGCTCACGACGCTCACCAAGGAGCTGTTCATGCCGCGCTTCCTGGAGCGCGATGAAGCCATGCGCACGAAGCCGGTGGAGAATTTCCCCTGGGACGGCGTCGGCCAAGTGCGGCCCTTCGGCGCTTTGGAGAAAAAGATTGTCGAAGGCGTTTACTAATTCCGACTCCGCGGAAAGCCATCGACCGTTGAACAAGAATCGAAACGGCGCCGTCAGAAAGAACCGCATCCGCGAGCCAGCATGAGTGAAGTCGTAGACAACCCAGGCCCGACGCCCTCGGCCGGTGCGGTGTCGGAGGCTGACACCGCCTCCCAGCTGCCAGATCACCTTCATCTGGTATCCTTCGACCATCAGCCGCGCACGCGACTGATCTTCGGCGCGGACACCGTGGATCGCGTCGGCGAACTGGCCAGTGAACTGGGCGCGGGCAAGGTGCTGCTCGTGACCGACCAGGGTATCGTCGCCGCCGGGCACGCGGATCGCGTACACAAGTCTCTGGAGCTGGCCGGGCTCACCGTCGCGCGATTTGATGACTCGAAGGAGAATCCCACGACGCGCTGCGTGGACAATTGCCTGGCGGTGGCGCGCGAATCTCAGGTCGATTTGATCGTAGGTTTGGGCGGGGGCAGCAGCATGGACACCGCCAAGGGTTGCAATTTTATTCTCACCAATGGCGGCCGCATGCAGGACTATTGGGGCACGGGCAAAGCGAGCAAGCCGATGTTGCCGATGATTGCCATACCGACCACGGCCGGCACGGGCAGCGAATGCCAGTCCTACGCGCTGATCGCAGATGAGGAAACTCACGCCAAGATGGCCTGCGGTGATCCCAAGGCCGCTCCCAGAATTTCCATACTTGATCCGGCTTTGACGCTTTCCCAACCCCGGGCCGTCACGGCCTGCACGGGCATCGACGCTATCGCGCACGCGGTTGAAACGGCCGTCACCCGCAAGCGCAATCCGCTTTCCTCCATGTATTCCCTGGAGGCGTTCAAGCTGTGCGTGGACGGCTTGCCACGCGTGCTGGCCGACCCGAGCGACATCGAGGCGCGCGGCCATATGCTGCTGGGCGCGGCCTATGCCGGCACAGCAATCGAGAACAGCATGCTGGGCGCGGCCCACTCCGCGGCGAATCCGCTGACGGCCCACTTCGGCATCGTGCATGGCGTCGCGGTTGGGGTCATGCTGCCGCATGTCGTCCGGTACAACACTCAGGAGCCGGCGGCGCGGAAGGGTTACGCCGAGCTGGCGTCGGCGCCGGAGATCGCCTCCGTTCGCGACGGCGAAGAAGAGGCCGTCAAAGCGCTGATTGCCCGGTTGGAATCGCTCTTAAATCTCGCGGGCATGCCTCGCTCCCTGGAGGAGGCTGGAGCGGATCGTTCGCTGATCGCCCGGCTCGCGGAAGAAGCCGCCGGCCAATGGACCGCCAATTTCAATCCCCGCGCCGTTGCGGCAGGAGATTTCGCTCAGCTCTACGAACAAGCCTTCGCCCGTCGAGGCGATGGCGACGCGGCTTCCTGATCGGAGCAACCGGCGATTCCCATGGAGGGACGAGCCCGCGAGTCCGAACTTCAGACTCCTGAAGACCTTCGCGAGCGGACTCGCAGGCTCGTCCCTCCATGGGAGGCGCTCTCCACGCCAGTATTGCGCGTTACCGCTCATGAACGAACGCGAGCAAATGGTCGAAACGCAATTGCGCGCGCGAGGCGTCACGAACCCGACAGTGTTGGCCGCCATGTCGCGCGTCCCTCGCGAGGATTACGTGCGCGAGTGTGATCGCGCTTCGGCCTACGCTGACGGCCCCCTCGCGATAGATTGTCATCAGACTATCAGCCAGCCCTACATCGTCGCCTACATGACCGAGTTGCTGGCAGTCGAACCGGAACACAAGATCCTGGAGATTGGGACGGGCAGCGGCTACCCGACCGCCGTGCTGCTGGAATTGACGAATCGACTGTTCACGGTCGTAACGATTCCCCAGCTGCACGAGTCCGTGAGAAAGAAACTGGCTTCGTCCCGCCTGTCTGAAAATCGTTTTCGGTTGGGCGACGGCCATGCGGGTTGGCCGGAGGAAGCGCCTTTCGATCGAATCATGGTGACCGCTGCCGCTGTGGAGATTCCGCCGGCTCTGGTCGAACAGCTCAACCCGGGCGGGCGTCTGGTGATCCCGATAGGGCTGCCGGCGCAAACCCAGTTTCTCCACGTCATCACACGCGACGAGGACGGAAGCGTGAAAGATCAACGAGACATCGGCGTTCGATTCGTGCCGCTGGTTGCGGCGTAGAAGCTCGCGCTAGCTCGGGCTTTGGATTCCCGCGATGACGGTTTTCAGAAATTCTCTTGCGCGTCTTGCGAGTTCATCGATTCCCTCCGGCGTTTCCGGGCGAGGGACGACCGGGGCGAAAATATTTTCGCAACAGAGCGGCATCTTGCGGCCGGTGTGCGCGACGGGTTCGAGCAGCCTGTAGTGGTCGATCTCGCCGAAGCCGGGGCCGCAGTCCTGGTCCTTCGGCCAGTTGCGGTGGTCCTTGATGCAGAAGCTGCGCACTTCGTTGGCGCATTTACGAATGTCCGGCAGGGGATCGAGATTCAGGTAGTCCATCACGTTGCCCGCGTCGTAGTTGACCTTGATTCCCTCCTCGTCCACTTCGCGTACGATCTCTGCGCAGGCTTCGCCGGTTCCCGTGCTGCCGCCGTGTTGCTTGACGACGATCGTGACTCCGTGGTCGCGCGCGATCGGGCCGAGCTTCTTGAAGCGTTCGATCCAGAGTTCGCGATTGCCGCCTTTGGTGTGACCGAAGGTAAGGACCTGGCCAATGCCGGCGGCGGCGGCCTGCTTGATGCGTTGCGTCAGGACGGTCAGCGCTCGTTCGTGTTCCGGGTAGATCGTGGAGAACATCATTACCGGCTCAAGGCCCAGATCGCGGCAGCGTTGGCCGAGCTCCTTGGCTTTGGCTGGCGGCGCGTCTTCCGCCATGACGGGAACTTTACTGCCGTCGCTCTCTATGTGCCGTGTGCCCCAGGCGACATATTCGTAGCCGGCGCTTTTGATGCCGCTCAACGCGCGCTGCAGCGGGAAGCGGGAGTAGGGGAGCGTCATGCAGGCGACCTGAAACTCGGTGGGAGACTTCAACACCGCCGCCCGAAGTACGCCGATCGCGAGAGCCGGCGACGCCGCGGACGCGATCTTAATAAAGCTGCGACGATTCATGTGCGGCGTGTTCGTGGTGAATTGAAATGAGCGCGCGGCGCTAGATGAATTTCGTCACGCCGGGGATGGCGGGGGGCGGGGGTTCGTGTTCGGCGTCCCAGGCGTAGCTCCTGGGCGACAGGTCCTCTTTTGAATTCCAGGCCTGGTCCCATTCGATGCGTTTGCCGGTGTAGGTGGCAATGCGGCCCATGATCGCGAGCATCGTGCTTTTGGCCATGTACTCGCCGTTGTTGATCGGGTTGCCGCTGCGGATGCTGGCAAAGAGTTCGTTGTGTTCGGTCTGGTAGTGGTCGTTCTTCTCGCCCTCGAAACGCCACTTCTCGTCCGCCCGGATTTCCAATCCTTTCGTCGTGAGGGACGCGGTTCCTTTCGCGCCCATGACATCCACCGAGATGCTGCTGTGACAGCCTTTCTGCTGGCGGCAATAGGCGAAAAGTTTTTGGCCGCCCGCATATTCGTAGATCACCGAATGGTGGTCATAGATGTTGCCGAATTCCGGACCGGTGCGGACTTGCCGTCCGCCGATGCCGTAGGCGGCCTCGGGATATTCGCCCTTCATGATCCACGAGCAGGCGTCGAGCAGGTGCACGTGCTGCTCCACGTTGAAGTCGCCGGAAAGCC
>JBLHKZ010000256.1:0-8377 GCA_047618185.1 Limisphaerales bacterium
CCCAGCGTTGGTTGACGGCGGGACGAAAGCGATAGGAACGCGCTGTGCCCATGTGGCTGTCGTTGACGTGAAGGAAGGTCCAGTTTTGGAAGGGGGCGTTGGGCATGGCGGTGTCCGGCGCAGTTCAGGGAGGGAGGTTTTACACCGCAGAGATGGGATGGACGCAGAGGTTTGGGTTCGAGTTTTTCAAAACGTGCCAATCGGATTTCGAAATATCATTTGACTGCGGAGAAGACGATTCAACCGAGAAACTCTGCGTCCATCCCATCTCTGGGGTGTACGCATTCAGGCCTTCGGTTTGATGAACAGGACTTCGCCGCGGTCGATCCAGCCCGCCCGCAAGTCCACTCGAAACCAACCGTCACTATTCTTCTTTTCAAAGCGCAGCGGCGAGCGTCTACCAAATTGTTTCAGATCGTATTGCGCCCAGGTCTTGCCCATGTCGGGCGAGTAGATGAATCCGGTGAAGTAGGGCGAAGCGGGCGCGTAGTGAGCCGAAAGCATCACGCCGTCCTGAATGATCATGTTCGCGGATTCATACAGCGGATTGAAAAGCAGGGTGTGCTTTGTCTTGTCGGGGAGGTCCTCCGGGGCGCAGCGGAAGATGCCGCGATCGTGAAACTCACCGGCGGGAACGCGGCCGTTGGCGTCGGCGGCCCAGTAGAGCTGGCCGTCGACGAAATTGATGCCGCCGGACTTGAAGCGGGAGTTGGAGTTCGAGGACACGATGGGCTTCCATTCCCAACTGTCGGTCTTGGAGTCGTAAACGCCGCGCAGCCAGTGGCACTCGTGCCCGTGTCCGCGATCGATGTCCCCCGTGCTGGCGTAGAACGCATTCTCGGCGGGATTGTAAGTGACGCAATGTATATGCCGGCAAACGACTGAGTTGTCCGGATCGCCCAACCGCTTCTTTGGATCGGCTCCCTTCTCCTGGAAATGGGGATTCTGTCCGAAGGAATAGGCGATCTTCACGGTCTCTCCCTGATCGGTGGAATAATAGATGTTCACCGGGACGGCGCCGCCCCGCACATTGCAGTAGTTGCCCCACACCAGCATTTCCTTGCCGTCGATGTCCCAGGTGTGCACGCCGTCGAGCGGATGAAAATACCAGCCGGGCGCATTCGGGTTCTTGGGCGTGTGCGGAATGTAGTCGCGGCCGTCGCGATTCTGAACCGTGATTTCGCGAAACGACTTGAGTCGATCAGAACTGAGAAAGAGCTTTGCCTGCGTCGCGAAGAGAATGTTCCCGTTCTTCAGAAAACAACTGAAGGTAATGTTGTCCGCGTCGGGAAATGCAATGCTGCGCGTCCAGGTCTTGGCGTTGTCCTCTGACAGGTGGATCTTTTCCTTGTCGAAGCCGAAGGCCTGGTTGTCGCGTTGGGAATCGATGTAGGGCCCCGGCGGCGCGAGTCGATACCAGAAGTGATCGGTCTCACCTTCGCGAGGCGCTGCCGCGCCGAACGCTTCGCCCGGAAGCAGGCTGATGCTTCCAACGGCGGCGGCTGTGGTTCCAAGGAAGCGGCGGCGGGATATTGGGGGAGTGTCAGAGAGGTGTTTCATAGAATGTGTGGAACGATTGGCCTGACGATAGAATTAGCGCTTAATTTGACCGTGACGGAAATCCGGAATTGATCAACCACGGAAGGCACAGAATACATGAAAAAGGGATTAGGCCGGACTGATGAGTTCTGGTTCCTTGTCCGCATTCCGTGTCTTCGGTGTTTTCCGTGGTTGAATCTCTGGAATCTACTACTTCTTCTTCGCGCGAGGCTTGATCGGATAGCGACGCACCTGGACATCGTTTTTCTGGGCTGCGCCGTGGTTGCTTCTGCCTCGGGTGATCATTTGCTCCAGTTGTTTCTTCATCGTCACGACTCGCTTGGGATGCGCGGAAGCGAGGTTGTTTTTTTCTCCGAGGTCTTTAGACAGATTGTAGAGCTGGACGGCGTCGTCTCCTTCGCCCTTTGTCCAGCCGCCGGAGCCGGGGGCGAGGATCAATTTCCACGGGCCGTCGCGGAAGCAGGGGACGCCCCTGATCGAGGCGCTGACCGCGTGTTGTCGGATGGGTTTGTCGGCGCCCTTTAGCAGAGGCAGGAGGCTGAAGCTGTCCTCCGCGGCGTTGTCCGGCAATTTGGCGTTGAGGACGTCGGCAAAGGTTGCGAGCAGGTCGGCCTGATGGACGAGCTGGCTTGATGCCGAGCCCGCCTTCACCTTGCCGGGCCAGCGGACGATGAATGGCACGCGGTGTCCGCCCTCCCAAACATCGGATTTGTAGCCGCGCAGGGGGCCGCTGGGAAAATGCCCCTTGGCTTCGAGTCCGGCGACGTCGATGTAGTGGGCGCAGCCGTTGTCGCTGGTGAAGATGACCAGTGTGTTTTCGGCGGCTCCACTGTCGTCCAGGGCGCGGAGGACCTGGCCGACGATGGCGTCGGTTTCCATGACAAAATCGGCGTAGAGGTTGAGTCCGCTCTTGCCACGCCATTCCTTGTTCACTGATAAGGGCGTATGTGGCGAGGTCAGCGGCATGTAGATTAGGAAGGGCGCCGGTGTTTTCGCTTCGCGTTTGATGAACTTCGCGACGCGATCTCCGAGGGCGGGCAGAATGGGCTCCAACGTCCAGCCCTTCAAAGCCGGGCCTTGCGTGCTGGCCTGGTTTTTCACGAGTCGTGACACGGGCAGATACTCCGACGGAATGCCAACCGTTCGATCGTTTTCGATGAAAGCGTAGGGCGGCCAGTTCGGGACATCCGTTCCGAAATATTCATCAAAGCCGACGTCAGTCGGGCCGCCCCCGATCGGCTTGCTGAAGACCTCGCGCCAGGCCGCGCGATGCTCGTCGCTCGCGGTGACGTCCTTGTTCTTCGGGCGGCGAAAAAGCGGCGCATGGGATTTGGGAATGTTCCAGTTCCAGCCCAGATGCCACTTGCCGATGCAGGCGGTTTTGTAGCCGCGCTGTTTTGCCAGGCTGCCGATGGTGATGCGATCTGGCGTGATAACGGGCGCGCCCCAAAGTCCCACGATCCCGCTTTGCAGGCGCGTGCGCCAATGATAGCGGCCGGTGAGGATCGTGTAGCGGGAAGGCGAGCAAACCCCGGATGAGGAATGGGCGTCGGTGAAGCGCATGCCTTCCTTCGCGAGTCGATCGATGTGCGGTGTGGGGATCTTTCCGCGCTCGGGGTTGTAGCATTGGACGTCGCCGTAGCCGAGGTCGTCGGCGTAGATGACGACGATGTTGGGTTTGGGTGATGCCGCAATCGAAACGGTCGAGCAGGCGATCGTCAGAAATATTGCGAGTAAGATTCGTTTCATTGGATCGAGTGACTCTTTAGTTCTGAACGCTTTTTCCTTCGGCCTTCTCCCAGGCCTGAATTTCCCAGCCTTCCCAGTCTGATCGAATCGCGGGCTGGTTCTTTTTCGGAAGGCGTTTGCGAAGGTTGGCGATGGTTTCGGTAAAGCGCTTGTCGTCCGCGAGGTTGTGCCATTCGTGGAGATCGGTGCGCATGTCGTAAAGCTCCTCGCTGCCGTCGCCGTAGCGGATGTAATGAAAGTCCGTCGAGCGAAGGGAGTGATTGTTGGGACAAAATGTGCTGAGGATCGGACGGTCCCAATCTGCGTTGGGCGACGTCAACAGCGGACGCAAGCTTCGCCCTTCGAGATCGTTTTTTGGGGGAAGACCGGTCAGATCCAGCAGGGTGGGGAAGATGTCAATCAAGCCAACGGGGCGCTTGCTGGTTTGGCCTGTCTTGAATTCAGGCGCCGCAATGATCAGCGGCACACGCACGCCATCCTCCCACAGCGAACGCTTCGCCCAGCGCTCCTTCTCGCCCAGATGCCAGCCGTGATCCGACAACAGCACGACAATCGTGTTCTTCGCATACGGACTCGCGTCGAGCGCGTCGAGAACGCGCCCGGCCTGAGCATCGACGAACGCCACGCTGGACAGGTATCCCTGAATCGCCTTCTTCCACTGCTTGTTTTTGACGAACCATTCGTGGCGCGGGGCCGGCAGGCCGATTGTCAGTTCCTTGGCGTAGGTCGGCAGGTCATCGCGATCGCCCTTCATCACCTTTGGCAACTCAATCGAATCCAGGGGAAATTTCTCGATCCACTTTGGCGGGGCGTACATTGGCACGTGAGGACGCCAGAAGCCGGCCACGAGCAGGAAGGGTTTATCCTGTTTTCTTCGCAATCGTTCAGTCACCCAATCCGCCACCTTGTAGTCGGGCATTTCCGATTCGTCGTTTGGGTAGGCGCCCCAGTCCCAAAGCTTGTGACCTTCCTTGTGATTGAGTTTCTCAGGCGGGAAGGGGCCGAAGCCGCCCATGCCGCCGCCGTGCTCGTCGAAATACTGTTTCTCGTTGGCGCCGTGGACGAATTTGCCCGCGCCCATGGTGTGGTAACCCTCTGCCGAGAAATGCTGCATTAGCACATCGCCCGGCTTGCGATCTTTGTAGGAGGCCAGGCCGGGCTGTAGAAAATACATGCCCGTGGTCGAGGGAAATTTGCCCAGGACCATTGACGCTCGCGACGGTGTGCAAATCGGAGCCTGGCAATGCGCGTTGGCAAACAACGTGCCCCGCCGCGCCAGTCGATCGATGTTGGGCGTGAGCGCGTTGGGATGTCCGCCCAGGCAGCCCACCCAGTCGTTCAGGTCATCGATTGAGATGATCAGGATATTCGGCCGTTGTGGCTCTGCCGCTTCGACGGTCGAAACAAGGGGCAGAATCGCCAGGAGGCAGGCGAGGGGCTGTGTGAAGAATCTCATCGTGTGCGTTTAACTGCAAACTGTCATGTCGAACCCCAAGACCGGACTCGCAGGCTCGTCCCTCCATGATAAATTGTCAGAAATCGCACATGGAGGGACGAGCTTGCGAGTCCGTTGTCGGTGCAATCCATTTGTGAAATGGTTTCTAGGGTTTGAGCGGGCCTTTGAGCTTGTCGAGGGCGGCAGTCAGGCTTGCTCGGGCCTCGATGGCATTTATTGTGAGTTGCCCGAGCTGAAGCGGCGACTGTTCCGCCGGGTCTTTCTTCAAATCATAGAAACTTCCGTTGTCGTAGAGTTTCCAGTCGGGCGCCCGGACGCAACGTTTCCCGCGAAGGTCGATGTAAATCCATGGGCGTTGTGGATTTCGTTTCTTTCCGAACAGCGTCGACGCGAAGCTGATGCCGTCGCGTGGGACGCCGTCGTTGGGCAATCCCGCGACGTCGGCAATCGTCGGCAGGTAGTCGGTCAGATCGACCATGTCGTTGACTTCCGTCCCCGCGTCGATTCGTCCCGGCCAATTGGCGATCAGCGGCACGCGTGTTCCGGTGTCGTCGAATTTGCCCTTGCCGCCGCGCACGACCTCGCCGTCGCGGACAGAGAACACCTTGGGCCGAATCATTTTCCCCTTTTCGTCCACGTATAGGTAGCTGGCGCCGGCTGTGCCGTTATCGGTCGTGAAGATGACCAGGGTGTTCTTCCGGATTCCGATACGCTCCAACGCGCCGACGAGCCGTCCGACCATATCGTCCATGGACGCGATCATTTCCGCGTAGGTCATCCATCGGCCATGCTTCGAGTAGGCCACGTGTTTGCCCTTGAGATCGTCCGTGACGTCATGGCAAAGCGCCATCGGGTAGTAGGCAAAGAAGGGTTGGCCCGCCTCGTGGCTTCGTTCCATGAAGTCGACAAGAAAGTCCACGTAGAGTTCGGGGCCATACTCGCCGGCGGTGTCGTCCCTGAGGGTTCCGTTCTGGTAGATGAATGGATCATGGAAGCGGCCGCCTTCATGCCAGCCAAACAAACACCACTCGTCGAAACCGGTTCGTCCGGGTTGCAGGAGGTCGTTCTTCATCATGCACAGTTGCCACTTGCCGGCGACCGCCGTCGCGTAGCCGCCCTGCTTCATTCGATCGCCGATAGATTTCCCTTCGGCAGCGTCTGGATAGTCGCCCCATTTGGAGCCCTCTTTGCCGAAGCGAAACGGATAGCGGCCGGTCATCAGGCAGATGCGCGACGGGTGGCAAACCGGCATGGCGTAACCGTGATTGAATTTCATGCCGCCGCCGGCGAGAGCGTCGATATGAGGCGTGGGATAACTTTGTCCGCCATAGCAGCCGATGGCGTCCGAGCCGACATCGTCAGCCATGATCAGCAGGATGTTGGGTTTTGCGGCGGCGGCGTTCAGGCTGATGGATCCGATGAGCCATGCGCCCAGAAGCGCCCCGATGAGTTTGGTGCGTTGAATTTTCAAAACGGACGATTGATAGCGCCAAAACCAAATGAACGGAAGATCGCTCTCAACTCCCGGCCGGGGGCGGCCAAAGACCTCCGAATGGACGCCGCGTGAGAATGCAAACGAGCGTGAAATCCCCGAAGGAATCCAAAAGCCGGTGGGGTGCTGCCGCTTCTTTGACAGATCAGTTCTGAAATACTTTCTGGCGATGATACGCGAGGAATTTTAGTGACGGCTCGGCCAGCCTGTCAGGTAGGCGAATGCATTGACCCTCGAACGGCGCGAAATTCTGCTCCAACGTGGGCTGCGGATAATGCGCCTTCAAGTGGTTGCTGAGTACGACGCGTCTCCCGTCATCGAGTGTAATGAGCCCCGAATCAAACGCGGCATCGTGCAGGCTTGAGAGGCACAGTCCGTTCCGCGGATCGAGCCGTTCCGTCGGGAAGTCCCGCCAAGGTTTGATATGGCTGGCGACCAAGAGGCGCGGAATGTTGATTCCACTAATGCAGCAACGGACTCCGTAGGAGCTCAGCACAGTTTGCCTGAAGAATTGCTGCCCGCGGCGCACTTTGACGGTCGCCAGCGATTCAGTCGGACCTGTCGGGGGAATCACCTGAACTCTGTCGGGGCTTAAGAAATCCAGATCGGACTCTTCGTCGTTTGTGAAAAGCGAGTGCAGCAACTCTTCGCTCTGTGGGCCAAGCTCAGGAAGGCTCGATTGGAATTCGTTCCACATCGCTTTGTCTTGGTTGGTCGCACCGGGAAGCCCCTTGATGCCGCGGGCTTGCTGCACGGGGTCGAGCGACGCGAAATTGCACAGCTTCATCGCGAGACTGTTGGCGGTTCTCCCCATCTTTTGAGCCGTTTCAACGATGATGGGATTGCCTCTGTGAAGCTTTCCGAACGGCAACTTGCAGTAAAGGTTGAGCCCGATCAGGAAATGATCGCGTGTCCACTTGACTGGCGGCGCCTTGGGCATGTTTGGAACCTGCCAGAGCCGGCCACGGATGCGAAGTGCGAAAATGCTTGAACGAAGCTCCAAACCTGGCCAGGTGAAAATGGCAATATACCGACATGGTTATGAGAAGCGACGATCCAACCAATTTGAAGACCGGTTTTTGCATATTTATCGATACGCTATTTCAGGGAGGCGTTCCTTGTGTCAGCGATGCGGAGCATTACATCGTATTCGATTCCGAGATGGAGGCACAGCGTGAGATTGCCGACAACATGATGACGCGCATTCAGCAGTTTCTCGATGGAGAGAGGGATTTTGAAGATGCGCTGACGGTCGAAGAATATGTCCTCCCGGTAACCGTTAATCCCGATGGCGTCATCGCAGACGAATACGGGAATCGTTTTGACTCTGTCGTGAAGTAGGCGCCAAGCGTCTACACGAGCCCCAAGGCTGATTCGTGTCCATTGGTGTTCATTCGTGGTTGAGAAATGTCCGCCGGATTCGAATTCGGATTGGGGATCTCGGAATTCGGAATGCGGAATCGCACGGCCGGGGGTGTGGCGAGAGGGGAAGGCGGTCTGCTTTTACGGGGCGCGGCTGTGTCGTCCCGACCAGCCGCAGCGGCTTCGCATGTACAAGCCCGTATCGTGGCTCCCCGTTGTTCGGCCGTGGCTGCGCCTGGTCGGGACGACACAGACGCGCTCCGATTGGTCGCGTTGCGGAGACGACGTCGGTTTTCGGGCTGCAGTCCCTGTGTTTCGTGCGGTGGAGACGACAGTCCAAATGAAACTGGAAGCAGCTTGGCGGATGTGCCAGAGTCTCGGATGTGCCGCCGAAAGTCAGAGAATTGGTTGCCGACCTACAGGGCTCGGGATTTGTTCTTGAAGGCGGCGGCAAGGGGTCTCATCGAAAGTATCGGCACGCCAACGTTGCCGGGGCGGTCATTCTGAGCGGCCGCGACGGCGACGACGCAAAACACTATCAGGAAAAGCAAGTTCGCAACGCCATCGACCAGGCCAAGCAATGAAAGCGCAGGATCAATACCTTAAGTTTGTCCGATGGGAAGAGGCCGACGGCCTGTACGTTGGCTATTGTCCGGACCTGTTCCCGTTTGGCGGAGTTTGTCACGGAAAGACCGAGGAAGACGCATATCGCCAACTGTGCGCGGTGGTTGCGGAAGAAGTGACGGCGCTCTGTCAGG
>JBLHKZ010000257.1:0-8278 GCA_047618185.1 Limisphaerales bacterium
ACGCGCTTAGCATTTTCAAGTTCGACCCCGTCCACCCGAATTTCGAATCCCGGTCCGCTGGACAAGGTCATCACCAATGTCTGATCGGTCTTCGTCTTGATTTGAAAGGCGATCAGCCTTGTCTGACCGGGCTTCGGCAATCGATCTCGCAACTGCCCCGGCAGGCCCTTCGCCGGCTTCCACTTGTCCACCGGAAGCGGTGTCGCGCCCGTGTTGAAAGCGTCGGACATTTTCCATTCACCCGCCGTCCAACTTTGGGTTTTCGGCGCATAGGTCAATAGCGCGGCCTGCGTTGTCTCATCGACCCCATTTACCAGATCGGCGCGTTCCCGGCGAAACTCCAACCAACCGGGCCAATTCGCGGGATTCGCCGGAACCTGCTCGACCGGGCCGTAAATGTAGGCGTTGCCGTCCATCGCGCTCTCGGCCGTGCTGTTGAAGAACGCCATCAGGCGATAATACTCGGTCTGGGGAATGGGATCGTATTTGTGGGTGTGACAACGCGCGCACGTCAACGACATGCCCAGCAGGACTGTGCCCAACGTTTCGACCCGATCGAAATTGTTCTTTGCCTGAAACTCCTCGGGGATCGCGCCGCCCTCCGATGTCGAGGGATTCATCCTCACAAAACCGGTGGCGATGCGCTGCTCCAGGGTCGGTTCGGGCAACAAGTCCCCCGCCAACTGCCAGACCAGAAAATCATCCAGCGGTAAATTGTCGTTCAGCGCCTTCACGACCCAATCGCGATAGGGGAAAATCCCACGACGGTTGTCCAGGTGCAATCCGTGCGTGTCGCCGTAGCGAACCGCGTCGAGCCAGTAACGCGCCTGATGCTCGCCGTAGCGCGGGCTGGACATCAATTGCTCGATCAGCCGGGGAAAGGCGTCCGTTCGACGGTCGGCGAGAAAGGCGCCCAACTGATCGGGCTCGGGTGGCAGGCCCTCCAGAACCAGCGCCGTTCGCCGCGCCAGAGTCGCGCGATCCGCGGGCGCGGCAAATTCGACGCCCGCGCCCTTCAACTTTTCCTCAATAAAAGAATCGATCGAACGCCCGGCTTCGCGCGTCGGCGGCACGAACGCCCAGTGCTTCTGGTAATCGCCGCCCTGCCGAACCCACCGGGCCAGCAGCTCGCGCTCACGCTCAGTCAGCTTTTTCTCCGCCTTATCGGGCGGCATGGGATCGTCCGCGTCATGGATCCGCTTGAGCAACTCACTCTTCTCCGGCGCATCGGGATCGATCGCGCGATACCCGCCTCGATCGGCCGTGGCGGCTTCGAAGGAATCCAGCCGAAGGTCAGCGGCCTTGCGCGTGTCCGGGCCATGACACACGAAGCATTTGTCTGAAAGAATCGGCAGAATCTCCCGCGAAAAATCCACGGACGCGGCCGAGGCAATGAATGGCGCGGCAAATGTCAGCGCGAGCACGGCGAGGGTTCGCATCATTTTGGATGTCGGCATGGGCTTGCTTAAAATCAAGGACAGGAATCCTAGCTGCGAGGCGCGCGCGCCTCAATCGAGAAACGCCGAACACCTATGGCGCGCAGCCAATGCAGGATCGGGAGCATCCCGCTACTTGATCGCAATCAGGCTTTGCGTCGTTCGAAAATAGAGAACCCCTTCGGAAATGGCGGGCGTGGCCAGACAGGCTTCGCCCATCGGGTTGGCCGCGAGAACGTTAAGTTCCCTTCCAGCGGCCAGAACATAGACGACGCCATTCTCCGAAGCGCAGTAGATTTTGCCGTCGGCAGCTACCAGGGAAGCGATAATCGATGCGCCGCGCGGCAGTCGCTCGGCAAAAAAATTCTCGCCGGTTTTGGCGTTGAAGCAGCGAATGATGCTCGATGTGCCAAGATAGATATTGTCGCGATAGACGACCGGAGTCGACATGTAGGAACCGCCTTTAAGAACACTCCAGACGATGCCGGCATTCGATGGCTCCGCCCTGGTCGGGGTGATATCTCCCCGGGCCTCAGGGCGGACGACGTAGATCGGCGACTTGGCGCCGTGGGCGCTGCTGATGTAGATCCATCCATTGGCCACAAAGGGCGTGGGGATGGGATTGTCGCCACCGCCCCGAATTCGCCAAAGCTCCTTCCCATTTTCAAGATCGTAGGAAACAACCCACGGCCAACCGTTGACGACGACGTGAGTTTTCCCGGGTCCTTCGTGGATCAGCGGCGTCCCCCAACTGCGCTCGGAAATGCCCTTGCGGGAAACGCGCCAGACTTCCTTTCCGTCGGAAAGCTGAAGCACAACAAGAAAGGGATTCGACGGGTCGTCACAGGCAAGGGCGATGCGATCCTCGTGGACCGCGGGCGAACTGGCGTAGCCCCAGCCGATGCCGTACTTGCTGACGTTGATGACACCGAGATCCCGACGCCACAGAAGTTTTCCATCGAGGTCATAACAATGGAGCCCCTCGGAACCCAGGAACGCGATGAGGCGCCTGCCATCGACCGCAATGCTGGTGTTGGCCTGCGTGGCCTTAACATGGCGCGTCGTGCGGGGCGCTCCCTTGTGCGCGGTCTTTCGCCAGAGTTCTTCGCCGGTGGTTTTGTTGTAGCAGAGAATCACCCAGCGATGCTGACCGGAGTCGTCGGCCGCAGTCGGCCGCCCGCCCGCTCCGAGCACGAGCGGCGATTTGCCGTTCTCCGCAATGGCCGTGCAGAGAAAAATGCGGTCGCCCCAGACAACCGGGCTGGAGTGCCCCAGTCCGGGAACGACTGCGCGCCAGAGCACACCCTTCTGATTCGTCGCCGAGGGATCGGCGTTCCAGGAGGTGGCAAGCGGATAGCCTTCGACGACTCCCCTCGCCCCAGGGCCGCGAAACGCCGGCCAGTTCTGAGCGTCATCAGCCGCGTTGGCGACCGACACAAGAACGACACAAACAGCCAGCCGGAGCGTTCGTTTCAAATAGTTCATAAACGGAATTCTACTGTTTCAGCGGAAGGTTGAGGTAGACCGCATTTTGGGCGTCTGAGTTCGCGACGGCGATGTCCGGGTAAACGTCTCCATTGAGATCGCCCACGGCAAGGTTGTAGGTGACCTGGGATGAATCGCCAAAGCGCGTTTCACGAAAACCATTTCCCGCGCCTTGATTGAAGAAAACGGCGTTGGGTTGCCCTACATTCCCCGCCACGATGTCCGGTCGGCCGTCCTTGTTCATGTCGGCGATGGCGATCGAGTAGGTCCGACCATCGGGACGTCCAAAGCGGATTGTTTCGCGAACGCCGCCCTTTCCATCACCGAGATAGATTGCGTTGGATTGGCCGATATTTCCGACGGCCCAATCGAGATTGCCGTCCTGATCGAAATCCGCGACCGCCACGGAACGGGTTTCATCGCGACCGCCGCCAAAGGGGACGCGTTGTTCAAAATGGGCCTTTCCGTCGTTGAGAAGCACGACATTCTGTTGCGCGTCACGATTGGCGAGGATCAGGTCAGGATGGCCGTCGTGGTTGAGATCCGCCGCGGCGACATCGATGGTGGAGTCATCCGCATTTCCGAAGGGGAGTGACGAGGGGAAATTGGCGGCGCCGTCGTTGAGATGGATACGATTTTGCCTGCCGCGGGCGTTGGCCAGGATGTCAACATCGCCGTCACCATCCACATCTGCAAGCGTGAGGCTACGGATGCTGGTGGGTTCTCCAAAGGCAGTGTGGCG
Organism: Limisphaerales bacterium; assembly: GCA_047618185.1. Taxonomy (GTDB): domain Bacteria; phylum Verrucomicrobiota; class Verrucomicrobiia; order Limisphaerales; family JAYPEY01; genus JAYPEY01. Next base: position 3,664 of record JBLHKZ010000257.1, read on the forward strand.
TTGAAAGCGACCGCGGCTGTCATTGAGGAAAATCACATTGGGCGCCATGTCATTGCCGACGGCAATATCGAGATCGCCGTCGTTGTCGAGATCCGCGAGTTCGGCGGCGTAGGAAGTGGCAAGATCCCGGCCCAGCGGACGAGCGAGGTTCAATCGGCTGCGCCCCTGATTGAAGAAGAGAAAGTTTTGCTGCGGCCAATGCCGACCATTGGCGACCACGACGTCCAGATCGCCATCGCCATCAATGTCGCCGAGCCGCACCGACGCCGAACGATTCGTTTCCGTTCCGATGGCAAGCCTGCCGCCGGTGGCAAATCTCCGGTCTCCCGCGGCGCTGGCAAACAGGACTGAGGCGAGGAAAAGCAAGGCAACACAGAATCGTTTCATGTTCGTTGGTCTTGAGTGATTCATCGCCCGTTCAGGCGGCCGATGCCGCAGTTTTTCAAATGAGTCCAACTCGGACGAAGCCTACGGCTCCTGGAGAATCCTTACCCTCCCCTGTGCGCGGGGGCCAGTCCAAACGCGAGGCGAACCGCTCAATGCGGATCGTTGGGCTTCAGATGGATTGCGACGCTCCAAGACGCTCTCGCGATAGCCAACGAGCAAGGAAACTCCGAAGATTCTGGAGTGCTGTGGTCCTACACCGCTTTTTGCGCTGGAGGCGGGATTCACGATTCTATCACCCGATGTGCCGCTCTCGCTGCCCGGCGCATCCAGAATTTGGTGAACGGTTCGCTCAGATGAACCAGCGGAGCGTCAGGTCGAATACGACGGATCGGAAAAGCGCATTTCCTCTCCCGGAGGGAGATCCGAAACTAGCCCACCCTTTCAAGGGTGGGAATCCATCGAGATAGAACCCAGTCCCGAAGGGACGGCTGAACTGGCCCCGCGCACCATCGCTCGCAATTCAGCCGTCCCTTCGGGACTCCCGCCCATGCGTTTTCAACCCGGCAGTGAACTGCCGGGCTATTGTCGATCCTCCCTCCGGGAGGCGGAATTGCGCATCGACCGTCGCGTTTCATTTTGGCAGCCTTGCTCGTTGGTCATACTTTTCTGCCCGCCAAATGCACGGAATTTATGCGACGCACGGTTTCACGGTCGATCCTCTATCGGCGAATATCCTGAAATCCGTTTCATCCAATTCAGCCCATCCTGTTCGGCTATGATCTCCCACCAACATCCAGATCTCATCAAACAACGCGAGGACCACTACGCACGGTTCCTTGGGCCGCTCGATCAACAAATCAAACATTCGACCGATGAAAAATTGGTGCACGTCGACATCTACACATTTATTCCGACTGAGGAACGGCCGTTTCACACGCTTATCACCGGCGGCATGTCCAACCAGCGACAGAATATTCCAAACAATTGGAATATCTCACCTCGCGCCGAATTGATGCTTTACTGCCGCGAACCGAATCCCTGGATGTACTCGGCGCTCAAGGATTTGGCGGAGATGCCCAGCGATGACGATACGTTCCTTAGTTACCGCCATACCGTGCCGAATGGAATGCCCATGACAGCCGAACCATCGCTACTAACTGGCTTCTTCTTCGCGCCTCCAATTCTCGAAACTGACGACTTCTCCCCGATGATCGTTGATGGGGAAGATACTGATATCCTACTCTTGGTTCCTATTACGGATGACGAACGCCAGTTTGCGATTGACCACGGCGTTGATAAATTGATGGATACCTTTCAGGAACATCTTGATCCGGTCATTGACGAACATCGGTCATGTATCATCTCGGGAGCCGTCTCACCCGGACGGATAACCGAATAATCCAGGCGCCGAGAATGATTAGCTCTCGGCTCCCCGCCACACGGCAAGCAGATCGGCGCCGAACAATACCAATCCGCAAAAAAACGCGCGGCGCCGTTTCCAGCGCCGCGCGATGAGAATTGAATCGAGTCCGAGCGATCAGACGAACAGACGCGGCTCCGGTTTGCCTTTGTGGGCGACCTTGAACGGACGCAGGCTCGGACTCATCACGACGCGATCGACGGAGATGCCGAGGCCATAGGCGATGGTCGCGTTGAAGTCCTGGGGCTTCATCGGTTTCTCATCGACCTCTTCCCCACCCGGCGTGGTCTTGCCCCATTTGACGCCGCCCGTGACGCCGCCGCCCGCCAGCATCGTGCTGAAGGCCTTGGGGTAATGATCGCGGCCGGAGTTCTGGTTGATCGTTGGCGTGCGGCCAAATTCCGTGGCCAGCACGACGAGGGTTGAATCAAGCAGTCCGGTTCGTTCGAGATCCGTGAGCAGCGCCGAAAGCGCGCGATCGAGCACGGCGGTTCGATCCGGCACGCTGATGAAATTGTTCTGGTGGGTGTCCCAGCCGCCATAGTTGACTTCGACCGCGCGAACGTCGTGTTCGATCAGCCGGCGCGCCAGCAGGCAGCCCTGACCGAAGGGGTCGTCGCCGTAGGCTTCCTGGGTCTTCTTGTCCTCCTTGCGCAAGTCGAATGCCTTGAGGTCTTCCGACTTCATCAGACGCACGGCGTCCTCGTACATCGAAGTGTAGGCGCGCGTCGATTTCAGGTTGTATTTTTTGTGAAACTCCGCATCCAGATCGGCCGACAAATCGAGATTCTTGCGGAAGCGCTTCGGATCGAATTTAGCCCGGATGTTCTTCAGACCGTCCTTCGGATTGTTGATGGCCAACGGCTCGTAGGATGACTCAAAGAAGCCGGCGCCGCCGTCGATGCGGGAGTTGCCGCCGATGAAGACCGAACCCGGCAGCTCCTTGTTGAGGCGATCGCGATACTTGAGCATGTAGGCGCCGATGCCAGGGTGCTTGATGGTGGCGCGCTTCTCGTAGCTGGTGTGCATGAGATACCGGGCCTGCTCATGCGCGCCGGCCGTGGAGGTCATGCTGTTGATGATCGCCATCTTGTCGACGTGATTGCTCAACTGAGGCAGATACTCCGACAGACGAATGCCTGGGACGTTAGTCTTGAGCTCGTGCACCGGGCCCTGGTTCTTATGCCCCGGTTTGGTGTCGAAAGTGTCCAGATGGGTCATGCCGCCGCCCATATAAAGGTAAATAACTCGCTGCGCCGGATTCTTCCGCATCGGGAAACCCGGTTTGGCGGCATCCTTGCCAAAGGCGCGGCCGGTCATGCCGGGCAGCAGGCTCACTCCGAGCAGGGAACTGGCGGCGGTCGTCATGAATCGTCGACGAGTTTGTTCGGGAGCGACGGTAGAGTGTTTTTTCATGGTCGTATTGGTGTCGATGTTTTTGGCCGTAAATCTATTTTTGAAAGAATGCTAAAGACTGAAGATGAACTGCTGGGTGTTTAGCAGCGCCCAGATAACGTTGTCCCGGGCGTTCTTGGGATCGGACTCGTATTCACGCAGGAGGCGGTCGGTTTCGCGTTTGGACGGCTGACGCGTGAACATGTGTTGATACAGGGTCTGAATCTCCTCACGAGGCGTCTCGCACTTGACGAGCGCCTGGCCGAGCACGGAATACGGATGTCGAAGGATATCCGCCATTTTGCTGTTCATCAGGCTGAGCGCCTGCGGCACTGAGGCGGATTCGCTGGCATTCTCGATCAATTCACGATCGGACTGGCCGAACTCGCGGAGAAAGTGTCCACGCGGCGCCGGAGTGGGCAATTCGGAGGCCCGCATCACGGCGCTGGCCGTGCGTCCCCATGTGGAGGCGGCCGACTTCTGCTTTCTTTGCCAGGCTTTTGCCTCGACCTTCGACATCCCTTCGGGAGCCTCGAGCTTCACCTTGGGAAGCGTGGAGCGGATATAACTTTCCCCGCCCATCCGATTGCCGCCCGACATTTCCATAATGCCGGCGCTGGCCATGAGAGCCGATGCGTCGCGCGTTCTGCCGTCGGCCCCCTGATAGGCGACTTGTGAGATTTTTCTGCGCAAGTCACCCGAGAGCTTTCTTGTTTCGTCGCGATATTTCCGGATCAGCTCCGCATCTTCGGCCTGTCGCGCCTGAGTGTATTTCTCGCGGACAATCTGCTGCCGGGCGTAACTCGCTTTCACTTCCACGGAAAGCCCGTCAACCACCGCCTTGAATTCCTCCGGGCTGCGGCTCTCAAGCGCTTCGTAGATCTTTCGTTCCTTGTCGATGGCCACCAGTTCGCGAGCCAGGGTCGGCTGGTAATGGTCCACGTCCGGAATCGTCAGCGCAGCCAAGGAGTCCCAAATCTGCTCGGCCGACATGCGGCTCATCGCCGGACCGGGGAAGTAGAAAGGCGCGCCCGGGCCAATGTCTTCCGTGTGAGCCTGTCGCTGCCAGGCCTTCGATTTATAAAGCATGGCGAGGAAGGACTTCATGTCGTAATCGAGGTCCTTCATGACCTGTTCGAGACGATCCATCAGCTCAGGATTGTGCGGCTTGCTGTAATCCGTGAATTGATCGACGGGTTCGACCAGACCGACGCCGAAGGCTTTTTTCCAGAGGCGATTGGCGATCACACGAGTGAATCTGGGATTGGTCTTGGAGGTCATCCAGTTGGCGTAGGCCGGAAGGTAGCCGTTCTCAAGCGCATCCTTGTGCACGTCCTCGCCAAACATGGAGCCGGGTTCGATCAGTTGTTTCGGTTTGGCGTCGTCATACTGGTAGTCATGCGGAAGCGGCGC
>JBLHKZ010000258.1:0-8180 GCA_047618185.1 Limisphaerales bacterium
TGGGAAGACCCGAAGGCGAATTACGCGAAAGTCAGTGAAATGCTCAAGGGCGCCGATCTCGAGGAAGGTTCGTTGGTCGCGCTGCCCGAGATGTTTCCCACCGGCTTCACGATGAATGTCGATGCGTTCGCTGAGAAGGCGCCGTCGCCGTCCGAGGAGTTCATGGCCGCGCAGGCGCGGGAGCATAAGATCTATTTGCTCGGAGGCGTCATCCGGCGCGGCCCGTTTGGCGCCGTGCGGAATCAATCCCTGGTGTTTTCTCCAACGGGTGAATTGGTTTCCCGTTACACAAAAGTTCAGGGATTTACTCTCGGTGGCGAATCCGACGCCTATGCCGCTGGCGACGATGTCGTGATGTTCGCGTGGAACGGTTTCAACGTCGCCCAATTCGTCTGCTACGATCTGCGTTTCCCCGAATTGTTTCGCGCCGCGGCAAAGTTGGGCGCGGATATGTTCACGGTCATCGCGAGTTGGCCGAATATGCGGCAGGATCATTGGACGCGCTTGCTACAGGCGCGGGCGATTGAAAATCAGGCTTATGTCATGGGCGTCAATCGCTGTGGGAGCGATCCCAAGTTTCAGTACGACGGAGGCAGTTTGTTGGTCGATTACAGCGGCGCGGTTCTTTCTGACGCGGGAAACACGGAGGGTTTGATCGATGCGGTTCCGGACCTGGCTGGCCTGCGCCAATATCGGGCGAAGCTGCCGTTTCTGGAGGACATTCGCGATGACTTCGTCGCCTCGCCAATGTGACTCGCCGGCGCCGGAGTTCAGCGTATGTGATTGCGAGAATCGGCAATCTGCCCAAGGCTCGCGTCGTTCAATCGTTATTTCCGACGTCATGCGAATTCCTCGAAAGCCGCCCCTGACCGACTGCCTTCGATGCTTCAGCCCGCTCCCAGTCCGCAAACAACATTATGCATGCAAGTAGACGACAATTCTTAAAAACGGCGGCAGCGGCATCGCTCGGTTTCAGCGGGCTTCAGGGCTGCATCAGTGGCGGAGGACTGGGTGGGCGATCGGCTCAAGCGAAGGGATACGGTCCGCTGGAAGCCGATCCCGATGAGATTCTCGATCTGCCGAAGGGGTTTTCGTATCAAGTGATCTCCACGAAAGGAGACCGAATGGACGATGGATTCCACGTGCCCGGATCCCCCGATGGAATGGCGGCTTTCGCCGGGCCCGATGGACTGACAACGGTCGTTCGGAATCATGAGATCAATCCCGGCGCCGCTGCCGATACGGGCCCCTTCGGAAAGAACAACGAATTGCTTGGCAAGACGACCGAGAGCCAACGATACGATCCGGGCGTCACCGGCATCCCGTGTCTCGGTGGAACCAGCACATTCGTTTATGACACTCGGGCGAAACGTCTGGAATCCCAGTTTCTCAGCCTGGCGGGGACGTTGCGTAATTGCGCCGGCGGCCCGACTCCGTGGAATTCCTGGATCACTTGTGAGGAGACTGTCGAATTGCCGGGGCCGAATTGCGTGCGACGGCATGGTTACGCCTTTGATGTGCCGGCTCGAAGCGACGGAGGTCTGGCGGATCCGATTCCGTTGATTGGGATGGGACGATTTAACCACGAGGCGGTCGCGGTCGATCCCGCGAGCGGCGTTGTCTATGAAACGGAAGATCGGCCTGACAGTTGCATTTATCGATTTATCCCCAACGAACCTGGCAAGCTGGCCAAGGGCGGACGACTTCAGGCGCTCGCGATCGAAGGCGTCTCCGCTCCCGGCGTCGACACTCGAAACTGGACGGAAAACACGTGGAGTCAGGGGGAAACGAGAAAGGTGCGCTGGATCGATCTTGACGACGTAGATTCTGAAACGGACACCTTGCGTTTTCGAGCGTTTGGCGATGGAGCGGCTCGATTCGCTCGGGGCGAAGGAATGTGGCAGGGGAGGGGCGCGATCTTTTTTGCCTGCACCAGCGGCGGACAAAACAAGAAAGGCCAGATCTGGCGGTATGTTCCCAGTCCTCGCGAAGGCGCGCCGGACGAGAAATCGCAACCCGGGACGTTGGAGTTGTTCCTTGAGCCCAATGACGGTGAATTGGTCGACAACGCGGACAATCTGACGGTGGCTCCCTGGGGTGATTTGGTCATTTGCGAGGATGGCAAGGGAGATCAATTTCTCGTGGGCGTCACGCCGCGCGGCGGGATCTACAAACTGGGCCACAATCGATACAACACCTCGGAATTCGCCGGCGCCGCTTTTTCGCCCGATGGCCGTGTTCTGTTTGTCAATATCCAGAAGACCGGTCTGACACTGGCGATCACCGGACCCTGGAAGAAAGATCTAGCCTCATAACTCTTGTCGCAATGATTTCGAACGATTTGACCGACAGCTTGTCTGTTTACCCCCACGCCATGGGCGCCACGCCATGAAAACATCAACTCTTGTTCCGATCCTCCTACTTGCCTTTGCCTCAGTCGGATTCTCGGCCGACAGCGCGAAGGAGGCCAAAAAGAAGGAACAATTGGGCTACGCTCTGGGGGTCGATCTGGGAAAGAGTTTTCGCCAGCGTCAAATCGATTTTGATTTCGACTCGTTCATGCGCGGCTTTATCGACGGCCTGCAGGGGAATCGAACGGAGTTGGATCCCAAGCAGCTCGAGACGATCAAGAAGGAGTTCAACGACGAGATCGCCGGGCGTCGAAAGAATGCGCGAGCCGAGCGGATGACCCGAATTCGTGAGCTGTCGGTCCAGAATCTGGAAGCCGCCGAGAAATTCTTTGAAGCCAATCGGAAGAAACCGGCGGTGGTCGAACTGGAGAGCGGCCTTCAGTATCTTGTTTTGAAAGAGGGGGAGGGGCCCCGGCCAGCCGAAGGCGACAAGCTCAAGCTGCATTATCGCGGGATGTTTTTGGACGGCCAGGAATTTGAATCCACCCATGCCGCCGGCGATCGACCGATCGAGACCGAACTCGGCAAGGTTTTGCCAGGCTGGAAGGAAGCGCTGCCGCTCATGCAGGAGGGCTCCAAATGGCGTTTGTTCGTGCCTTCAAAGCTGGGGCATGGCGAACGGGGCAATCCGCCGATGATCGGACCCAACGCGCCGCTGATTTTCGAGCTGGAATTGCTGGCCGTTGAACGGAAGTAGGGCCTTGAAGTGTTTTGGCTTGCCGCGCGAGTCCGAGCGCCGCTTAATTCGCGGCGTCAGGGCCCATGGGTTGTGGACTTGGTAACTCCGTCAGAGCGGGAACGCAGCAGCGGCGCCGAGCTTCGCATTCGCCGTGTAAGCCCTGGCACTTTTTTTCTTTTCCGGCGGGAATTTCGATTGTCGGTTGCGCTGTCTGGAGGTCCCGCGCATAATCGGCGAACGAATCCTCGATCAGGAGGACGTAGAGCTTCAGTCGAATGTCATATCAAGTTATAGCCCGCAAATATCGTCCGCAGCGTTTCAGCGACGTGGTGGGGCAGGAGCACGTCACGCAGACGCTGACCAATGCCATCTCCCAGGAGCGAATTGCTCACGCCTATCTTTTTGCGGGACCACGTGGAACGGGCAAGACCACCGTGGCGCGTATTTTTGCGAAGTGTCTGAATTGTACGGACGGGCCCAAAGTGGATTTCCCCGATGACGATCCCCGTTGCCAGGAGATTGCCGAGGGGCGCTCGATCGATGTTTACGAAATTGACGGCGCGAGCAACAACGGCGTGGAGCAGGTAAGAGACCTGCGCGAAACCTGCAAATACGTTCCCGCCACCTCCCCATTCAAGATCTACATCATCGACGAAGTTCACATGCTCTCGACGGCGGCGTTCAACGCGTTGCTCAAGACCCTTGAAGAGCCGCCCGAACACGTGAAATTCATGTTTGCGACGACGGACCCGGAGAAGGTCCTGCCAACGATTTTATCGCGCTGTCAGCGGTTCGATCTGCGTCGAATTCCGGCAAAACTGATTGTCGATCATCTCGCGCTCATCGCCGGCAAGGAGAACGTCACGATTGAGGACGCCGCGCTTTACGCGATTGCCCGGGGAGCGGATGGAGGCATGCGCGATGCGGAGTCGACCCTTGATCAGTTGATCAGTTTTTGCGGCAACGAGATTAAAGAAGCGGACGTGCTGTCGGTGTTTGGCCTGACCTCACGCCAACAAATTATCGACATGGCGGCCGGTGTTTTGAGCGGCGATGTGGCGGGATCTCTCGGTCTGCTCGATACACTGGCAAAAAATGGGAAAGATCTAAGTCGTTTGCTGACGGACCTGCTGGCGCATTTCCGAAATTTGCTGGTCTATCAGGTTTCTGGCGGCGATTTGAGTCTGCTCGAAGTCTCGGAAAGCGAAGTTGCTGCCCTGGCAAGCCAGACGGAGAGCGTTGAGCCCGATGCATTGTCCCGCGTCATGGAAATTCTCGCCGATAGCGATGTCCGATTTCGCGATGCGACCTCGAAAAAAATATTGCTCGAAGTCGCATTGATGAAGGCGATCCAGGGACGGCGGTCGATGAGCATCGATTCGGTCCTTGGACGATTGCAGGAGCTGCGGGATCCCAACGCGCCGGCGGTCAACCCAGCCGCCTTCAATCCTCCCGCAGCGCCGGCCCAGCCGCCAGCGGCAGTAAGCCGAAATTCTGGGACTCCAACGCCCGCGCCATCTCCGACTCCGCAGCCTTTAGCGCCCACTGCTCCCGCGCCGTCGCCGCAGGCTGCGCCGGCCCCTGCGCCCGAATCGAACAGTTCTGAGCTGAACCTGGAAACTCTTTGGAGTCAGGTGGCTGAGGCAGCCGGTCGCGCCAGCCCGTTTACGCGTTCTTACCTCGTCGAGGCGCACGCCGTCTCGATGGAGAAGAAAGTCCTGACAATCGGTTTCGATCCGGAGTTCTCCAGCCATCTTAGCCTGGTCGATAACAAGAAGACTCACACACTGCTTCAAACGAAGCTCAAGGAGCTGGGTTACGGGGAGATGCAGGTGAAATTCGTCGAGGCGGACGCGCCGGCGGGCCGGCTCCGACCGTCCGCGGAATCCGAGCCGTTGCCCGAGGAAATCGCCGTGGCGGAAACTCCCGCTCCTCAGGTCGAGCTCCAGCCAGCGCGAGCCGAGCCAGTTGCCGAAGCTCCGGCTCCAGAGTCTGCGGCGCCGAACCCGGAAAGCCTGGGGCCAATCGACATGGATAAATTCAAGAACGATCCCTTGATCAAGAAGGCGCTGGAGACCTTTCGCGGTAAAATCGTCGACGTGCGCACCTGAAAATTTTCAAACTCGAATCGGACTTACTACTTGCAAGGGAACTTATGGCAAATATCAACAAACTCATGAAGCAGGCTGCGCAGATGCAGCAAAAGATGCAGGACGACATGGCGGCGACGCAGGAAGAGTTGGCGTCGCGCACCGTCGAAGCCTCCGCCGGAGGCGACACCGTGAAGGTGGTTGCAACCTGCGGCAAAGTCATTCAATCGGTCGAAATCAAGCCCGAGGCGATCGATCCCGAAGAACGTGAATTCCTGCAGGACCTGATCCGAACCGCGACGAACGAAGCGTTGGAAAAGGCCGAGGCGGTAAGCGCGGAGGAAATGGGCAAGATCACCGCCGGAATGAATCTGCCGGGAATGGGCGGCGGGTTGCCGGGCTTTTAGTCGCCGAGGTTGAAGTCCATGCCCACGCTTCCGGAGCCCATCATTGAACTGACTTCCGCCCTTGGCAAGCTGCCAGGCATCGGCCCGCGGTCGGCTGAACGGCTGGCGCTGTTTCTGGCGCAGACCGAGAAAGATGGCGTTCGCGTATTGGCGGAGACTTTGATTCGTTCCCGTGACGCGATTGACCTGTGTTCTATTTGTGGAGCTTTGACTGAGAAACAGCCTTGCGCCATTTGCGATGACCCGCGACGCGACGCATTTCTTGTGTGTGTGGTGGAGCGACCGACGGATATCCTCAGCCTGGAAAAATCCGGAACGTTTCCCGGACGTTATCACGTGCTGGGAGGCCGCATTTCGCCTTTGGATGGAGTCGAGCCTGAGGATCTTCGAATTGCCGAATTGGAGGCTCGGATCGAAAAAGAGAATATCCGCGAAATTGTGCTGGCCCTGAGCACGGACGTAGAGGGCGATGCGACGAGCCACTATCTGGCCAAACGCCTGGCGCCGCAGGGAGTGAGCGTGACGCGGATCGCGCATGGTTTGCCGGCTGGCAGCGGATTGGAGTTCGCTGACGAATTGACGTTGAGCCGGGCGCTGGAAGGTCGCCGTCCGATGGAATGATGGAATCAGAACATCAGGTAAATCGGGCGCACGGACGAATCGAAGCGCGCCAACCGGAGAAAAGAGGACGTTCGTGGTGAGTCCTCCCAAAGCCGTCATATTTGATCTGGGCAAGGTGCTGCTGGATTTCGATTACGGAATCACGGTTGCCAGAATTCTGGAACGTTGCCGGGTAAGCGCTGAAGAACTTCGCGAACTGATCGACCAGTCGCCTCTCCATCACCGCTACGAAAAGGGGCTTATTTCAACGGACCAATTCTTTCGTGAAGTTCAGGTAAAGACGGGCTACGAGGGATCGAAAGAAGAATTCGTGGCGGCGTTTGCGGATATCTTTACGGCGATTCCAGCGATGGTCGAGCTTCACGCCCGCTTGTGTGAACGGCGCATTCCGACCTACATTTTCTCGAACACAAACGAACTGGCCATTCGGCATGTGACGCGCCAGTTTCCGTTCTTCAATGAGTTCAACGGGTATGTCTATTCCTACGAGTCTCATTCGATGAAGCCGGATACGCGACTCTACGAGGCGGTCGAGCGCTGCGTCGGATTCGGCGGAGACGCTCTGCTTTATCTTGACGATCGTTTGGAAAACGTGACAGCCGGGGAAGCGCACGGCTGGCGGGCCAGGCTGCATGAGTCGCCCGAGCAATCGATCGAAATTGTGCGCGAAGCAGGGCTGCTGGAGTGATGCGAGAGACGGCGTTCGTCTTCTCTGACGTGGAGAAGCGGATTCAAAACATGAATCGGAACACTTCCATCTGGATCGGCAATGACAACGCCGACCCTGGCGGCGAACGTCCATGACTCCGGCGCTGGCCTGGGCGGGATTGACGGTGTTTGTCGGCGCGGGATTCTTTTTCGCGTTGGCGGAGGCGGCGCTCTTTTCATTGGGGCGCTGGAGGGCGCGCCAATTGGCTGCGGAAGACACCTACCGCGGCGCGCTCGTCGTGGAGTTGCTTTCCCGGCCGCAGGATCTTCTGGCGACGCTCGCTTTGGGCGGCGCCTTCGCTCATGCCGGACTTCTGGTGGTCGGGTTTTGGATGGCCTTGACCGGCGTCTGGCCGATGTGGCCAACGCTCATTTCTTTGGCGTTGGTTATTCTCTTCGCGGTGGAGGTTCTGCCCAAGACGCTTGCGGTTCGACGGGCGTCGCAGTGGTCGCTCCAGGTAGCCGTTCCAGTGAGTGTTTTCCTGAGGTTGATAGGTCCCGTTCGGGGTGTCGCACAGGGTTGGATCGACCGCGTTTTGCGGACCGGAGCCAGGAGCGGGAACGCGACCCAGACTGGTGTCAGCGACTCGGAATATGAGGAATTGCTGGACATGGCGACCCAACAGGGCACGCTTGCCCGGGAGGAGAAGGAGCTCATTCTTGAGATCATCAAGCTGGACCAGAGCACGGCCAAGGAAGCCATGACGCCGCGCGCCCAGTTGGCTTGCGTTTCCGATGAATTGACGATCGATGAAATGATTCGTGAAGCGCGCGCGCATAAACATCGGCGGCTTCCGGTTTACGATGAGACGCCGGACACCATCGTGCAGGTGCTCGATACGCGTAAACTGTTGCTTCATCCAGACACTGAATTGGAGGACGTTCTGGAGACGCCTTCCTTCGTGCCTGAGACGATGAATTTGCTGCAGTTGCTGACGAGCCTGCAGCGGCAGAAGCGCGGCATGGCGATTGTTCTGGACGAGTTTGGCGGCACGGACGGCATCATCACGGTTGAGGATATTTTGGAGGAAATCGTCGGCGAGATTCGCAGTGAAGGCGAGACCGAGGAGCGGGAACTGCAACGGCAAGGCCGCGGTCGCTGGCGCGTCAAAGCAACGATGCGGCTGGACGATTTCCGTGATGAATACCCGGATTTGGAGGACGTTCCAGATATTGAAACTGTAGGCGGACTCCTGACCAGTCGACTCGAAATCGTGCCGACACCTGGGCAGTCGACCGTCTTCGGCGGACTGCGCCTGACGGC
>JBLHKZ010000259.1:0-8174 GCA_047618185.1 Limisphaerales bacterium
CGACCGAGTCACCTTCTTTGACCCACGTCCTGCCTGATTCTACAGCTGACACAACACCTTCGGCGTTGGACTTCGTTTTTCAATTATTTCCCAGGGTTGCTGGGCTTTAGGACGTATCCCCGTTGGGGAATGGGAAAGTGTGTTTGGAATCGGGCGACGATTGGAAAGATTCCGACAAACCCACCCCTGGCCCTCCGAGGAGGGGAACTGTCGTTGCGGCATACCACCGTATGGTTCCCCTTTTGGGAGGGGATATTTCATCCCGCCGACGGAGGAGGAATTAAGGGGAGAAATCGGGGTGGGTTCGCCCGAACTTGCCTTTGATGCTCACCGCCGGCAGCTACACCGCCTTTCAATCCCAACGGGATTGCGTCTTACAGCCCGGGGTTGCCGCAACCCCGGGTATTCTGTCCCAACAAGTTCACAATCCTGAAGGGATTGCGTCCACGTGACGCCCGCCACATCCCGTCAATGGTCATGCCTAGGACGCGCAGCAGCGCGTCCCTCCCATGGCGTCACTTTACTTCGCCGATTCAAACTTCACCGAATACAGATCCGCGTCCTTGATCGCGAAACGGATGCGGATCGGCTTTCCGGCCAGCGCGCTAACATCAGCGCCGCCCTTCCAACTCACGGTCCGCTCGATCTTGTCGCCGATAATCTCGGGGCAATCGGCCAGCGTGTAGCCTTTGATCGCTTTGCCATCAACGTCCTGTAATTCGACGCGCAACCCGCCGCCAGCCGACGATGAAAAATTAATCGTCAGGCGGTCGCCCTTGAACGTCAGCGGCTTCGTGATCATCTCGCCACCCGCATATCCCGCATTCACCGACACGAATCCATCGGGGCGAATCGTGTAGCGTTTCATGTGGCAGGTCGGGTAGCCGGAGTTGTGCTTGATGTAGATCGACATTTCCTCGGGACCGGTCTGGACCATACCGCGAGCGGCGTAGTTGGCGCGCGAGGTCCAGTTGCGCAAATCCGTCCCGGGGCGGATGAAGGCCTCGAGATGCGTGCGTTTAAAATCCGTTCCGCCGCGCGAGGTGGTCAGCAGGATGTCGGTGCAGTCGTTGACGTAGTTCCATTTCTTCGGCGTCCCGATGCGCTCGGCTTCCTCGTCCGTCACGACGCGGCGTCCCGGGAAGTAGCGGGTGGGCAAGCCGAGATAGATGTGCGGCGCGCGCGGATAAGGATGAATCTGATTTGTGTAGAGGTGCTCGCGGGGCTTGCCGTCGAGTTCCAGATTCACGGGATCGGTCCAATGAATGAAATCCTTTGAGGTCGTGCGCGCGATCCAGCGTTTCTTGTCGATGAACACGCGATAGTAGCAGACGTATTGTTTTTCGCTTTCGGACCAGAAGGCGTTGTTCTGGGAATCGAAGGCTCCCTTGGTGATGACCGGCTCCTTTTGCAGCTCGGTCCAATGCAGGCCGTCCGGCGAGGTGAAGGCGATCAGGCCGGGCGCGCCGGTCCCACCGAGCGCCTTGAATTTCTGGTCGGCGGGCGCGTTGGGATTCGTGTCGATGAAGGGCGCCAGATTGTGGCAACCGCGATGCCGCGCGAGCACGACGTTGTTCTCGTGGGTTTCCTTGACCTCGTAGATGGCGAGGTTGGGCTTGGTCCAGTGAATGCCATCGTCGCTCTCGGCGACACAAGTGGTTTCCACGTCGAGGGAGTGTCGGGCTTCAGGCATCCCTCGGTAGTAGATGCGGTATTTGTCATCGACCTTCATGACCGTGGTATAGCCGCAGTAGAGGCCCTCCCATGGCTTGTCAAATTCCAGAATCACCTCTCGCGGCGTGGGCGCGTGGGGCTGGAGGCGGGCGCCGTCCAGCTTCTCAATCAGGGTCGCATCGATGAAGAGTTCTCGACGATCGCCGATATCAACGACTTCGGCTGCCTGACTGGAGCCGGCCAAAGCCAGCAGGACGACGAGTAAAACGTTTCGGGCGGAACGCAGGGGAAAAGACATGGAAATAGCCTGCGATGTGACAGGGTGAAAGGCGAGCGCAATTCGATGCTCCCATTGGTAAAAGGACCAACATTTGCGGGCCTTTTTTGCTTTTGCGGTTCACGCCGCGCGAGTGGAGCCAGCAGCGGGAGTGAAATAAATTGCAAACAAAACTTGATACAAAAATTAAAACGTCTAGTTGTATCCGCTCTCTATTCTGGGAACCCCCGGAACGAATCAACGACCCTAGACGACAATGAAAGACCTATCGAAATACCGAAACATCGGCATTTTCGCGCACGTGGACGCCGGCAAGACGACCACGACCGAACGCTTTTTGAAACTGACCGGCAAGATCCATAAAATGGGTGAGGTGCATGACGGCGCCGCGACCACCGACTTTATGGAGCAGGAACAGGAACGCGGCATCACGATTCAGTCCGCGGCCACGACGTGCTTCTGGAAAGATCACCAGTTCAACATCATCGACACCCCGGGCCACGTTGACTTCACCATCGAGGTTTACCGCTCCCTGAAGGTGCTCGACGGCGGCGTCGGTGTGTTCTGCTGCTCCGGCGGCGTGGAGCCCCAGTCGGAAACGAACTGGCGTTACGCCAACGACTCCAAAGTCGCCCGCGTCATCTATATCAATAAGATGGACCGCGTCGGCGCGGATTACTACCGCGTCGTCAAACAGATCAAGGAAGTGCTGGCCGCCAGGCCGCTGGTCATGGTGCTGCCGATCGGCAGCCATGACGATTTTGTCGGCGTTGTCGATCTTCTGACGCGCAAAGCCTGGGTCTGGGACGACTCCGGCGATCCCGACAATTACGAGCTCAAGGACGTGCCGGCAGACATGGTCGACATGGTCGAGGAGTTTCGCGCCCAGCTGATCGAGACCGCCGTCGAGCAGGACGACGACGTGATGGAGAAATATCTCGAAGGCGAAGAGCCGGACATCGAGACGCTCAAGCGCTGCATTCGCAAGGGCACCATAGCGCTGGACTTCTTCCCGACCTACTGCGGTTCTTCATTCAAGAACAAGGGAGTGCAAGTCATTCTCGACGCGGTTGTCGATTACCTCCCCTGCCCGACCGAAGTGCCGCCGCAGCCGGAAGTCGACCCGGACGGCACTCCCACCGGCGAGTTCGCGATTGTCG
Organism: Limisphaerales bacterium; assembly: GCA_047618185.1. Classification (GTDB taxonomy): domain Bacteria; phylum Verrucomicrobiota; class Verrucomicrobiia; order Limisphaerales; family JAYPEY01; genus JAYPEY01. The sequence continues at coordinate 3,112 of JBLHKZ010000259.1, forward strand.
ATCCCGATCGGCCGTTGCGCGCGTTAGCGTTCAAAATCATGGACGACCGCTACGGCGCCTTGACCTTTACCCGCGTTTACTCCGGCAAGATCGAAAAAGGCCAGAATTTGCTCAACACCTTCACCGGCAAGGAAGAGCGCGTCGGCCGCATCGTCGAAATGCACGCCGACTCCCGCGAAGAGCGGGACAGCGCGCAGGCCGGCGACATCGTCGCCCTGGTCGGCCTCAAGAATTGCCAGACCGGACATACGCTTTGCGACCCGAAGAATCCGGCGACGTTGGATCGGATGGTGTTTCCGGATCCGGTGATCTCGATGAAAATCGAGGCGCTGGACAAGGGAGCCGTGGACAAAATGGGCACGGCGTTGGCCAAGATGCTCAAAGAAGACCCTTCATTCCGCATGGAGACCGATCAGGAAACCGGCGAGACGATCATCAAGGGCATGGGCGAGCTTCATCTGGACATCAAGATCGACATTCTGCGACGCACTCACAAGGTGGAAGTCGCGGTCGGCGCGCCTCAGGTCGCCTATCGCGAAACGGTTCGCGAGAAGATCAACGACTCCTACACTCACAAGAAGCAGTCGGGCGGTTCCGGTCAGTACGCGAAGATCGATTACACGATCGAGCCCCTTGAGCCGGGCACAGGCATCGAATTCGAGTCGAAGGTCACGGGCGGCAATGTCCCCCGCGAATACTGGAACGCCATTGAGAACGGCTTTCGCAGATCGGCAGCCAAGGGCGTGCTCGCCGAATTCCCCTGTCAGGACTTCAAAATCACGCTACTAGACGGCGGCTTCCACGCGGTTGACTCCTCGGCCATGGCGTTTGAGCTGGCAGCCCGCGCGGCCTACCGGCAGAGCATGCGCAAAGCCGGCGCGTTCCTTCTGGAGCCGATTATGAAACTCGACGTCTTCACGCCGGAAGCCCATGTCGGCGACGTGATCGGCGACATCAGCCGTCGCCGCGGTCTCATCAAGGCACAGGATTCGGCGCCGACTGGCGTCCGCATCAAAGCGGACGCGCCGCTCAGCCAGATGTTTGGATATATCGGCGATCTGCGGACGATCACTTCCGGCCGCGGTCAGTTTTCGATGGAGTTTTCGCGCTATGCTGAAACGCCCAGCAATATCTCCGAGGAGATCATCGCCAAGTACGAAAAGGAGAAAGCGGCAGCGAAAAAGTAACTCTGCCTCGAACCGTGTTTAACAACCCCGTCAATCGAACGATTGGCGGGGTTTTTTCTTAACGAATATAGCGATTTGCGGCGGAATCCGTTTGCCCCGAACGGGCGAGGAGGGTATGACCGTCCGCCTCGCCGGACCGTTTCCGGCGCGAGGAAGAACATCACATGAGCGAAGTCCTGGTCATCGGCCACAAAAACCCCGACAACGACGCCATCTGTTCCGCGATCGCCTACGCGGAATTCAAGCGGCGCACGGGGATGATGGACGCCGTCGCCGCGCGCTGCGGCGAGATCAACGATCGGATCGACTTCACGCTGAAAACCTTCGGCGTGGCGCCCCCCAAATTCGTCTCCGATGTCTCACCCAAGGTGCGCGACGTGATGCAGGAAAACGTCATCGCCGCGGAGCCGGACACGACAGTCGCCCAGGCCATGGCGATGATGGACGCGGGCAACCTCCGGGCGCTTCCGGTCCTGAATCCCAATCGCACCTGCTCGGGCCTGATCTCGCTGTTCAAGATCAGCCGGTTGATTTTTCCCTCCGCCAACGGAAAAAAGGACACCCGCCGATTGCGGACCTCGCTCGGCGGACTCGCCCAGACCCTGGGCGGCTCCTTTGAGTTTGGCGTGCGCCCGCTCGACGAGGAGGAACTGATCATGGTGATCGGAGCGATGAGCGTGGAAGCCTTCGGCCGTCGCCTTTCCGAACGCGACCCCTCCAAGGTCGTGGTGATCGTAGGCGACCGCTGGGACGTGCAAAATCTGGCCATTCGCGAGCGCGTGCGCGCGCTGATTATCACCGGAGCGCTGAAGCTGGAGGGCAAGACGCTCGACGCGGCGAAGGAAGCCGGAGTCGCCGTGATTAGTTCGCCGCACGACACCGCCACGACCGGCGGCCTCTGTCGCGCGGCCATGCCGGTAAAGCATGTCCTGATGGAGGACTACCTCGCATTCGATCAGGACGAACGCCTGGACAAGGCGCAGGCGACCGCCGCCGCGACCTCCGCTTCGGCCTTTCCCGTTTTCGACAAGAACAAACGCGTCGTCGGCGTGCTGTCGAAATCTGACTTCCTCAAGTCGGTCGATCGCAAATTGATCCTGGTCGACCACAACGAACTTTCCCAGGCGGTGAACGGCGCGGACAAGGTGCAGATCATCGAGGTCATCGACCACCATCGCATCGGGACGTTGACCACGGCCCAGCCGATTCTCTTTCGCAACGAACCCCTGGGCAGCACCAGCTCGATCGTCGCCGATTGTTTCTTTCGTTACGGAGTGAAACTTCCAAAGAAGATCGCCGGTCTGCTGCTGGCCGGTCTGGTGACGGACACGCTGAACCTGACCTCCCCGACAGCGACCGCACAGGACGCAGAAATCCTCAAACGGCTGGAAAAGATCGCCGAGGTCGACGCCACCAACTTCACGGAGCAGCTCTTCGCCTCCGGCTCGGTCCTGATTTCCAAACCCGCCGCCGAGGCGATTTCGACCGATTGCAAGATCTACAACGAAGCGGGCATGCAGTTCAGCGTGGCGCAAATCGAGGAGATCGGCTTCGACCAGTTCCAGGCCCGCAAGGACGAGGTCGTCAATGCGCTCGAGCAGTATCGATCGGCCAACGGCTTCTTTTTCTCAACTCTGCTGGTGACCGATGTGACTCGCCAGAACTCATTACTGGTCGTCGTTGGCAGTCCCGGTTTCCTCAACCAGATCAAATACCCCGAGCTCGAACCCGGCATCTACGATTTCGCCGGCATCGTTTCGCGCAAGAAACAATTGCTGCCCTTTCTGACTTCCTGCCTTTCCCAGGCCGCTGACGCAAACGAATGAGCTGGCGCACATTCCCTTGGAACCACAGATGAACACAGATGAACACAGATACGGACTGAACAGGCGAAAACGGAGGGAACAGAGAAGTCGATCCCCGTTCTCCGTTTCCTCCTGTCAGAATTCAACGCCGTCAGGCGTTGCATTGAATATCTGTGTTTATCCGTGGCCATCTGTGGTTAAAAAAAATCTCCCGAAGCCATCCCATCAATAATTCATATTCGTAAAACATGAGTTCATTCAAATTCAACTGCCCATCCTGTGACGCGCGAATGGAAGCCGGGGCCGAACACGTCGGCCTGGAAATCGATTGCCCGCATTGTTCGTCCAAAGTGACCATCCCCGCTCCCGCCGCCGAAAAGCCCGTCGAAGAGACGGCGAAACCCGATGCTGCGGCCGAGCCTCACATCGAGGAAAAAATCGCTTCACTGACCACCGAGTTCAAGATCGAGCTAATCAAGGCGGTCCGCGAAATCATTGGCGACGGCACACGATGGATCAAGGGCCGCGACGGAGCGGGAAAGCAAATGATTTGCGCGAAGCTCGACGGCGCCTACTTCGTGCCTCTGCCGCCGGACAGCACGGATGCGACGCACTACAGCATTATCGGAGCGTTTCTTCATGCGATGGCGGAACGCAAAGTCATGGTCACGGCCGACGGGCGCAGCCACATGCTCAGCAGCGAGATCCCCGACGCGGCCACCAAGGCCCAGGGGGGGGGAGGCTCCACTGGCGGCATGCGCCTGCCCGGTCAGAAGGGCCCGGATCCGCTGACCCTCGATCACGCTGAATGCCTCGCCCTGCTGGATGCCCTGAATGCGCAGTACGAACAAAAGCTCGATATCCGGGTTGCCGCCGCAAAGACCAAGGGCAAAGTCAGAACCAGCCTCGGTCCGCTGACAGACCTCTTGAGCAAGAGCGAGGGTCCATTGGATATCAAGGAACTCGCCGTCGCGATTATGAAGACCTCGCAAGGGATCGAAGAGCGCTTGCAGATTTCCGAGGCTCAACTCGTCGACCTCACCCGTCAGCTCGACCTCCTGCGCAACGCCGGCATCGAAGACTGAAATTTCAGAGACCCTATATCGCGCGTTTCAGTTCGCGGTTCTGTATCCCAACGGGATTCATTCGTCGCGAATGTGGACAAGGCCCAGCTCCGGGGAGAGGCTGGCGGTGTGTTCCCTACATTAAGGCCACGCAAAAAGGTTAAACAAGGCAGGCGCGCAACGACTTACGCTACGAGGAGTGCGTTCTCGGATCGTTATTGTTAGGTGTCTTTGTTTTCTGCGAGACGCCAGGCGGTTGGATGAGGGGTCGGTTTCCCATCGCAGTATGCATCGAGGAGCGAATCGCCCCAATCAGCGGCAATTTGTTCGCTGTCTGGATAATCATCAATCGCTTGGTAGTAGTAGCTGAGACCTCTGCCTATCGCGGCAATGACTGTTGGGCAGGCTACTTCTGCTCCCTCGCTATCAAAATTTTCGGTGAACTTCCCAACTGCGATCTGAACTTTGATTGATCCAGATTCGTTATCGAGTTGCCACCAACGCAAATGGCACTCGGTGTTATCGAAATCGATCAGAACCGGGCGGTTGATCAATTTTATTTCGAGAGGAACCGGGAACTCATAACCGGATCTGAGCCAGCTCCCAAAGTGTTGGATTTCGTTCTTCAGAATCGAAGGAACGCCCTCAACGTATCGGAAGTGAAATGCCATCGTATTTATTATTACCTAACGTCAAAGCGATGCCAGCCGCTGCTGACAGCGCGCTTTCGACTTCTGGGTTAGTGTTAGAACTGGCTTCAAAACTTCTACTTCGCAGCGGCAGCGGCTTGGTCATCCGCGCCTTGTTCGACCCGTTCGTTATTATCAGTTCGATAGATTTCGATCGCCCCAAGCGCATTGACTGCATGCCTAGCCCAGTGCGACGAGTAGCTCTGACACCAATCGAAACAAGCGTCATCAAGGTGCCCATTGGCTGCATTATCGACTCCCTCCTGGAGGTCACGATATATGTCAGCAAGATCGTCGGCTAGCATACCCGTCACAGGC
>JBLHKZ010000260.1:0-8127 GCA_047618185.1 Limisphaerales bacterium
GCTGCGCTGTTGTTGTTAAATGTCTCCGTCGCCGAATCCTGCAGCGAGACCGTCGTCGTGAAATACAATCTGCGCCACGGCGTCAACGTGACATTGGCGCTGTAGATGTGCGCCAACTGCTCGCCCGAGAACACCGTTCCCTGCGGAGTTCCGAAGAAGACGATCCCGTCGTGCTCGGTCGTGAAATCGGTCGATTCGTAACGATACTTGAGTTGAGTTTGCAGCCATCGGGTCGGCCGCAAACTCAAACGCATGCTCATCTCCTCCGAGAGGGTGTCCCGCCCACGAATGAAGGCCGAGTATCCCAGTCCCGTGAATGGACTCGGGATGAAATTTTCATCCCGCAAATGGGTGTAGCTTTCATGCCTATCCCGATGTTCAAACTGGGCCGTGAAACTCGCCTGGCGCCAGCGCGAGTGGGTGAAGCCCAGCCGGAAATCCTTGCGATCGCTGCTCGCATCCGTGTCCCGCAGAAAAGAAGATCCCGTCACCCCTCCAGGCGAATCGTCCAACCGGTCAAACTGCCCGATGCTTTCCTGCCGGAAATCCGCCTCGGCAAAGGCGACCGTATTGGCGATCCGGTCATAGCGCAGCTCCACCGTCTCCTCCAACCCGTTTCGATTGAAATTGGAATCGATCACCACCGGCGCCGGAATCACTCCCGCGTCCAGGCGCACATTGCCAAAGCCCTCGCGATGTTCGAATTCGCTTTGCGCGCCCGCGGACAAGGTCCAGCCCCGCCACGGACCGAGCCGCGTAGAAAGATTGAAGACGTGGTCCCGATTGGCCAGCAGGATGCCATTGCCAAACCAGTTCAAGGTTCCTCCCGGAGGCGGCGGACCGGGAGGGAGGGTTTGGGAAACCGTGAACGAAGCGTCGCCGTCGGTCGCGGCATACAGATGCCCGACCGAGACAAACCAGCCGTCGCGAATCTCCTTCTGCGCAATGATCGAATTCACGCCATGCAGATGGCGCGCGCTTTCGTCCGTCGTGATCATCCTCCCCGGCCTCGGAGGGCCGCCAGCGGTTGAAATCTCCGTCGTCGAACTGCTGAGTTTCAGGTCATACCATTCCATTCGCGCGTTGTCCTCGATGAACCAGCCGCCCAGTTTGTCCGAGATCTTGAACGTCACCAGGTGCTTCTCCTCAACCCTCGTGCGTGAATCGGGCGGCCCGCCCGGCGCCACGGCCGCCGGGCTGATCGATTCGATCATCGAGCGAGTCCCGCCCTCGGTATACTCGTAACGAATCGTCAACTCCGGCCAGTCATTGTCGCGCAAGCCGGCCTCGACGAAGAAGCGCGTGGTATCCGGCTCGTCGGCCTCATTCACCTGCAACGGCAGACCCGCTCCGGGCGGCGGCGCGCCAATGACGCCGTCGAAGTTGCGCTGCGACTGATCCGCGCCAATCCGGATGTAGCCCTTCTCAAAATCCCTTAATTCAAATTGCAGACGGTAATTATCGCGCCCCCAATACGCGCCGCCTTCGGTCATGAAAATGCGATCCCGCCCGATAGGCTGCACATAACGAAACCGCTCCACCCCGCCCGTCCAATCGGACTGAGTGCGTTGGTGCTCCATAAATTTCATCGCCGAACCGCTGGCGTCCAAGAAGCCGAACCCCATGTCCAGCTCCAGCTCCGGCCGTCCGCCAGGACCCTGCATCCCCCCCGGACCTGGAGCTCGCTGAGGCGGATCGCCATCCCAGACCGCGCCCTGATCGATCCAGGCCCGCAGAAGCATGATGTCACGTTGGGTCAGCGGTTCGCCCTTGCCCTCGGGCGGCATCTCCATGTCCTCCACCAGCCCCGCCACATAATGAATCAAGGGGCTGTTCCCGCCGTCGCCAACCGTGATCGCCTCGCCGATGTCGCCGCCCTTGATCGCCGCGTCCCGCCGGTCCAACCGATAGCCGCTCCTCGGCTTATTGGGCCCATGGCAGCGAAGACAGGAGTTTTCAAAGATGGGAAAAATATCCGTGTAGAAAACGATCGGATCCGGCGCCGATTCCGGAAGCCTGCTCGTATCGACCGCCGCAGAAACGGTGAATGTTATCCCCAGCCACACTGCGGCAATCACCCAAACGCCAAGCCGCCTCATTCCACGTCCGGGCATTCCCCACGGCTCGGCGGGTCCCATCCCCATCCCAAAATCAAGATTGGCATCCGCCTTAATAACGCAAATGCGGGTTGATGTTCGATCCGTGAACCGCAGTGTGGCAGCCGGAACTCCAGCACGTGCCGCGCGTAAGGAAAGTCGAGTGATCCGTCTTGCCGATCAATACGCCGCCGCCCGCGCCGGGCAGTTGCGCATGGCAGCGCAGGCAGAGATTTGCGTCGCGCTGCTTCAACAAATCCGGGTGAATCGAGCCGTGCGGCTGATGACAGGTGATGCAGCCTTCCCGCAACGCCTCGTGCTCAAACACAAACTGCCGAGTCTGCTGCTCGTGACAATCCGCGCATTGGCCGTTCGTCTGACGCATGGCCAACGCCCTGGGCTTCATGATCTCAGCCGCATGCGGATCGTGACAGGTCACACAGCTCACCGGTCCGTCAACAACGGGATGACGATACGGCAGCTTGAACTCGGCATGCTGCTGAAGATGGCACTTGAAACAAGCGGTCGAATCGCGGCCGGGATTGGTAATATGCATCGCCCGTCGTTGGGAGCCTCCCATTGCGACATGCTTGCTCCCGGGCCCGTGGCAAGTCTCGCAGCTGGTATCGCCAATCTCGGGATCGGCCAATCGCACCCGCGAATGCATGCTCCCGTGAAAAACATCCGTCACGCTCTTGTGGCAATCCACGCACGCCGCGTTGCCGACGAAATCCGCTCCATCGTTCGACACTGGAATCGTCGCCGTCCGTTCGATGGACGAACAGGCGCTGAGGATCAAGGCCGCCGAGATCGCCCCGCAGCACAACGCAAGGGTCACAAACACCTGGAACCGATTACGCCCTTTAAGAAATTCCCGCTTCATTTGAGTCAACCTCGATCTACGCAGTCAACGCCCGCCAGAACAAACGGACGCAGCAGAGTAGCCCGCAATCCATCGCCATGGGTATCCCCCATTGTGACTAAATTCCTTGGGCCACCGCGTTCATTTCTTCTGTTGCCCATCGAAACGCTGTTTTGCACACTCCCGCGCTTATGTCGATCCGACGCAGACAGTATCCGTTTCATATCATCGAGCCCAAGTGGCGCCGCCAGTGGGAAGCAGGCCAGACCTTTCGCGCCTGGAATCCCGGCGAGGCCATCCCGGCGGACCATCCTTTTGCCGCGCGCCACACGGCCGGCACGCTGCCGCCCAAGTGCTTCATCCTCGACATGTTCCCCTACCCCTCGGGTTCCGGCCTGCACGTCGGACATCCGGAGGGCTACACCGCCACCGACATCGTCTCGCGCTACAAACGCGCCCAGGGATTTAATGTTCTCCACCCGATGGGCTGGGACGCGTTTGGCCTTCCCGCCGAGCAATTCGCAATCGAGAAAGGCAAACATCCGCGTGAATTCACGGAAAAGAACGTAGCCACATTCAAGCGGCAGATCCAGGACCTGGGATTCAGCTACGACTGGACTCGCGAAGTCAACACCACGGACCCGGACTATTTCAAATGGAGCCAATGGATTTTCCTGAAGCTCTACAACTCGTGGTTCAATCCCGAGACCAACAAGGCAGAGTCCATTGAGACTCTCGTCTACCCGGACACAGTTTCAACGGAGGATGAAAAACGGGAGTATCGTGACAATCATCGACTCGCCTTCAGTTCATTCGCCCCGGTAAACTGGTGCGCCAATCTCGGAACCGTGCTTTCCAATGAGGAAGTGATCGATGGGAAGAGCGAGCGAGGAAACCATCCCGTCGTTCGCAAACCCATGCGCCAATGGATGCTCCGCATCACCGCCTACTCCCAGCGACTGCTCGACGATCTGAAGCAACTTGATTGGCCTGCTTCGCTCAAAAAAATGCAGAGCGACTGGATCGGACGCTCCGAGGGCGCCGAAGTCGATTTTCAGGTCGACGGTTCCGAGGAAAAGCTTCGCGTCTTCACGACCCGACCCGACACTCTATTTGGCGCCACCTACATGGTGCTTTCGCCCGAGCATCCGCTCGTCGATTCCATTGCCTCCGACGTTCAAAAAGACGCGGTCAAAGCCTATCAGGAACAGGCCGCGAAAAAGAGCGATCTCGATCGCACAGATCTCAACAAGGACAAGTCCGGCGTGTTCACGGGCGGCTACGCGATCAATCCCGTCAACGGCAAAAAGATCCCGGTCTGGGTCGCCGACTATGTGCTCATCAGCTACGGCACCGGCGCCATCATGGCCGTGCCCGGCCACGACTCACGCGATTTGGAATTTGCCCGCAAGTTCGATCTCCCGGTGATTGAAGTCGTCGAAGCGCCCGGCGACGAAGAGAACATCGGGTTCACCGGAAACGGCGTCAGCATCAACTCCGATTTCCTGACCGGCCTGCCCAGCTCCGAAGCCAAGACAAAGATCATCGGGTGGTTGAAAGAAAAGGGCCTCGGCGAGAAGACGATCAATTACAAGATTCGCGACTGGCTCTTCAGCCGGCAGCGCTATTGGGGCGAACCCTTTCCCATCGTCTGGAAAGACGGCAAGCACGAGGCGCTTCCCGAATCGGACCTGCCCGTCCTGCCGCCGGACCTGACCGACTACAAGCCGACCTCCACCGGCGAGCCTCCCCTCGCCCGCGCCGAGGATTGGGTCAAACGGCCCGACGGCTCGACCCGCGAGACCAACACCATGCCGCAATGGGCCGGCAGCTGCTGGTACTACCTCCGTTACATGGACGCGCAAAACAACGATGCGTTCTGCGGCTCCGAAGCCGAGAAGTATTGGATGGGCCAGACCGAGGCCTCGGGAGCCGACGCCAAACCCGGCGTCGATCTTTACGTCGGCGGCACAGAGCACGCCGTGTTGCATCTGCTTTACGCGCGCTTCTGGCACAAGTTCCTGTTCGATCTCGGCCACGTTTCCACGCCGGAGCCGTTTCATCGCCTCGTCAATCAGGGCCTCATCCTTGGCGAGGTCGAATACAACCTCTTCAAGGACGCCGAGGGTAATCCGGTTTCCTCGAACGACCTGAATGATATCAGCGAGGAAGCCACCGACGACGGCGCCAAACTCGCCGGCGTTCACAAACAGACCGGCGCAAAATGCTTTGGCGAAAATCTGACCGAAGATGACGTCGAGCAGGACGGCCATCACTACGTCCTCCCCGCCGACAAAGGCATTCGCGTCGACGCACGCAGCTTCAAGATGAGCAAGAGCCGCGGGAATGTCGTCAACCCCGACGACGTGCTGAAGCACTACGGAGCCGATGCTTTCCGCCTTTACGAGATGTTCATGGGGCCACTGGAAATGGTCAAACCCTGGACCACCCAAAACGTCTCCGGCGTTTACAAGTTCCTCGGCAAGGTCTGGCGACTCTTCATCGACGGCCAGAGCGACACCGACTTCGAGCAGAACCTCACCACCGACGAGTCCAACGGCGAACAGCATCTCGACGCCGTCAAACTCGACGCCTCGATCCAGGATGCCGAAACAACCAAGGAACAAAGCAAAGCGCTCCACACCTGCATCAAGAAGGTCACTGAGGATCTGGATGGCATGCGCTTCAACACCGCCATTTCCGCGATGATGATCTTCGTCAGCGAAGCGCAGTCCTGGAAAACAAAACCCGCGTCGGCATTGTGCCAGTTCCTCCAACTGCTCCAACCTTTCGCCCCGCACTTGGCCGAGGAACTGGCCGCCAAGCTCAACGCCATTACGAAGTGCAGTTCCTCCACGCTCGCCTACAAAGAGTGGCCCAAGTGGGATGAATCCGTGCTCACCGAGGCCACCATCACCCTGCCCGTGCAGATCAACGGAAAAGTCCGCGATCGCATCGAGCTTCCGAAGGACGCGTCCAAGGACGACGCCGAAGCCGCAGCGCTGGCCACGGACAAAATCAAGGAACAGCTCGAAGGCAAAACCGTCCGCAAGATCATCGTCGTCCCGGGCCGCCTCGTGAACATCGTCGCGAACTGAACGAGTCCCGAAGGGACACATCGACAATAGCCCAGCGTTTCAACGCTGGGTTTTGAGTGCGTGGCGCGAGTCCCGAAGGGACGACTGAAACAAGGTCACCATTCTCAACCGTCCCTTCGGGACGAATCTCGACGGGCTTGGTCCCGGCGTTGAAACGCCGGGCTATTATCAGATGTCCCTCCGGGACCACGAACGCCTTACAAGCGCCATCCAAAACATTGACGCGACGAAAGGCAGGGCAATAATGCGGCCCCATTTCCATCATGATTCACCGAACCGTTATTTCCCAATCCATCGCCGCCGCGCTCATCTCCGTCACTCTTCCGATGAACCCCCTCGCCGCGCCGAAAGTCGCGCCAAACTACGGTCCGCAGCCTGTCCCGCTCTACGTCGACGGCGCGCCGGGCGCCAAGGGCGATGGCGAAGCGCACAATCCCACCCTCCGCGTCTATCTTCCGGACAACGATATCGCCAACGGCGCGGGCGTCGTCATCTGCCCAGGCGGCGGCTATCGTGGCCTGGCCATCGATCACGAGGGGCAGCAACTCGCGCGCTACTTCAACAAGTTCGGCGTCGCAGCGTTTGTCCTGCGGTATCGCCTGTCTCCCGACTACAAACACCCCACGCCGCTCAACGACGCCCAACGCGCGATGCAATTCGTCCGCTCCAACGCCGCCGAATATGGCGTCGACAAGAATCGCGTTGGGATCATGGGCTTCTCCGCCGGCGGCCATCTTGCCTCCTCGCTCGCCACCCACTGGCATCGCGGCAAAGCGGATGCAGCCGATGCCATCGCGCGAGAAAGCTGTCGCCCGGACTTTGCGATTCTCGGCTACCCGGTTGTCACGTTCACCGAGGAGAAATACATGCACCGCGGCTCCAAGAAAAACCTGCTGGGCGAAGATCCCGATTCCAAACTCGTTGAGCTGATGTCGAATGAAAAACAGGTCAACGCCGAGACGCCGCCCTCCTTTCTCCATCACACCGGCGAAGACACCAGCGTGCCGCCCGAGAACAACGTCCTGTTCTACCTGGCGCTGCGCAAAGCCAAGGTTCCGGCCGAATTGCACATCTTTCAGAAAGGCTCGCACGGCCTGGGTCTCGGCGCCGGCGATCCCGTGCTTTCCTCCTGGAGCGGCCGCCTCGAGGACTGGCTGCGCACCAACGGATTCCTCACCGACCAGGAACGCCAGGCGCTCACTGGTGAAATCACCATCGACGGAGATCCGATCACGCGGGGATGGATTACATTGAACCACACCACCGATCCGCACGCCCCGCAAGTTGTCGGGTATCTCCGCAAGAGCAAGATCGCCATCAAGCAGGAAGACGGGCCCATCCCCGGCGATTACAACGTCGAGATCCGCGTCATGTCCCAACGCTCCGAACTGCGCCCCACTATTGAAGACGTTCGAATAATCGACGCCGACGCCGAGGGAACCCCGTTAAAGGCGACGATCACATCCGACACGAAGAGTCTCGCATTTCACGTGAAGACCTCGACGCAGTTTCCGATGAAGAAAGTATGGGGCGCGATCGAACTCGGGCTCGGTTACCTGAAGTTGAACGTCAAGAAAGCGCCGGCCGACAACCAGCTCGACATCCCCCGCCTCAACAACCGCATTGGATCGGTCTACCTCGACGGCGACAAAGATCGCCATGCGCTGAAGTTCGTTCCCGAGATCGATCACTGGCTCGTGACCTTGCCGAAGAACGCAAAGTATCCCCTGGCAGTCATCATCGAGATCAAAGACGGCGCGCCCTACCTGCCGACCGAGCCTCGGGTCGTTCGTCCGGAACCAGACGGCGCCATTAACTTTCACGCATACGACGCCGTGACCCACGGCGAGAAACTCCGGTTCGAGCCGCAACCGCACAAGAACACCGTCGGTTACTGGGTGAACACGGAGGACTGGTGCGAATGGCATTTCACCGCCAAGCCCGGCGACTACAAAGTCTACATCTGGCAAGGCTGCGGAACCGGCCAGGGAGGCAGCGAAGTCGGCGTCGCCTCCGGCAACACCACAGTCAAATTCATCGTCGAAGACACCGGACATTTCCAGAACTTCAA
>JBLHKZ010000261.1:0-8030 GCA_047618185.1 Limisphaerales bacterium
TATGATATTCGCATGGGCGATTTTCGTGAATCGGGCGCGTTGGCCGCGGACGAGCGATTCGATCTGGTTCTTGGAAGTCCGCCCTATTTTCCGCAGGGCAGCGGGCCGGAGGGGAATCATCCGCAGAAAATCGCGTGCCGATTTGAATTGCGCGGCACGGTCGCTGATTACTGCGCGATCGCTGTGAGGCATCTGGCGCCGGGCGGGCTGTTTGCCTGTGTGTTTCCCGTGGCGCCGGAGGAACAGCATGATCGGGTCAAAGCCGCGGCAAAGGAAGCAGGGCTGTGCATCGTTCGTTGGCGGGAGGTGGTCTTGCGCGAGCCGGAGCGACCGTTGCTGGGACTGTTCGCGATGATGCGGGCGGAAGATTTGCCGGAGGCGATGCGCGAGCGAAGTTGGCAGGAGCCGGATCTGATCATTCGCGCGAAGGACGGCGAGGTCCATCCGGAATACGCGGCGGTGAAGCTGGCGTTTGGCTTTCCGCCCTAGGCGAAGGCGTCTTCGATCAAGGGTTCGCTCTATTTATCCTCTGTCGCCGTTCGCCGTCATCACCCGCTTCCAATCGCGGCCAACCGAAGGGCCCTGCAATCTGATTTTCTCGACCCAGCGCGCCGCATTCTCTTTTCTTGCCGACGATGGAATCCTATACTGCTCGATTCCGCTCATTGCGGAATTCAGCTGTATGTCCAAACAATTCATCAGAATCGGCGGCGCGAGGGAGCACAATCTCCAGGGCATTTCTCTGGATATCCCGCGCGACCGGCTGGTGGTGGTGACGGGCTTGAGCGGATCGGGGAAATCCTCGCTTGCCTTCGACACCATTTACGCCGAGGGCCAACGTAAATACGTTGAATCGCTTTCGTCTTACGCCAGGCAGTTTCTCGATCAGTTGCAAAAGCCGGATGTGGACTACCTTGAGGGTCTGTCGCCAACGATCGCCATCGAGCAGCGCGGTTCGGGCACCGGTCCGCGCTCGATCATCGCGACGACCACGGAGATTTACGACTACCTGAGGCTGCTCTTCGCGCATGTCGGGCAGCCGCATTGCCCCGACACGGGCAGTCCGATCCAACAACAGAGCGCGACGGATATCATCGACAAGATCCTGTCCCTGCCGCCCAAGACCCGGTTGATGCTGCTGGCCCCGGTCGTGCAGGATCAGAAGGGAGAGTTTCGCGACGTGATCGAGCGGCTGGCGCGGGAGGGATTCGTGCGGGCGCGTGTCGATGGAGAATTGGTGGAACTGGCCAGCAACGTGCGGCTCAAGCTGGACGCGAAGGCTCGGCATACCATCGAAGTGATCGTCGATCGTCTGGTGATCGACGAGAAGATTCGAGTGCGGCTGGCGGACTCGGTGGAGACTGCCTTGAAGTGGGGCGAAGGACGGCTGTTGACGCTGCGGCAGGATCCGAAAAATCGCAATTCAGACAAGTGGGAGGAGGCCTTGCATTCCAATCGCATGTACAGCCCGGCGACGGGCAAGAGCTTTGACACGCTCACGCCGAAGCATTTCTCCTTCAATTCTCCCTTTGGCGCGTGCGGCGTATGTCATGGACTCGGGCAGAAGCTGGTTTTCGACGAGGATCTAGTCGTTCCCAATCCGGAGAAATCGATGGAGCAGGGCGCCCTGTTGCCATGGCGGCGCGGCGGTAAGCGCATGGTCGCCTACTACAACACTCTGCTCAAGGGGATGGCCGATCATTTCGAGCAGAGCACAGCCAAGCAATGGCGCGGATTGCCAGAGGATTTTAGGACGGCATTGCTCCACGGCACGGGCGAAAGCAAAGTGGTTTTCCATTTTATGCGAGGGGGCAAGGTGGGCGAGACGCTCAAGCCCTTTGAAGGCGTGATTCCAAATATGAAGCGTCTGTACGACGAGACGGACAGCGAGATTACGCGGCGTCGGCTGAAGGCGTTCATGAGCCCCCAACCTTGCGACGCCTGCCTGGGGCGCCGGCTTAAGCCGGAGATTCTCGCGGTGACTCTGGGCGATGCGCTTCCGGATCGCGCGGATCAGTCGGAAAGCGCGCGGATTCCGGGCGCTTCGATCATGGATGTGTGCGGGATGTCCGTCGATGCGGCGCACGCTTTTTTCGATGGACTCCAGCTGACGGAGTTTCAGGCGAAGATCGCGGGGGATTTGATCAAGGAAGTTAAGTTGCGCCTGGATTTCCTGCGCAACGTCGGGCTGGGCTACCTGACGCTCGATCGGGAAAGCGGCACTTTGAGCGGAGGGGAGGCACAGCGCATTCGGCTGGCGACGCAGATCGGCGCCGGGCTGGTGGGCGTGATCTACATTCTCGACGAACCCAGCATCGGGCTCCATCAGCGCGACAATGAGCGACTGCTGCGGACGCTGATCGAGCTTCGGGACATGGGGAATACTGTTTTGGTGGTCGAGCACGACGAAGAAACGATTCGCGCGGCCGATCATGTGATCGATCTGGGGCCGGGCGCCGGGGTTCACGGGGGAGAGATTGTGGGGCAGGGGACGGTGGATGAAATTATCGCCAGCCCGCAATCCTTGACCGGTAAATACCTGAGCGGGGCTTTGAGCATTCCGCCGCCCAAGAAAGAGTCGCGACCGCTGGTCGGACGGATGTGGTTCGAGGTGATCGGAGCGAGCGAGAATAATCTCAAGGGGATCGACGCGCGGATTCCGGTCGGCGCGCTTACCTGCGTGACCGGAGTGAGCGGGTCGGGAAAAAGCACCCTGGTGAACGACATCATTTGTCGGGCGCTTTCGCGCAAGCTCATGGGGACGAAAGATCGCCCGGGCGCGCACCAGGAACTGCGCGGCGTCGAGGCGTTGGACAAGGTGATCGTGATCGACCAGACACCGATCGGGCGAACCCCACGCAGCAATCCCGCGACTTACACCGGGATGTTTAATCACATTCGCGAATTGTTTTCGAAACTGCCGGCGGCTCGAATCCGCGGTTACGATGTGGGGCGGTTCAGTTTCAATGTCAAAGGCGGGCGCTGTGAAAAATGCCAGGGCGACGGCCTGATCAAGATCGAGATGCATTTCCTGCCGCCGGTCTACGTCACCTGCGAGGCCTGCGCGGGGCGGCGATACAACCGCGAAACGCTGGAAATCAATTACAAGGGCCGCAATATCGCGGACGTGCTGGACATGACGGTGGACGAGGCCCTGAATTTCTTTCGCGCGGTCCCGAAGATCTACGCGATCTGTCTGACGCTGGCGGAGGTTGGGCTGGGTTACATCCGGTTGGGGCAACAGGCGACGACGTTGAGCGGCGGCGAGGCACAACGGATCAAGCTGGCGACGGAGCTGAGCCGCAGGGCGACCGGGCGGACACTTTATATCCTGGATGAGCCGACGACCGGGCTGCATTTCCACGATGTCGCCAAATTGCTCGAGGTCTTGTTTAAGCTCCGCGCGGCGGGAAACACATTGCTGGTCATTGAGCACAATCTGGACGTGATCAAGTGCGCCGACTGGATTGTCGACCTGGGGCCGGAAGGCGGCGACGGCGGCGGAGAGATCGTAGTGGTCGGACGCCCGGAGACCGTCGCTGAATGCGAGGCGAGCCACACTGGACGATTTTTGAGTGGCGTCCTTTCCGGCGCTGTCGGATAACTGGTTTGCCGTTATGCGCCTGAGCGATTTGCCTAAATTAAATATCCGCTCCATCGGGAAAATCCGTTGGATCGGATTGGCGGCGGCATCGTGGCTGTTTTCAACGGCGGCTGTTCAGGTTTTGGCGCAGGCCACGCCAGCTCAGCCCGTGAAGCCGCCGACTCCGGTCAAAGTGACTCCGTCACAAACGCCTGCGACAAAGCCGGCGGTTTCGCCCGCTCCGGCGAACGCAACCACCGAGGAGAATCTGTTTAGGGCTGCAACCAAGGCGTTGGAGGACGGGGGCGCGTTGTTGGAATATGCGGAACGGGATTTTGCCGAATTCATTAAACGATTCCCCCAATCGGCGCGCATTTCGGCGGCGGTGTTGGGGCAGGCGCAAAGTCAATTCAGGCGTGGAAAACAGAAGGCCGCCCGTGAGTTCCTGGCGGGTCGGGTCGCGGCATCGGGCAAGTTGGCCGACGAGTATCTCTACTGGATCGCCGAGTGCGACCTGAGCCTGGAGAAATTCGTGGAGGCGGAGAAGGGCTTTGCGCAACTGCTTAAAGGCTATCCTGGATCGGCGCGGGCGTTGGAAGCCAGCCACGGTCAGGGGGAGGCCTTGCTGAAACAGAAGAATTACCCCGCCGTAATCAAGTTGTTGAACGATCCGAAAGGGGTGTTTCGCACGCAGGCCGCGCTCCGCCCGAAGGACGAGATCGTCGTGCTCGGATTGCTGACCCTGGGTGAGGCAATATTGGCCGGAGGGCAGCGAGAACTATACAATCCCTTGCGTTCGGAGCTCAATCATCGGATCGCTCCCGGAGAGTCGGTCAGCTTCGAGCTGCATTGGCGTTGGACGCATCTGGAGTACCGCATCTCAATGGCCGCCGGGAATCAGTTCGCCGATGCGCTCAATCCAGTGGCGGCCAAGGCTCAGTTCGAGGATGCGCTCAAACGCGCCAACTCGCTCATTTCCATGGCCGGCGAAATTGCGGACAAAGAGTGGCTTGGCGATTCGATTTCAAGCAAGGCTGAGGCCCTGGTCCAGCTGGGCAAGGCCGATGAAGCGGTCAAGGTTTACGAGGAGGCGCTGAATCCGAAAATGCCGTCGAGGTGGCAGCGTGAAGCGCTCAATCGGATCGTGGCTTTGCGGATCAACCAAAATAAGAATGTTGAGAGCATCGCGTCCCTCGGGACCATCTTGACGAAATATCAAACGGCGCCGGATCTCGACCTCATCCACCTGACGATCGGGGAGATGAGCCTGGGGGAATTTGAAGCCCGCCGAACCACTGAGTCTTCGGTCCCGCCGACAACGCTGACGAACACGACTTTGCATCTGGGGAAGGCGTATTCGAGCTTTGATCTGTTGATCATAAACTTCACGAACAGCTCGCGTCTGGCCACGGCTTATCTGCATCGCGGGGAATGCCTCGAAATTGTGGGCGAGGACGCGAAGGCGCTGGGTGATTTTGCGGAAGCGTCCGCCCGCGCCGGCGCGACCACGAATCGAGTCATTCAGGCCCGGGCGATCTTTAAGATGGGGGACTCCCATTTCAGACTGACCAACTACATGGCGGCGGTGACGAATTATCTGCGCTCGCTGGACGATTTCGGCGATCTGCCGGAAGTCAAGAACGGCTATGGCGACCGCGCCATTCACCAGATCGCCACGGCGGCGATACGGATGGGAGAGCTGAAAGGTCTTCATCTCGCGCAGACGGCATTGAAGCGGATGCGAAGCGACTACCCGCGCAGCGAGCTTTACGGGCGCAGCGCTCTACAAGTCGGACAGGCCCTCATCGACGTCGGCAAGTATGAGGAGGCGGAAAAGGTGTTTTCAAACTGCATCGCGGACTTCGCGAAGAACGGAGTCAAACTGCCCTTGAGTTCGGAATTGAAGCTGGCGAGCAGCCTGACTCACAGCTTCAAGGGGGATCATACGAAAGGGATCGCCGCAGTGACCGAGTGGCTGGCCAGCGAGGAGAACAAGAAACATTCATTGGTTCCACGAGCCCAGTTCGAACTCGGGCGGCTGAATTCCAACGCGGGCCAGTTTTCGAACACGTTCGGCATCTACACCAACTTTGTCGCGGCCCACAAGACCAATGCACTGTCGGCTTTCGCGTATCAGTGGCTGGCGGACTACTATTTCAACAAGATCGACAAGGACGTCAACCACGCGCCAACCGCCGAGAAGTATTATCTCACCATTTTTCAAACGACGAATTGGCCGCCTTCGGAACTGACTCACCGGGCGCGCTTCATGGCCGGGCAATGCGCGGTGAAGCGGTCGGGGTGGAATGAAGCGCGCGATCGTTTTTCCAAGCTTGCCGGGGACAAAGAGGCTTCAGATGAGTGGCGCGCGCGCGCCTATTTTGCGATTGGCGACGTGACAATACTCGAACCGCGGGGCGACAAGGTCGAGCGCTGGTCGAAAGCCATCAATGTTTTCAATCAGATCGCCACCGATTTCGCGAAAACCACGCTCCATCCGCTGGCGCTGGGCAGGCTTGGCCACTGTAACTTACAGAAGGGAAGCTACGACGATGCCATCCGTTTTTACCAGCTTGTGATCGACCATTCGGCGGTCGATGTCGCTTCGCGCAACGAAGCCCATTACGCGATGGGCGTTGCGTTTAGGGCGAAGGCCCGATTGCAAAACCCGCCAGATCCGAAACTGCTCGCGCTAGCCCGCAATCAATGGCGCGAAGTCTATCATTTCGAGAAGCAGAATCAGGAGCATCCGGCCCCCTACTGGCTGGAGCGGGCTACGCTGGCATTCGCGGATTCCCTGATTGAAGACAGTGATGCGAAGAACGTGCTCAGGCGATTGCAGAAAGACCTGCCGCATTTGCACAAAGCCGTGGAAGCCAGAATCAAGGCGCGGACTGCGCCCGTGAAGGTTGAGGCGTCGGCGACGGGCTCCAATTGACTTCGTTGGATGCCTCCACTACGTTCCGGTCGAAGCAATTATGAGCGCAACAACTGAAACCGAAAACATTGTAATCCTGACCGAGGATGCGGCGAACGAAGTGCGTTCGATGCAGTCGAAGAATGAAAAGGACGCCGGCAAGCCGTTGCGCGTCTACGTTGAGGGCGGCGGTTGCTCGGGCATGAAATACGGCATGGTCTTCGACGAACAGCGCGATGGGGATGTCGTGCGCGAGTTTTTCGGGGTGAAGTTGATCGTCGATGACTTCAGCTCCGAGTACCTGCTTGGCACGGTCGTCGATTTTAAAGACACCTTGAACGATGGCGGCTTCAAGATCCTCAATCCGAACGCTAGCGAAACCTGCGGTTGCGGGCGGTCTTTCCAGTCTGAAGAGGGCTCCAGCGAAAAAGCCGGCGCGTGACGCGCTGATTTCGATTCTTTACCTCGGCCTTGCGCATGGCCGGTTTCCCTTCCCGCCATTCCTTGACACTGCCGACGCTCGGTTTCATTCTGCCTCTCTTTGCGGGGAGCCAACCGGTCCGAAACAGGACGAAGGCTGAGAGTGCGGCGCGGGAGCGCGGTTGACCCGGATGAACCTGATCTAGGTAATGCTGGCGTAGGGAAGACGGCTTCCTCCCGTTCGCCCATTGTCTGATCGAATCGCGCCTTTAACACTATGATTGCATCCCAAGAGTCCTTCGAACCGCACAGCTCCGAACAGCTTCCCAACAGCAGCAAAGTTCACGTGTCGGGCGAGTTGCACCCCGACGTTCGCGTGCCAATGCGCGAGATCAAACTCACGCCGACCAAATCCTACACCGGCGAAGTCACGCCGAACGAGCCGTTGCGGCTTTACGATTGCTCCGGGCCGTGGGGCGATCCGGATTTCGCCGGCAAGTCAGACGAAGGCTTGCCCGCCTTGCGCGCCGAGTGGATTCGCGCCCGCGGCGATGTGGAGGAAATCGAGGGGCGCGAGGTTCTCCCGCAGGACGACGGTTATCTTTCCGGCAAGCATGCCGAATACGCGAGCAAGGCGGAGAAGAATCGCCTGGTGGAATTTCCGGGGCTCAAGGGTGAGCGTCGTCGTCCGCTGCGCGCCAAAGCCGGCAAGGTCGTCACGCAGCTCGCCTACGCCAGGGCCGGGGTCATCACGCCGGAGATGGAGTTCATCGCCATTCGCGAAAACCTGGGCCGCGCGAAGATCGCCGAGATGTCGCAGGACATTGTCCGCGACGACCTCGATAAACAGCACGCCGGCTCATCACAGCTCGGTGAGAGCCCTTACACGCCGGGTATCTTCAAGCGTTTTCCGCAACGCATTCCCGAGCAGATCACGCCTGAGTTTGTGCGGGACGAAGTGGCCGCCGGTCGCGCCATCATCCCAAACAACATCAATCACCCCGAGTCCGAGCCGATGATCATCGGGCGGAACTTTCTCGTGAAGATCAACGCCAACATCGGCAATAGCGCCGTCGCGTCGAGCATCGAGGAGGAGGTTGAAAAAATGCG
>JBLHKZ010000262.1:0-7989 GCA_047618185.1 Limisphaerales bacterium
GTTTGGGAAATGTCCGGCAGCGTGCAGGTCAGGCTCGATCCGCTGCGAACCGGGGCATCAATGACGGCTCCGCTCAGATCGGAAAACCGGACTCCATCCAGTAATTCCGTGCGAGATAGATTGGGCGTCCAGAGAAACAGCGGGTCCGTCATGAAGTCCGGTCGCAGCGACCAGTATGGATCCGTCGTGTTGTCGACGTTGAGATCGAGGCTAGGTTACACGCCGTTCCGGTGTGCGGGGCTTGAGTGACGTAGGCGATATCGTTGGACGGTATTCCTGTGCATTTCGGGGATTCTCCGCCTCCATGCATCGATTGCGGCCATTTATCGCGGGAACGAGGATTCGAACTGAGGCGACGTGAAGCCCGCTCTCCGCGCTCGCCGATTTTGGGTGATCGTTTCGGACCCGCCGTGGCTGGCTAAACGCGGCGAGGGACGGAGAAGCCGTCGCGATACTCGCGCGTCAGCAGTGCGTTGGCCCGATCGTTTGCGTAGAATTTTTCGCGGTCCGGGTTCATTACGAGAGGCGCGCCCAGGGTTGCCAGATCGATGTTCAAATTCACGCCGTTGGCTCGCAGGTGTTCGCGACAGCGGCCAAAGGATTCCGCGGCCGCGGCGTCGTCAGCGAGTTCGTCGCCAATTTCGTCGGCGCCGGAGGACTGCCCGAGCCGATGAGAGATGTTGGCCGTGTGGCACAGCGCGCTGGAGATGTGGCCCTCTTCAATATCTGCATTGAGATGGCTGTGATCGCGGCTGCGCACGGCCTCGATGAAATTCGTTCGGTGGTTCAGGCGATGGTCCTCGCGGCGGTCGCCAAAGGTCTTTAAAACGGCGCCGTCGCCGTCGTAGGCGATCGCCTGATTGGCCTGAATCGCGAGATAGCCGCTTTCGCACTCCACGATGACGCCGACCCGAACGCCCTTGTGGTTGGGCAATTCCTCGGTGTTGGCGTTCGCTGCAAGGCCGCGCACTTCAAAGAGGAGCGGGGCTTCGGGGTAGTGATGGAGCGCGATCTGGGTGTTGGCAGTTTCACCGTTGTCCTGATATCCGAAGCGGCCTCCGATGCTGAGGATTCGGGGCGAAAGCTTGTTTTGGCCGAGCGCCCAGCGGGCCATGTCCATTTCGTGAATGCCCTGGTTGCCGAGATCGCCATTTCCGGTGTCCCAGACCCAATGCCAGTCGTAGTGCAGCTTGTAGCGATTCAGGTCCTTGAGCGGAGCGGGGCCGGTCCATAAATCGTAATCCACCGTGCCGGGAATCGGCTGCGCGCCATTGACGAGGCCGAGCGACTTGCGTCGTTTATAGCAAAGACCGCGCGCGAGCACGATTCGTCCCAGATTCCCCGTCCTGAGAAACTCGATGGCCTCGCGAACGCCTGAGGCGGAACGGCTCTGGGTGCCGGTCTGAATGATACGTTCATACTTGCGGGCGGCGCGGACGATCTGACGGCCTTCCCAGACATTGTGCGACACGGGCTTTTCGACGTAGACGTCCTTGCCTGCCTGGCAGGCCCAGATCGCGATGAGGGCGTGCCAGTGATTGGGCGTCGCGGTGGTGACGATATCGATGTCGTCGTCTTCGAGCAGCTTGCGAACGTCGGTGTACTTGGTGATTTTCTCACCGCGTTTGTGAAACTTTGCGGCTTCGCGGTCGAGCACGGCCTGGTCCGCGTCACAAAGAGCGACGACGCGCACGCCGGGCATTTTCCGAAAGCCTTCGATATGGGTTCGACCCTGGCCGTTGAACCCGACGACGGCGACGCGAAGGTCGGTGTTGGCGCCCTGGACCTGGCTCCATGAACGAACCGGAAGGTTGAGGGCGGCGGCGCTGAGAAAGGAGTTGCGGAGGAAGCGGCGACGATTGACTGGCTTCATGGATGTCAGATGTTCTGATGTTCAGCGCCTCCGTGAATTGATTCACCGGCTGACGCTATGCTGTGAGCGATGTCAGTCATCCTGCTTGGCGCGCGGCGTGGAATCAAGGAATTCGCGCGCCCCTCTCTTTGTCTTTTGAATTTGGCGAATACGCCCTCCGTTTGGGAGGCGCGCGCTTTCGGGCTTCATCTCGTTTCCGTCATTCCCACTGTCGGGCCGAGCCCCGCCGGTGAACAGGGGCAATGTCGTCACAAAAAATACCGGCGAGCCCGAAGGCTCGCCGGTTGTGAATTCAGCCGGACCTCAGATTAGTAGACGCGGGTGGTCTCTTCTTCCGAAATCTTGACCGGAATCGCATCGGAGATACGAGTCACTGTGATGAGGTGAATGCCTTCGGTCACGCCTTGAGCCTTGATGGTGTATTTGAAGCGGGCGCCTGCGGCCAGGTTGCGCAATGCCCAAGTGTTCTCGTTGCGTTGCTGGAAAGGTTAATCAAACGTGGGGCAAACTGGGCTGTGCTGGCCAGTTTCATTTGTGTCGAACAGCGTCAAATTGTCCGAGCTTCGCCTTGGAAAAGCGTGAGGTGTTACGATTGATTCACCAATGACTCAAGAGGTTGGTCCCGTTGGGGCAGGGAGGTCCTCAATGCGGGAAATTTCAAGTAAGTTTACTGAGGGTTTTGCGGTGAGAGACGCTTGGTTGCGCTGAACGGGCTATTGGCGTCGCTGAAAACTTGATAAAATACGGGTTGCTTAATTTGGCTTGTCTGGTAAAAACCACGGCTCCCCAAATTCGGGGGACGAATTAAGCCAAATTTTGATCTGAACGAAAGACTTTTTATGGGACAACATTCAAGCTTGCGATCGACCAACGCGCTGGGCGCGAAACGCAGTGTTCTGAAGCGTTTTGAGCGTCTGGAGCTGCTGAAGAAACGTGGCCACTGGAAAGAGGGCGATCGGATCATCGGGTTGCGAAAGACCAAACCGGCCGAATAGACTCAGGTTTTCCAAGCGCGGATCGGCCGAGGCATTAATCTCGGCGGTTCGCGTTTTTTTTTCTCCGTAATGGGAGCATTTTCGATTCATTGCCGTCCAAATTCAAGAATTCGGACGGTGTCCCACAACGTTTAATGGTTCGCCTTCAAAAATTTCTGTCGGAAGCCGGCGTGGCCTCGAGGCGCGCCAGCGAAGGTCTGATCCGCGCGGGGCGGGTCGCCATTGACGGAGACGTTGTCCGCGAAGTCGGCGTGAAGGTTGATGAACTCCGGCAGCAGGTGTCAGTGGATGGCGAGCCGGTCCGGGTTCGTCGAAAACGATATTTCGCGGTGAACAAACCGAGCGGTTACATTTGCACGCGCAGTGACCCGGAGGGACGCGAGACGTTGTTTGATCTGTTGCCGAAAGAGTGGGTAAACCTCTACCCGGTGGGCCGGCTGGACGCCTACAGCGAAGGGCTAATCCTGGTCACCAACGACGGCGATTTTTGCCTGCGAGTCACGCACCCGCGCTTCGGGATTCGGAAATTGTATGTGGCGACAGTCCGGGGGAAGGTCGAGCGAAGGTCTTTGCGACGAATGGAAAACGGATTGATGCATCGCGGTGAGAAACTGAAAGCGGAGAAGGCGCGGCTGCTGAGCGCCAATAATTCGCGGAGCGTCGTCGAGTTGGAGCTGGCGGAGGGAAAGAATCGCGAGGTGCGGAGATTGTTTGAGGCTCAGGACCTGCATGTCGAGCGGTTGGAGCGGGTTCGAATTGGATCGGTTCGCCTGGGTGAATTGCCGCCCGGCAAATGGCGAACATTGACAGAATCGGAGATTAATTCTCTAATTGGCTGATCTATGAGACGCATTACGGGCATTTTGCTATTGAGCGGATTGGCGGCGAGTTCCGCGTTTGCTGGCGAGCCGACAACGGTCGTCGGCGACCGCGTCAACGCACGCGGTAAGCCGACCGTGCGCAGCGAAGTAATCACGCAACTTCGAGACGGTGAGACTGTCGTCTTTCTGCGGGAAATTACGCCCAGCAATCCTGCCCCCGGTGAGCCGGCGCGTTGGGCTCAGATCGAGCTTCCGGAAAACACGCCGGTTTGGATATCGGCCAAGTATGTCGATCCCGTCACTAGAACGATCAACGCCGACCGGTTGAACGTGCGTTCCGGACAGTCCCTGAACCACAGCGTGATCGGACAGGTCATGAGGGGGCAGGCGGTGAAGGAAATTCGCACTGTCGGAGAATGGATGGAAATTGAAACGCCCAAGGGAGCGTTCGCCTACGTGTCCGCGAGTTACCTCGCTAAGACCGCCAGTTCCGCGGCTCCCGTTACGACCGTGGGACAACAGGAGGACCCGCCGAAGGCAGCTCCCGGCGCCCCGGCCATCAAGCCGCCGGTCGCGCCGAGTAAACCCGCGGACAATCGGGCGCGCACATTGATCGTGGGACCGCTCGCGCCGGATTCATCGGATTCGGTGATGGCGCGGGCCAAAGCTATCATCGCGCCACGCTCACGGATCATTGCGCCTTCCAAGCCGACGGTGGCCGCTCCGGCCGAGCCGAGCGTCGCGCTGGCCAAACCCGAAACCCCCAGCGTCAAGATTGCGCCGTTGG
The DNA here is from genome assembly GCA_047618185.1 of Limisphaerales bacterium. Lineage (GTDB taxonomy): Bacteria > Verrucomicrobiota > Verrucomicrobiia > Limisphaerales > JAYPEY01 > JAYPEY01. Next base: position 4,477 of record JBLHKZ010000262.1, read on the forward strand.
CTCCGAGTGAGCAGGCGGCGTCTAAACCTGGATCTGAACCCATCATGATCGTCGATGCGTCCGCGTCGACACCCGCCGTTCAAGTCTCGCCTGGGCAAGTCCCGCCCGAATTGATTCTTACGAAAAGTGCGACACACCCGGTCGTTCCTGTGCAGCCCGCGTCCGTCAATCCTTCGATCCAATCCTTTCCTGTTGGCGTTTCGACGAATCTCACGGAATTGTCCCAGCCGAAGATTAAGGACTCCGTTCGAGGTTTGTCCGAGATCGTCATTGTGCCGGCTCCTCCGGTTTCGACGACGGCTGAGTTTCCCCGGCGAATTGTCACGCGTCGGGGCGTCGTGCGTCGCGCCTTCAGCATCGTCGCTCCCACCTCCCACGCCTTGATTGATTCCAATACGGGGCGCCTGATCAACTATCTCTACCCCGGCGAGACCGAGTTGCAGTTGAAGTACTATGCCGGCAAGAAGATCGAAGTTTCCGGCCGGGAGTCGCTCGACAAGCGCTGGCCTCGGACGCCGTTGATTGAGATTCAGACTCTCAAGCCGTTGAACTGATGCCGCTGGGCGACCTTATCGACGGCCGGGCCATCGCGGAGAAGATCCATGAGGAAACCGCGGCCCGAGTGGAGGCCCTTCAGAATCGGGGAATAGCTCCAGGTTTGCGCTTTGTGCGCGTCGGGGAGGATCCCGCATCGCGGGTCTACGTGGGAATGAAGGAGAAAACCAGCCGAAGGCTGGGTATCGATTCAAAAACCATTGTTCTTCCTGAAGCGACCACAGAGGCCGAATTGCTGGCGCTGCTCGCGGAGCTCAACGACGACGCCAGCGCGCACGGCATTCTGGTGCAGGCCCCTCTGCCTTCGCACATTTCTGAGGCCCGCATTTTTGCGTCGGTTTCTCCGGACAAGGATGTCGATGGCTTTCATCCGGTCAACGTTGGCAAGTTGATGACCGGCGATGCGACCGGATTCGTTCCCTGCACGCCGGCGGGCGTTCACCAACTCCTGCTGCGTTCGGGCGTCGAGTTGCAGGGCGCGGAAGTGGTCGTGCTTGGCAGGGGCAACATCGTTGGCAAGCCCATGACCGCGATCCTTTGCCAGAAAAGCGACAAGGCCAATGCGACGGTCACCCTGTGTCACTCGCGGACGAAAGATATTGCGGCGCATTGTCGCCGCGCTGACATCCTGGTCGCCGCGATGGGCGTCGCGGAATTTGTCAAAGCGGACATGGTCAAGCCGGGCGCCGCCGTGATGGATGTGGGCGTCAATCGTATTGCCGATCCGACGGCGAAGAACGGTTCGCGCCTCGTCGGCGACGTCGATTTCGAGAACGTTCGAGGCGTGGCGGGCAAGATCACGCCCAACCCGGGCGGCGTGGGACCGATGACGATCGCCATGCTGATGCAGAACACCGTGAGAGCGGCCGAGATCGCCGAGGGGAACGCCGCCTGAACTCGCGTCTGAATTTCTTTTTTCAATTCACTCAATCGACCTCCCGACACCTCATGCCGACCAACCAAGCCGATCCTTCCCGAATTCTACCGGACCTTCAGTGCGCGCTCCTTTGCGAGGACGTGAGAATTGAAATGAATCAGAACTTCATTCTGATCGGCGTGATTCGCAATCTGGCCGTGCGACAGATTTCCGCTCCGATTGGGCGTTTGCTCCTGTTCTCCCGCTGGACTGCCGGTTTCGGTGAGTTTATTCAGACGGCGAAATTGTTGGCTCCGGACAAGACAACGGTCCTGTGCACGTGCGAGGTGCAGTTTGGGCTGCGGACGGGCGACGACATCAACTCGGTCATTTCAGTGTTTCAGAATATCCAGTTCCCGGCCGTCGGCGTCTATTACATCGAAGTGGCGGTCGACCAGGTCGTCAAAATTCGGTTTCCCCTGCCGGTCTCTGAAATTCCTCAGCAGAACCAGCCTCAAGCTCCAAACGCGGCGCCTGATTCGGATGGCTCCAAGGACGACGAGTAGCCATGGAGCTGATTGCGAGCGCCTGAACGGTCGGGCCCGGCGGGCGCGCCGAAGACCTGACGCGCGATCACGATCATGTCGGACGAGTCGGAAAACAAGATCGGCGCCTGGCAGCCTTTAACTTTCAAAGGCGTGTCCCGATTTGCCCGTGCCTCGCTCGGGCGGCTCTTCCTTGCGCAGCTCGTTGTGGCGTCGACCACGGCGATCGTCGTGGTTTGGTTTCTGGCGATTGGCTGGATGCCGGTCGTGGATCGGGCGATTAGTCAGACGAAGGCCGGCGCGGCGATTGAGCGCGGTCGGCTGGTTTGGCCGGGCGGGCAGGCGCAGCGATTGGCTGAAAGCTCCTTTATCGAATTTATCGTGTCTCCGGGCGGCGATCAGGGCATCGGTCAGACGGCGGATCTTCAGATCGAACTGGGCGCCGAAGAACTGAGGATTCGATCGCTCTTTGGCTACCTGGCGCTGCCCTACTCGACGAGGTTCGTTTCCCTGGGCCCGGAGGATGTCGCGGCGAGCTGGGGAGCCTGGAAGCATCCTCTGGTCGCGACGGTCGGCGGATTCACCGTCGTCTGGCTGCTGTTCGTCTGGTTCGTGCTGGCTTCCATCTACAGCGTTCCCGCGTTGTTGTTTGGGTTTTATGTGAATCGCCCCACCTCATTCGGCGAACGGTTCAAGCTCTCGGCCGCCGCGCTGCTGCCCGCCGCGCTGCTCTTTGACGCGGCGCTTCTCCTCTATGCCGTGGGGCAATTGACGCTCGTTGGGCTGGCGGTGGCCAATGTGCTTCACATCGTGGTCGGTTGGGCTTATGTGATCATTGCGATGCTGCAGCTTCCCACCGTCGCGGCGGCCACGGGCAATCCTTTTTCCAAAACCACGGGCGCCGGCGGACGCCGACCGAAGTGACTCTTCGTCAGTTCTCGTTGAAGCTCCTCCGGACTGAATCTATCGCGGCAGGGTATCGGGCATGTCGGCGACGACATAGGACATCACCGCCATGTAGGCGACGCACTCCTGCAGTTCGCGAAGATCCAGCTTGTCGATGGTGTCCGCCTCGGTGTGGTGGAACCAAAAATACTTTGGTCGGGCGACTTCGAGATGCATTGCCGGAACGCCGCCCTGCAGGAGTTGGAGAACATCCGCGCCGCGGCAGCCTTCCTTGATTTCGGCCGGGCGAATCGGCGCGAGCAATTGGCCGATCTCCTTGAGATAGGGCATGGCCTTTTCGCTACAGACGACGCCGAAGCCCGAGGGCTGGAATACGCCGGAGTCCGATTCGATCGCCAGCAGGTGATTCTTGAGGGTTGCCGCGTGGGTGTCGCGATAAGTCTTCGCTCCGCGCATGCCGTTTTCCTCGTTGGTCCATAGCACGATCCGAATCGTGCGCCGCGGTTTCAGTTCGAGTTTGAGCATGAGTCGCGCGGCCTCCCAGGCGGCGAGGCAGCCGCCTCCGTCGTCCATTGCCCCGGTCCCGACGTCCCATGAATCAATGTGACCGCTAATGATCACCACCTGTTCTGGATGTTCCGTTCCCGGAAT
>JBLHKZ010000263.1:0-7921 GCA_047618185.1 Limisphaerales bacterium
ATTCAAAATGAACGCCGCGAACACGTAGGCCGCCGGTTCTTTGTAGGTGCCGTTGATGACGTCACAGTTGGGGCAGGCATAGGAGAATTTGAAGAGTCGATCCCAATTAGACACGCCGAATGCCTGCCCGCAGCCGCTGCATTCCATGCAGCGGCGCTTACTTTCCGGTGGTGGAAACGTTCCGAAAGGGATTTTGTTCATCCTAGTCGAAGAGTGTACCAGTAGGCGCACGCTTTGCAACCGCAATTGTAATCGCGGCTCTGAACCGGAATTTTATGCTCCAGCCGCTTCGCGCCTGGACATGCAACACTTCTTGTATTTCTTGCCGCTGCCGCAGGGGCAGCGGCCGGCTGTCTAACTGCGGGGTTTTATCTGGCGCCGGCTTTTGGGTTGAACGGAGCCAATTGGGTTGCCGTGATCATCAACATCGCGGTTGGCGGAATGGCCGTATTCCTGGGTAAGAAAGCAAGTCGGGACATCCCGGCGGCGGTGTTACGCAAGGCAGACGCTGAGCCGTTGAAAGAATCCGGCCCGCTCCAGGACGCGATCTTGCCGAGTGTCTTGAATGTGGCCGTCTTGCTGACGGGGTTCGGCGCGCTATTGCTGCAGGTGGCATGGACCCGACAACTGACGCTCATTCTCGGAGGATCGACTTATGCATTTTCGGCGATGCTTTTTGTGATACTGGTCGGCATCGGACTGGGCAGTCTCTTGTTTGAAGGCTTGCTTTCGCGCTTCGGGCATCGGCTCCAATACGTATTGGCGGCATCTATTTTCCTGTTGATCTCGGCGACGGTCATCGGGAAGCGCTCGATTCCATTCCTGACGGAGATTGTGGGGCAAATGGTGGCGCTTCGGGTCGATCATACCGTCAACGCGCTGATTTGCGTCGGGGCGAGCGCGGCCCTTGAACTTGGGCCTGCCTTAATGATGGGGGTCCTGTTTCCGTTATTTGCGCATCTGTCGAAAATTGCATCGGATAATTCCGGAGCCGTCGTGGGTAGAATCTACGTCTATAATACACTCGGCGCGATCGGCGGCGGGATCGTGGCTGGGCTCTTCCTGCTCCACGCGGTGGGCACGGTTGGCGTCATGATGTTGGCCCTCCTGCTCTTCGCCAATACGCTGTGGCTGGTCGTTTCTTTCAGCGCGGTCCGGCCTCGGCGGCTGTTATTTGGAATGATTGCCGCTTGTTACGCCAGTTTGGCGATGCTCGGAGGCCGATTGGATCCAAGAACGACAGACCTCGGGAATTTTATGTATGGACCGTTGGAATTCGGCGACGAGGTGGAGACGTTATTCTATGCGGAAGGACGGGCGTGCAACGTGCTGGTCCTTGAAATGGATGACTCGAACCGATCGCTGCGAGTCAATGGGAAGGTGGACGCCAGTAATGCCGGCGATATGGCCATGCAACTTGGACTGTCGTACTTCCCGAATCTGCTTCGGCCCAATGCGCGGGACGTTCTGGTTGTTGGTCTGGGAAGCGGAACGACATCGGGCGCCAGCCTGCTGTTTCCGAATCGGCGCGTCGAATGTTGTGAGATAGAACCGGCAGTCTATGAGGCGTCGAAGTTCTTTTCGGGCGTCAATCATTCTCCGCATTTGTCCGATCGCTTTTCGATCCGTTTCGATGATGCGCGGGCGGTTATCCAAGGCGTTCGCAAGCAATACGATCTGATACTGTCGGAGCCCTCAAACCCGTGGATAGCCGGAGTATCGAGCCTTTTTACAAAAGAATTCTACGAGGCGGCCGAAGCGAAGCTCACACCGGACGGCGTCTTTGCGCAATGGATTCAGACCTACTCATTCAGCGAGGACTCCTATCGCGCAGTCATGCGGACAGTGGCTCAAGTTTTTCCCCACTGCGCACTGATCAGGATAAACAACCACGATACGATTCTGTTGGCGGGCAATACTCCGCTCACTCCGACCGGCGATCAACTGATGGCGGCCCAGGCCATCATCGACGGCACGCCGGCGATCCGCGCGGATCTGCGGCGCTATTTTCAGACAACACGAGCCCCAAGTCTGTTTATTCGTCATTTCCTGCTCTCGGATCCGGCGGTGAGAAGCATCGTCGGCGCAGGCGATCCTGAGGCCGTTATTACGGATCAGAATTTGCGGCTCGAATACGATACGCCGCGGATGATTTTTGCGGAGACGGATGAAGGGCAGCGACGGATCTTCAGCAGCTTTGCCCGAGAGGCGTCAGTTGAATGGCTCGGCGACCTGTTGAACGCCCTGCCGAATCCGGAACGGGACATGGAGGCCGTGGGGCTGGCGGTGGAGTATTTGCGCGAACACGGCGCGACCGACAAAGCGCTGCGGGCGCTGGAACTGGGCTGGCGGGCGAGTCCGGAACACCCGTCGCTGCTGATCGCCAAGGCGAGGCTTTCCGATGTCGCCGAATGGGATGAGGAAAGCGTCCGGCGGGCTGTTTCGCGGCTGCTGAAAACCTCCCTGAGAGACTCGAACAAGGTCGGAGTGGCGTTTTGGAATGCCAGACAATATCGCCGGGCCATTTTGGTTTTTGAGTTGATTGTAGAACAGCATCCATCATCGGTGACGAGCTGGGTGAATCTGGGAGTCAATCAGCGAGCCCTGGGCGCCGAGGGACAGGCTGAGAAATCTTTCCGGCGCGCGTTGGAACTGGATGGGTTGAATAGCTTGGCTCAGAAATCCCTGGCGGATTTAATCGAGAGCCGGGAGGCGGTTGCCGGAGGTTCCCCGAAAACGGCCAGATGATGGATCGGAGGACGGCGAGTCGGCCGATTACGTCGGACGTTTGCGGGACAGGACGAGAACCGCCAGAAATCCGCCGAACACCAGAATAAACAGGATCCGGATAAATGTCCGTTTACGGATTTTGTCTTCATCGACGATCGTGTCGACGCCGGTGCGCGCAAGATGGGTATTCCGCGCGATGACGACCGTCTCGTGATCCGGACTCAACCAGGCTCCGTTGGTATTGTCGTAAATAAAACGATCGTCGGGCGCCGCAACGGTGGCGAATCGACGGTCGACGGTCTCGACGATCCGGTTTTCAATATTGGGCACAAACGAAACGCCCTCGCAGGAATCGATCACGTTCGTCACCACCACGGTAAATGTCTGAACGACGCGAAGATCGTTGGTGGAAGTCCCTTGGTCTTTTGGCCGGTATACACGGTAGACGAATTGCTGGGGAATCTGAAGCCCGCCGACGTTGGTCGTGGAGCCAACGCTTAATTCGCGATCCAGATGTCCCGCGCTGTAGGGGGACGGGAGTCGCTCTACGATTTTTTCACCGGTAAGCCGGTCGCGCTTGTACTGCATTCCATCCGTGAAAAACGAGAGTGTTCGAACCAGTCCTGGAGGGGCGCCCAGAAACTCGGCGCGAAATGGCGCCGTGTAAATCTCCGGGCGCAGGCGTCGATCTCCGATCCACCACAGTGGGGGGATGCTGCCCGAGGTCTCATTGGTGAATGTGCATTGCGAGGCCAGGCCCATCCACAGCACCACGGCCGACACCGAGTATTGATCCGGACTGGCCGAGTAAAGCAGGGTGCCCATGGAATCGTGTTTGGGGGGCACAGCGAATTTCTTTTTGTCCATCGGGCCGAATGAATAGACCTGTGTTCCATCGTAGGAATCCTGGCGCGCGGTGAGAAGATTGTTCGTGGTGAACGAATCCTGCTTTATGTCCCACAGACAATTGCTGTAGGAGAGTTGGAACGAGGAGGCGAATTCATAATTATGGCTGGTCTCAGTAATGCGCCCGGAGACCTGGTACTCGGCCGGACTGGCATCGGCTCGAAGAGCGACAAACAGAAGAAAAAACGCCGTTGTCAGGCGGCGGTTTTGGCGGGGCGATGGCGGAGTCACGCTCATGTTTCTAGGAGGAGACAAATTGATGTTCGAGGCAAGACCTAGAAAAACCGCCGCAGAAGAATCTGCGGCGGTCTCTCAAGTGAAACTGTCCAAAAACTGCGGGTTGCTGGTGTGACGCGACGCCAAGAGGCGATCGCGAATCATTCACTCCCCCGAGCCTGGGCAACCGCTCTTGCTCTTGATGATACCCTTTGCGTAGGTTTCACTGTAAGGCCCGCCGGACTGAATCTCGCCGTTTTGACAAAAACTGTTCTTGCATTCGCCGTTGGCGGCGTTGGAGTAGGAGATGTTATGGCCGGGATCGGATGAGCAGGTCTCGTCAGTGACGGACTCGCTGAGGACGTCACATTCGACTTTCTCCTCGTTGTTGTAAACGACGTAAGAGCAGGGGTCTGTTCCCGTGCAAGCGTCTCCGCTAACGCCACTTTCCTTAACCTGGCCGTAGCAGGCGTAGACTTTTGTGACAATGAGCGGAGAGGCGACCAGAGCGGCCACCGCGATCAATACATCTATTCTTAATTTCATAGGTCGGTTGAGCCTGTCCTTGTTTTGTTGTTCTCTAGATAGGGAAACACACTTCCCTTTCAACGATGATCCCTCAGTTCAATAAATTTTATAAGTTAAAACGGAAACGATTGCTCAATGCAATACTAATATGGGTCGAATTTCAGGCTCCGGCGTTTCCTTCGCGTCTGGCCATGCAGCACTTTTTGTATTTCTTGCCGCTGCCGCAGGGGCAGGTGTCGTTGCGGCCCACGTCCTCCCAGACATCCGATTGTTCGTGCTCGGAGATCATTTCCATGATGCGGGCGGCGGGCTGTCCCTCACGGATGAATTGTCCCATGACCTTCATGTAGGGCTCGACGTGGTTGAAGAAGCGCTTGTAGCCGGCGCAGAGGTAGTTCAAGCCGGCTTCGCCCTCGGGCGTGTTGATGAAGCGATGCTTGGGGCACTCGCCATTGCACGCGAACTTCACTTCGCATTCACGGCAGTATTTCGGAAGGGTGTCGGCCTTGTCGGAGCCGAACTTGGTTTGCGCGTCTCCCTTGACCATGTCGCCCAGCGACTGATTCATCAGGTTGCCAATCTTGTATTTGGGATAGACGTAATGGTCGCAGGAAAAGACATCGCCGTTGTGCTCCATCGCCATTGCCGAGCCGCACTTTTCGGCAAAGATGCAAAGGTCGGACTCGCCGCCCATCCAACTCTGCAGCGTGACGTCGAACAGCTGGACAAAAATGCGCCCGACATCCTGAACCACCCAATCTTCGAAGATCGTGACCAGGAATTCGCCATACTGTTTTGACTGCACGCTCCAGTCGGTTACGGGGGAATCGACTTCCTCCTCGCCGGGTTGCGGAGGCGTCGCCCAGTCGAGGCCCATGTTCGTCGCCGCGGCGTCGGGATCGCGCTCCACCAGCGGGATGAACTGCATGTAGCTGGAGCCGATTTCCTTGAGAAAACGGTAGACCTTGAGGGGATGCTGGGAGTTCTTCCGGTTGACCACCGTCAGCGTATTGAACTCGGTCTTGTGCTTCTGCAGAAACTCCAGACCCTTCATTACCTTGTCGAAGGTCGGTTGGTCCTTCTTGTCGACGCGGTAAAAGTCGTGGAGTTCTCGCGGCCCGTCGATGCTGAGCCCGACGAGAAAATCGTTGGCGGTGAGGAACTCGCACCATTCGTCGTCGAGTAGTGTGCCGTTGGTCTGGAGGGTGTTGATCACCTTTTTGCCGTTGGCGTATTTCTTCTGTAGCTCGACCGCTTTTCTGAAAAACGGGACGCCCATGAGGGTGGGTTCGCCGCCCTGCCAGGCGAAAGTGACCTCGGGGACATCCTGCGCCTCGATGTACTGTCGGACGTAATTCTCCAGAACTTCGTCGGTCATCTTGAAGTTCTCGTTCTCGGGGTAGAGATGCTCCTTCTCGAGGTAGAAGCAGTATTTGCAATCGAGATTGCAGATCGCTCCCATGGGCTTGGTCATGATGTGAAAGCCGCGGGACAGGGTGGCGGGAGAGGGAGCTGTGGCGGACATGGGCTGACTTGTAGCGAAGCGCGCGGGTAATCTCAATTGAGAATCGCGAAAATTGGATTGGGATTTGCCGACTCAGACAAATTGCCCAGCCTCACCCGCCGCTTTTGGAGAATCCTTGTTGAGAATCGCTGGCAACTGTGCAATTGCTTTGCGCTCAATTTTTTTTACCTGAGCCCTTATGACTGACGAGAAATCAAGCAACGCCGCCGCCGGTGACGATTCCGAAGCGCCCGTCAAATCGGATTTTATCCGCGCCATTGTCGCGGAGGATCTGGCGGCGGATAAGCATGGCGGCAAGATCGCCACGCGCTTTCCACCTGAGCCCAACGGCTATCTCCACATTGGCCACGCGAAGTCCATCTGCCTGAATTTCGGCATTGCCGGAGAGAACGCCAACGCAACCTGCAATCTTCGTTTCGACGACACTAATCCTGCGGCGGAGGAGGTCGAGTACGTCGACTCGATCAAGGAGGACGTTCGTTGGCTTGGCTTCGACTGGGGCGATCGGGAATTCTACGCTTCCAACTACTTCGACCGGCTTTATGACTTTGCCGTGGGGCTGATCAAGGCCGGCAAAGCCTACGTGTGTGAATTGTCGATGGATGAGTTCGGTAAGGAATATCGGGGGGCTCCCACCTCGCCCGGTCGTGAGAGCCCTTTCCGAAATCGTTCGTCAGAGGAGAATCTGGATTTGTTCGAACGGATGAAAGCGGGGGAATTCGACGACGGCGCCAGGGTGTTGCGCGCGAAGATCGACATGGCCTCCCCCAATCTTCACCTGCGCGATCCGGTGATCTATCGAATTAAGAAGGTTCCTCATCACCGGACCGGTGACGCATGGAAGATCTATCCGATGTACGATTACACTCACTGTCTTTCAGACGCGATCGAAGGCATCACGCATTCGCTTTGCACGCTGGAGTTCGAGGTGCATCGGCCGCTCTATGACTGGGTGATTGATGAAGTGGACATCGATTGTCATCCGCGCCAGATCGAGTTTGCGCGATTGAGCATCAGTTACACAGTGCTGAGTAAACGACGCTTGCTGGAGCTCGTCCAGGCGGGGCTGGTAAGCGGTTGGGACGATCCTCGCATGCCGACGATTTCCGGGTTTCGGCGTCGAGGCTACACTGCGGAATCGATTCGCGTGTTTTGCGAGCGGCTGGGCATTACGAAATTTAACAGCCTGACCGATATTGCCCTTTTGGAGCACGCCATTCGCGAGCAACTGAACAAGATCGCGCTGCGCGTGAGCGGCGTTCTACGACCATTGAAAGTCGTGATCGAGAACTACCCTGAGGATCAATCAGAGGAGCTCGAAGCGGTGAACAATCCCGAGGACGAAAGCGCCGGAACACGGATGGTTCCTTTTTCACGCGAGTTGTATATCGAGCAGAGCGATTTCATGGAGGACCCGCCCAGGAAATTCTTTCGGCTGGGACCCGGCCGGGAAGTCCGCCTGCGTTACGCTTATTTCCTGACCTGCAACGAGGCCGTGAAGGATCCGGTCACCGGCGAGGTTGTCGAACTGCGCTGCACCTACGATCCCGAGACTCGCGGCGGAAACGCGCCCGACGGTCGCAAGGTCAAGGGGACGCTGCACTGGGTCTCGGCGAAGCACGCGATCGACGCCGAGGTGCGCCTGTATGATCGGTTGTTCACGATCGAAAACCCGAATGACCCACCGGAGGGCAAGGACTACAAGGAATTCCTGAATCCCAATTCCGTCGAAGTCCTCACGGGCTGCAAGTTGGAGCCGAGCCTGGGTGAAGCCAAATCGGGCGTTCCCTATCAGTTCGAACGAACGGGGTATTTCTGCGCAGATTCGAAGGAGTTCACAGGCGAGAAGCCCGTGTTCAATCGGACGGTGACGCTGCGGGATTCCTGGGCGAAGTCTCAGAAGAAGTAGCGCGATTTATATACTGTATACCCGATGCCGTTTCCCAAAAGCACTGGAACGACGAATCAGTTCGGCGGGTCCTGCTGCTGCGCATAGGCGTCATCGTAAGGCGTAGG
>JBLHKZ010000264.1:0-7868 GCA_047618185.1 Limisphaerales bacterium
AAAACAACATCGGAAACTTTTCCCTGGTGAAACGCATCGAGGGCAAAGGCGCCCGGGAGATCCGGATTGATCGAAAGGAATTCAAGGGCGCCAAGGGGAAGACGCTCGAATGGTCCAAGATCGCAACCTTCGACGTGACGCTGGTGGACGAAGCAACCAAAGCCAAACTGAATCTCACCTCCGCCGAAGGGCGGAAGGTTCTGAAACTGATCCGCCTGGTCGATGCGCCGTAGCCGCCCCAAAGTCGTAAAATCGTCGCGGAGTGGCTCCTGCTACGCCGCCGTCTTTCCGCGCGTTCTCCAATTACGAAACTCCAGCGCGGTGGTCAGGAGGAGGGGGATGATGATGAGGGTGAAGATCGTGGACAGGGCGAGGCCTCCTACAACCGCGCAGCCGAGGCCGCTGTAGAGTTCCGTGCCGACCCCGCGTCCCAGCGCCAGCGGGAGCATGCCCAGCGCGGTCGTTGATGAGGTCATGAAGATGGGCCGCATGCGGACGCGGACCGCTTCCAACGCGGCTTCGTGGACCTCGACTCCGTTGCGCACGGATCGCAACGTGAAGTCCACCAGCAGAATTGCGTTGTTCACCACGATTCCCGCAAGCAGGACGAAGCCGAGCATGGTGATGACGTTGAACTCCACGCCGCCGATCCAGACGCCTAGAAATCCGCCGGTCATCGCCAGAGGCACGGAGAAAAGAATGATCAACGGATATTTGAAGGACTGGAACAACGCCGTCATCAGCAGGTAGGAAATGACCAAGGCGAAAAGCAGCGACTGGCTCAACGCCTCCATCGTGCGGCGGAGGTCGTCGGCCGAGCCCGCGAGCTCCGCGCGATAGGAGGTGGCCGGCACTTTGTAGCGGTCGGCCATGGTCGCCTTGAATGGGATCAGGACTTCGTCCTTTGTTTTCTCGATGAAGGTTTGCAGCGGCGTGCCGTCGTGGATGTTGATCCGCAGCGTGATGGTGCGCTCCTTGTTCACGTGCTCAATGGAATCGGGGCCGAGCTGCTTGCGGATGGTGGCGACTTCGTTGAGCCGCACGGCGTCGCCTTTGGGCGTCGTCAACAGCAGGCCGCGCAGCGCGTCGGCGTGGAGCATCTGGCCTTTGCGCGCCTTGAGCACGATGTAGTACTCCTTGCCGCCCTCGCGATAGTAGGATGTTCGCGAACCTTCCATGATGGTTTCGACGGCGTCGGCGACATCGGAGGCGCTCATGCCGAGATCGGCGAGGCGATCGCGGTCCGGATACACCTGCAACTCCGGATTGGAGAGCTGGAAGGAGCTGAAGACTTCCTTCACCTCGGGCAGGAGGCGGAGTTGCTCTTCGATGTCGAGGCTCATCTCGTGAAGCTTTTCGAGATCCGGGCCGCTGAATTCGACTTCGATGCGTTTGCCTTCGAATCGCCAGCCAAAGTCTGAGACGCGATAGGCGCTGAATCGAAAATCCGAGGGCAGGACTTTTTTTGCGTGGGCTTCGAGATCGGCGATGGCCTTGTCCGCTGCTTCGGCGGTCGCGTATTCCTCCTCCAGATAGATTCCAAAAAACGAGCTGGAATGGCGCGCGTAGGAGAACATGCGATAGAGATGATCCACCTCGTTCATGGTGAAGGTTTCGATCTTGTCGAGCTGCCGCTTGGCGCCTTCGAGGCTTACGCCGGCGGGATTGCTCAGGCGGCCGAAGACCTTGGAGCTTTTGCTCTGCGGCAGATACTCGGCCGGCGGAATGATCTGAAGGCTGAGGAAGAACATCGCGGTGGCGGCGCCCAGGAAGGCGAAACGGAAGCCTTTCTTGCGGACGCCGAGTTTGACGACCGAAGCGAAGAGGCCCTGAACGGCGAGGCCCATTCGAACGAGCGGCCCCGGCGACCGCGCGGCGGTTCCGTTCTCCGGACGGCTCTTCGCCAGCTTGCCGAACAAACGGCTCGCCAGCATGGGGATCACAGTGATGGAGGCGAACATCGAGAGCACGACGGCGAAGGAGATGGAGTAGGCGATGTCGCGGAAGAGTTGCCCGGCCTGTTCGCGGATAAACAGGATGGGAATGAAAACGACGAGCGTCGTGAGCGAGGAGGCGAGGATGGGCGCCCAGACTTCGCCGGTCGCCTCGCGGGCGACCGTCACGGGGCTGGCTTTGGACAAGCGGCTGTGCCGGACGATGTTCTCCATTACCACCACCGCGTTGTCGACCACCATGCCGGCGGCGAAGGCCAGACCCGCGAGAGAGATCACGTTCAGGGAACGATCGAACGCGGCCAGGAGAGTGAAGGTGCCGATGAGGCAGAGCGGAATGGTCAGGCCGATGGCCAGCGTGGAGACGAATGAGCGAAGAAAGAGAAAGAGAACCAGGGTCGCGGCGACGGCGCCGATCAGGAGGTTGATCGAAACGCGGGCGACCGCGTCCCAGATGTAGTCTGAAGAGTCGTAGTTGACCCACAGGAAGAGGCCGCTTTCGCGGTTCTCCTCATTGATGCGTTCGACTTCGGCGACGACTTGTTTGCAAACGGAAATCGTGTTGGCTCCGGAGATCTTGGAGATGCTCACGCCAACCGAGGGTTTGCCCATCGTGCCGCCGATCGATTCCGGATCTTCAAATCCATCGACAACTTCGGCCACGTCGTCGATCCGGATCACACCCTCGGGGCCGTTCTTGACCACCGTGCGGCGGATCTGATTGAGATCGGTGTATTGGCCGACCGTGCGGAGGACCACGCGGGAGTCGCCTTCTTCGATGTCGCCGCCGCGACGGTTTTGATTCTCGCGTCGCAGGGCGGCGCGCACGTCGTTGATGGAGACATTCCGGGCGTCCAGCGCGGAGAGATCGAGCAGGACCTGGATCTCGCGCCGCGCGCCGCCGTACCAGCGAACGCGGCCGACGCCCTCGATGCGCTCCAGCCGCGGCCCGAGGTTGTCCTCCATGATCTCGCGCACCTCGTTGACCGGCAGATCGCTCTGGACAGTGATGCGAATGACCGAGTTGTACTCCTCGGAATCCGAGGCGTAGATGACCGGCTTCTCCGCTTCGTCGGGAAGATCGCGCACGCTGCCAAGCTTGGTGTTGATGTCGACCACCGCCGAGTCCTTGTCAACGCCCCATTCGAATTCCAATTCGATCTGGGCTTCGCCCTCCTCGGATTCGGACCGAATCTTGCGCAGGTTTTGAACGGTGGCCAGTCGCTGTTCCTGGCGAAGCGTAATTTCGGACTCGACCTCCAGCGCGGCGGCGCCGGGATAAGCCGTGCGAATCGAGATGATGGGGCTGTCGATGGTGGGATTGAGCTGGACGGGGATGCGGCTCAGCGCCGCGAGCCCGAACAAGACGACGAGAATCATGGCCACGACAACGGCGGTGCCGTTCTTCAGGCTCATGTCGATCAGCTTCATGCTTCTTGCTTCTTGCGTCTGGCTTGAAAATTCTGCAGAGCCGCTATTCGAGGCGCTCCAGTTGGTCGCCGTCCTTCAGTCCGGTGCCGCCCATGGCGACGACCTCGTCGCCGGCTTGAATCTGGTTCGCTTCGACGGATTCGATCACGACCTGGCGATCCAATTCCTGGGTGATTCGGACATAGACCGCTTTGGCGACGAGGGAGACGCCTTCGCCTTTGACGACTTTGTAAACGACCAGTTCCTGTTCGCGATACTGGACGGACTCGCGCGGAACGAGCAACGCGTCAACGCCGCGTTGGGTGTCGAGCTCGATGCGGGCATACATGCCCGCGGCCAGCTTGCCGTCGGGATTGTCCAGCTGGAGAATGACCGGAAAATTGCGCGTGTCTGTTCGCGCCTGGGGAATGATGCGGAGGATCACGGCCTCGAACGTTTCGGTTTCCATTCCGGGCACGGTGACCTTGGCGGTCAGCCCTTCGGCCAGATCTCCGACCATGGATTGGGGCGCCTCAACGCGCAGGCGCATGGGATCGAGAACGAGGAGCGTGAAGGCGGTTTCGCCGCTGTCGATCCATTCGCCGGCTTCCTTGTGTTTGCCTGCGATAACTCCGGAGGCGGGGGCGACAACCAGGTGTTCACGAAGCCGGCGTTCAATCTCCTCGACGGCGGCGGCGCGCACGTTCATCTCGGCCTTGGCTGCGAGGATGTCTTCGACGCGGGCTCCGTTATTCTCGAGATCGAGCCGCGCCTTCGCCTGGGACAACATGGCCTGCGTGACGTCGTAATTGGCGCGGGCTTTGACCAGTTCACTGGCGGCGCCGATATTCTCAGTGATCAATTTGTTGACGCGTTCCCATTCGTCCTTCGCGGCGCGATCTGTCGCCTTGGCGGCTTCGTAGCGCGTGCGGGCCGCTTCAATATCTTCCGGGCGGGATCCGGCGGCCAGCTTGGCGTGGGCCTGAGTGGCCTTCTCAAGTTCGGCCGCAGCGCGTTTGAGTGCGATCTTGTCCTGATCGTCATCGAGAGAGAAAAGACGCGCGCCCTTTTTGACCGGATCGCCCTCATCGGCCCAAAGCTCGCTGATCTTGCCCTCGACCCGGGCGCTGATTTTCACCTCCTGGATGGGCTCAAGAGAACCAAAAGTCTCAAGGCGTCTTACGATGTGTTGTCGCTCGACCAGAGCGGTTTCGACGCGTTTGGCGGATGACTTGGCTTTGGCCGGGTCGGACGTTTTGGGACCGCAGCCCGCCATGCAGGCGGCAATCGCCAACGCGAACGCGAGCGAGGACTTGAGTGCGACGGCTGACTTGAATTGAGGATCGTTTCGCATGGGGCGCGCTCACGAATCTACGACGCAACGTTTCGTCGATGCGGATCGCAAGCGGGGCGAAACGTATCTGAAAATATCGCGTCGTTACGAGGCTAAGTTTCAATGGAGAACCAGCGTCGGATGACGGCCGATACCGCCACTTTTGTCCGCAATCCTGCCATGACACATGCCGTTAACGGGATCAAATCGGTGCAATCACGCGCAGGCGCGACCCACTCGCTTCGCGTATTTGGATTACGATAGCTGCCTTCCGCATCGAGCGTCACGTCATGCGACGATCCGCGAAGTCCAGAAACGGTTCCCAATCGTAGTCGGTAATTGCGTGGGGTCCGGTGCGAACTCGCCTCTTGGAGCCGCGGGATCGTCGAAGAATCGCAGGCGCATAATCTTCCGTGTCGGCGGCGTGAAATATCCCCTCCCAAAAGGGGAACAATGCGTTTGGCATGCCCCAAGACCTGGTCCTCTTCAGGGAGCTGTGCATTACCCATAAGTTTTCGAATCGGTCGCCTTCGAATCCCAACGGGATTCCGCCCCAAAGCCCAGGGTTGGGAGGCACGACCTACCCTGGGAACAACGTTCAAGAAGCATTTTCAACGCCGAAGGTGTTGCGCCAATCATCGGCGATTTGGGCGCAACCCCGTTGGGGTTGTTTCGAAGCGGGGCCTAGAACCCAAGGTAGGCCAGCCGCTGTCGCGGAAGGCCAACCTTGGGCTGGAGGGCATAATCCCGTTGGGATAAAGGGAAACGAGGCAGCGCCGCAAATCGCAAATTTGTGGGTAATGCACAGCTTCAGGGAGGGGCGATTCTGTCCGCCGACGAAGAAGGAGTTGAGGACAGGATCGGGGTGGTTGCGTTTTGATTTTTCTCTGACGCCGGCCGTGTTCGCCTCGGCCTTTTGCAAAAAAATCATGCCAGCGGCGACAAAGGAAACTCGCGATCGGCATGGCCCCCGTTTGTCGGACGGTAGGAAACATCCAGTTCCGGCGTTTCGAAGCGTCGGCCGTCTTCTGCCAAGCTGTGCATGACGCGGTCGAGAATGCCGGTGGTCAGCAGCGTGCGTTCGACCGGATAGGGGGCCGCCTTGCGATGGACGAGGTGTTCGATTCCTTTCAGCAGCCAGGCGAAATGGCGATACGGCTTTGTCTCCTCAAGCCGGATCCAGGTGGCCTGCGGTTCTCGTTGTCCATTGATCCGCGCGGCAAATCCGAAATGGCGGGCGACGCCGTTCAACAGCGCCACGGTCGCGCGCAAGCCATCGCGATACTCGATCAGGAAGAACGAGCTTTCGGGCGTCAGGAGTTTCTGGATGTCGCCCTGTTTCACATTCGGCTGGGCGCGCAGCGCCGCATCCAGCAAATCGCGCGACCAAAGGCCGGCGCGTTGCGCCTCCCAGATCGCCTCGCCCCTGACCGCGCGCACGGACTTGACTCCGGCCTCGCCCTTGCCTCGGCGTTCGACCATGCATTGGAGCCCCTCCAACGCATGAAATCCATAGGCCTCCGATCCGCCATAACCGATCGCCATGGCCTCCTGGATTTTGCAACCGCGCGGCAATGTCAGCTCTGGAATCCGCCAGGCCACCGGAATTGACGAACCGGCCATGAAGGGAAGCTTCATCCGCCGGGCTGTGTCATACATGCTCTTGGCCTCCCGCCAATTCCAGCTCAGGTGCTTGTCGTTAAAGATCGGGACTCGGCGTCCGTCCGCCTTCAGCGCCGCGACGGTTTCATCGAAGAACCGGAGTCGCGGATACATCTTCTGCCCAGTCTTTGGAAAGTCCGGATAACTACCGTGTTCTCCGATGCAAATGATGCCTTCGACCGGCGCTCCGTTGTTCTTCGCCGACACCGCTTCATGAATCGTATCGAACACTGGGACGCGATGCCGCCTGGCCATATCCAGCCCCAGCTTGGAGTGTTCCGGTTGATCGATGTAGAGCGATGCGAGCTTCAGCGCGGGTCCAGGGCCGCCGCGTTGATCGTAGCCTTCGAGGATCTTGCCGAGGATGACGTCGGCGTGGGTGTTCTCCTTGTAAAGGCTCACCACGCCCGCGACCGGCAAGGGCCGATCGAATGCCGCGCCAAGAACCGGACTCGACGCGCCAGCTGCGCCTGCCGCAAGGGCGGCTTTGTGCAGGAATTCGCGACGTGAGTGGAATCGGCTCATGATCTGAATCTCGCCGCACTGAAGCGAGCGACGCAAGGTTTGGTTGAGTTCATTCAAGCAGCGTAGCGCCGGGGAGTTCGCTGACGAGCAAAACGGGTGGAGGGCCAAGTGGTGTTATTGGCCGGGGGTGGCGCGCTCCTTCTTGCCCGTTGGGCCGTTGAGCGTCACAGCCTCGACGATGCGAAGGGCACAGCGATAATCAAGGTCGCGGAGGGAGACGTTCCTGAGGGTTCGTTGAGCATCCGATACATCGACTCCTGGCGTGAGTGGAATCTCCTTACCAATGGCCAGGTTCGCCTGATTCGGACTTGCGCGAATCCTTTCGAAAAGTATGAGTGAGACCTGAAAAGGCGGCGGGCCTCCAAAAGCGCGATAAAAGCATCTTGTGGGCGCGTCTCTGCTTCTGGGGTCGTTCACACTGACCAATGAGACATGGATCCAGAGCCTTCGTAAGTTTTGTTCTAGTACGCGAAGCGGTGACATCATGAAAATCTATCTGTCATACACCCAATTTCCCGGGCTGTCCGGCTACAGCTCAACGACGACCCGGCGCCACCGGACGAGTGAGCGGCCAATGGAAGCTTTATGACGCCGAACCAGAAACCTCCGGAGAAGCGGCTCTTGCCGCGGCGGATCTTCCGGCTTATTCGGCGCAGACTCTTCCTGATCATCGGCGTCTGTCTGGCCCCGTTTGTCTTGATGTTCGGTTCGTTCGCCTATGTGATGTTCGTTCCTCATCCCAGCGTCCCCGAAACGCCGCTGGCGTACATGGAGTTCACCAATCGCTATCCTGAGCACATCGCAGGTTTGCCTTCCAGCGCGTCGAACATCTACCTGGCATCCTCCAGCGTGGGTTTGGGGGGGCGAGCGCACCTTTACCGTTTCGACGCCCCGGTTGCCGACTGTATCCAGTTTGGCGAGCGATTGATCGCCGACAATGGATTGTCACCGGCTGAGATTGAGGTGTTTCATTTTCCGCTTAGAAC
>JBLHKZ010000265.1:0-7867 GCA_047618185.1 Limisphaerales bacterium
GTTTTCTTCTGCTCGCTCTTCCAGAGGACGATGTCCGAAACATCGTTCTTCGCAGGCGAACCCTTCGTGCTGCGCCCGCGCAAGATGTCGAACTTTAAGCTGGAAAGCAGGCGTTCCACGATTTCAGGCCGGGACTCATACAAATTGTTCGTCTCGCCCGGATCGACGCTCATGTCGTAAAGCTGCCCCCTGGGCGCGTCGGCCGGAGCCTGGTTTTCCTTCGGTGACGACCAGCCTCCCGAGGCGCGGGCCAGCGCCAGCTTCCACTTCCCCTGGCGATAGGCGAAATGCCCGCTGATCGAGTGGTGAATCAGGCCGTTGCGAGTCGATTCAATCGGCTTCCCGGCGAACGCCGGCAAATAACTCACGCTGTCCTCCGCCGCGCCCTCGGGAATCCACCCGCCCGTGATCTCCGATACCGTCGCGAACAAGTCGACCAGACAAATCAGCTGATCGTTCGTTGAGCCCGCCTTAATTTTCCCCGGCCATCGCGCAATGAAGGGAATGCGATGCCCGCCGTCCCAGATGTCCGCCTTGGAGCCGCGCAGGTGGGCGCTGACGAGGTGGCCTTGCTTCTTAAGCGCGGCGATCCCAGCCGCCTTCGAACAGCCGTTGTCGCTCGTGAAGATCACCAACGTGTTGTCCGTTTGGCCGATCTTTTCCAGCGCGGCTGAAATCTCGGTTGCCACATTGTCCGTCTCCATCACAAAATCGCCGTATTTGCCGAGCGGGCTCTTCCCCTGCCATGCGGCGGAGGGAACAATTGGCGTGTGCGGCGAACCCAGCGGCACATACAGGAAGAATGGCTCCTTCTTTCCCGCGCGCGACTCGATGTATTCCACCGACTTGCGGGTCAATCGCGGCAGCATGTTGACCGTGGCGTCATGAGCGATCACCCGATCGTTCTCGATGACCGCCTCCATGTTCCGGGCGTGGTGAAACCCGTGGTAATAGTCAAAGCCGCGATGAACCGGACCGTCGGGAATCTTCGCGCCGACCGGCGGCGTCTTGTGCTCCTTCTGTTTGTAGGCTTCTCCCGTCTTGGGATTCAGATATTCAAAATCCAGGTGCCACTTCCCGACAACCGCCGTTGCGTAACCCTGCTCATTCAGGAAACTGGCGACCGTCTCCCTATCCTTGGCAATCAGGCTGGGCGCAAACCCGGTCACAACCCCCTTCTGCAATCGTGTCCGCCAACTATAACGCCCCGTCATCAGGCCGTAGCGCGTCGGCGTGCAAACTGAGGACCCCGAATGCGCGTCAGTAAAAATCATCCCCTCGCGCGCCAATCGATCGGCTCCGGGCGTGGCGATCTTGCTCGTCTCCGGCGCCAGACATTGGATGTCCCCGTAACCGAGATCGTCGCACATGATGAAGACAATATTCGGACGCTCGGCCGAGGCGGCGAAGACATTGCACAGGAGGGAACAGAGAAAACAGAGGAAGAGAGATCCCCGGGGGGTCGAAGGCAGTTTCGATTTCATCATAAAATTCGGGCTTACGGCGAATAGGATGGAGTCGCCGTATATAGGGCGAAGCCGCCGTCCTGTCACGAATTTGCGCAGAAACAGAAAGGAGCGACCGACCGCCAGCTCCTCACCCAAACCGCTTCGGCCGGAACGCCGACGCGTCGATGTGCGGCTTCTCCCCCTGGACAAGCTCCGCAATCAAACGCCCCGTCGCAGGCGCGAGGCTGAGGCCGAGCATGTTGTGGCCCGTGGCAAGCCAGGCGTTCTCGATCTTTGGCGCTCGACCAATGATCGGCAGGCTGTCCCAGGTCATCGGGCGCCAGCCATACCATTCTTCCTCCACAGCTTCCGTGTGCGGCTCTTTCAGATAGGGCTCGGCCGAGTCTCGCAGTTGCTGAATGCGCCTCGCTGGAATGCTTTCATCAAAGCCGGCAAATTCCATCATTGAGCCCAGGCGATACCCCTCGTCGAAGGGCGTCACACCGACCTTGTGCTCAGGAAAAAGCATCGCATGCGTCGGGCAGATCGAGGGGCGTTTCATGGTCAACGAATAGCCCTTGCCCGGTTCGATTGGTATCTGGCACTCCAGTTCGCGGCCCAGCTTCGAACTCCAGGCGCCCGTCGCGAACACGAATTTGTCCGCCGTCATCTCGCCATGCGACGTGACGAGCGCAATGATCTTGCCGTCCCGTTTCTTCGTCGAAAGCAATTGGCAATTTTCAACGAACTCCACCCCCCGCTTCCGCAGCTGCTCGGTCCAATTGCGATTGAGAACATCGGGACGAACCTGGGCGTCGCCCGGATAATGAAACGCCCCGGCAAGGCCCGGCTTCAAGGCCGGTTCGAAGTCCGTCAAATCGCCGCCTTCAATGCGCTTCGCCGAAACCTGAAAATGTTCCGTCAGTAACCGATCGGTTTCAGCAAACCCGGCCAGGCCTTTCTGCGTCCCGAACACATACAGGAGGCCGTGCTCCTTCCATTCGCATTCGAGCCCGCCCTTCCCGACCAGGCTGCGATACTCGGTCATCGAGGAATCGAGGATCGCCTTGAGATGCTCGCCAGCGGACAGCATCTGCCGATGCGTGCAGCGTCGCGCAAATTGCAGCATCCAGTTCCACAACGCCGGACTCAGCCGCGGCTTCACGCGGAAGGGCGCGTTGGGTTTGAACAACGATTTCAAGGCCAGTGAAATCGCGCCCGGCTCCGTGAGTGGAAGCACGTGACTTGGGCAGACAAAACCGCAATTACCGTGGGAACACTTACTCGCGACCGAACTCTGATCGATCACCTTCACCCGATACCCGGCCTCCGAAAGATAGTGCGCGCAGGCAATGCCGATGACGCCCGCGCCTACGATCAGGATGGATTCGTCTTTCTGCATGCTGCTCATCGAGTGAGAGGGACATCGTCCTCGATGTCCTTGCCCGAATAAGTTTGAGACACCGGGGACGGCGTCCCTCTCAACGAATTCCCGCAGCAACTCATGGCTTTAGTCGTCACGCGCAACGGCGGCAATCCCATTCGCGAACGGATCGCCCGGCTGCTGGATCAAGTTCGTTTCGCCACAGATAAACGCGCGACCGGTGATGCTGGGAATAACCTGGCCTGCTTCGTCCAGCCGATAGCTCCCCTCGAAGCGGCTTCCAATGACGCTTTCCTGAATCCACGTCTCGCCAGGCTGTAATTTTCCCGCCGCGGCCAGGCAGGCCAGTTTGGCGCTCGTGCCGGTTCCGCAGGGCGACCGGTCATACGCGCCGCCGGGACAAAGGACAAAGTTGCGGCCGTTGGCGTCCGCCGATTCCGGCTCGCCCAGGAATTCAACATGATCGATCTCCGCTCCATCCGCTCCAGTGATGCCATTGCGTCGCAAAGCGCTCTTCACACACTCAGCCGCGCCTTTGAGTTTAGTTGTGTGCGCCGCGTCCAACGGAAAAGGCGAGCCATCGACGAGAAAAAACCAATTCCCGCCCCAGGCCACATCGCCCACGAACTCGCCGAGCCCCTCCACCTTGACGGCGACATTCTCGAGCAGCCGATAACTCGGCACATTTTCAATCGTGACCGTGTTTGCCCCCGTAAGCTCCACCGTCACCACGCCAACGGGCGTTTCGATGCGATGCCTGCCCGGCGTGATTCTTCCGAGGTAGCCCAGCGTCACGGCCAGTCCGATCGTCGCGTGCCCGCACATGCCGAGATAACCGACGTTGTTGAAGAAAATCGCTCCGGCCGCGCAGGTCGGATCGACCGGCTCACAAAGCAGGGCTCCGACCAACACATCCGAGCCGCGGGGTTCATTGATGACCGCGCTTCGAAACGAGTCGAACTCGCGAGCAAAACGATCGCGTCGGTCGGCCAGCGCGCCGACACCCAGATCCGGGCCGCCCTCGAGGACGATCCGGGTTGGCTCGCCTTCAGTGTGGGAATCAATCACGCGCATTTTGGCAAATCCGACTCCATTCCAGCCAGGCCTAATCCGTCGCGCCTGGCCAGTTGTTCCACCATTCGTGAAAGAGTTTCAATTGCGCCTCGGCATAGGCGTTCTGGCTCGCGCTGAGCGCATCGCTTTCATTGAAATGTAATTCGTAATTCGGGTCGCCTTCCAGGACCATCAACCGCTTGTAGTAGAGCACGAGATCTGGCCCTTCATCGAAGGTCGACAGCACGGTAAGCGCTTCCTCCAGCTCAGCCGCCAGCTTGCGAGCAGACACGTCGCCGGCTGCGGCGCGCTGGCAAAGCTCGACCATTCGCAAGACTTCGCGCGGCAAGGCGTTGCCGATCCCGGTGATCGCGCCCACCGCACCGCAATGCAAAAAACCGTGAAACACCTGCGTATCCACACCCGCCAACAATGCCAGACCCGGCTCCCGATTCGTAATGTGCTCCGCCGCGTAACTCAACGATTTCGCTCCGCCAAATTCCTTGAACCCGACCAGGTGCGGATAGTCGCGCCGCAGATCGAAGAACAAATCGGCCTTGGTTTCGAAGCCGTAATAGGGGCTGTTGTAAATTACCGAGGGAAGATCCACGGCCGCCTCAAGGATGCCGGCGAAGTGCGCGCGTTGGGCGGCGGTTGACGTCCCCCGCGACAGCACGCGCGGAATCAGCATCAGCCCCTGAGCGCCGACCTGCTTTGCGTGCGCGGCGTGCGCAGCGGCAAGTTGAGGATTCTGCGCCCCAGTCCCGACAACGACCGGAACGCCAGCCTCACACAGGCGCCGAACGCCCTCCTGCCGTTGCGCGTCGGTCAGCAAGGGCCAGTCCCCCATCGACCCGCAATAGACCACCCCTCGCATGCCGGTCTCGACCAACAAGAGCCCGGTCTTCACCAGGGCGTCGTAGTTCGGCGTCCTATCCTCGTTGCAGGGCGTCATCAACGCCGGGATGCAACCGCTGAAAATATTTCCGCTCATGTGGATGTCAGATGATCGTTTTCGTTTTACCGTCCAGCGGAATCAAGTCT
This sequence comes from Limisphaerales bacterium, assembly GCA_047618185.1. GTDB lineage: Bacteria > Verrucomicrobiota > Verrucomicrobiia > Limisphaerales > JAYPEY01 > JAYPEY01. Next base: position 4,930 of record JBLHKZ010000265.1, read on the forward strand.
TCGCCCCGCCCGGCCTGATTCGATGAACCATGCCGAACCGGGAGACGTTGGGCAATTGTGATTCCCGCTAACTCGGATCGCCAGGGCGGAGTCGCCCTCGTCAAGCGCGCGCATCGCCCGGCAGGCCGGGATCAGCGATAGTCGCGTATATTCATACAGCAGCTACAGGTCGGCCCCGGTTTCGATCAGGACGTTGCCGGTCGCTCGCTTTGGCACAATCCACCGCTCCATGAGATCCGCCCGAAGATGGGTCTGAATCGCCTTCTCATTCCGTGCTAACAATTCGAGGAATTCCTTCGGAGTCTCGCCTTTCGACGGCCACGCAAGGTAGTCCATCAAGTTGGTGACGGCTGGCGCTCCGGGTTGTTCCGTCGGATAGCGCATCGTCGTGATTGCGTCGATAAACACGGAGAACCCGTCCCTCGCCGTCGTCGTTTCGGCCGCCGATCCCAGGGCTGCGATTCCTCCAGCAATGACGGATGGCAAAACAATGAATTGAAGCGTCCGGAGATTCATGTGAACGGGATTCTCGGCGCCGGAATCATTGTCGGTCAATGTTTGAAACAAGCGCAACACGAACGGATCGCCGCCTCAGCGCCTCAACAATTCTTTCGCTTCCCCCCTTGACTTCCGCCCCGGCAGCCACTACACACCGCGCTTGATTTGAACTTCAGGCGACGGTTCGCCAATTTTAAATCTGACTCTTCCAAGCGACTCAGCTTCGAAAAGTATCCCCGCCGCGAACATTGCGGCTCGTTTTCCTCAAAGTCCGGCGGACGGAGAATTCGAAACACGCCGGACGGAAAGACATAGAAAATGAGCGTAACACGCAATCGCGCCGGATATTCCGGCGGCACACACCATTCCCGCAACCAGCGGCCAAATCAGAATCAACGTCCGGAACCCGACTGGAGCCCCTCAGGCGGATCCGACAACCGACCCTCAGGCGGATCCGACAACCGACCCTCAGGCGGATCCGACAACCGACCCTCAACCGGGGCCGACAACCGGGCCCCGGCGGAACAATCAGGCGACTGCGTCTTCGCCAGCCTGATTCCCGAACTCAGCCGCGCCGTGGCCGAAACGGGTTACACCGTGCCGACGCCGGTGCAGGCCCAGTGCATCCCCCACCTTCTTAAGGGCCGCGACCTGCTCGGCAGCGCGCAAACCGGCACCGGCAAGACCGCCGCGTTTACGCTGCCTCTCCTGCAATATCTCGCCAAAAACCCGCGCGCCAAATCGCCGCGCCATCCGCGCGTCCTCATCATGGCGCCCACTCGTGAACTCGCCGCGCAGATCGGCGACAGCATTCACGAATATGGCCGCCATTTGAAACTGTCGCACACCGTGATCTTCGGCGGCGTCGGACAACGCCCCCAGGAGAACGCCATGAATCGCGGCGTCGATTTCCTCGTTGCGACGCCCGGCCGCCTGCTCGACCTCATGAACCAGGGCTACGTGAAACTCCAGGCCGTCGAAGCCTTCGTGCTCGACGAGGCCGACCGCATGCTCGACATGGGCTTCATCAATGACGTGCGCAAAGTCATCGCCAAGATTCCGGCAAAACGGCAATCGCTGTTCTTTTCCGCGACGGTTTCCCCGGAAATCGTGTCCCTGGCGAACACCATGTTGAACAACCCCGTCCGCGTGACCATCGCTCCGGAACAACCGACGGTGGAGAAGATCGACCAGAAGATCATGTTCGTGGATAAGCGAAACAAGGACGACCTGTTGATCTCGATGATGCGCGACTCTGACATCGACAAGGTGATTATCTTCACCCAGCAAAAGCACGTCGCCAACAAGGTTGCGGAACGGCTGAACAATGCCGGCATCCGGGCCGACGCGATTCATGGCAACAAGAGCCAGGGCGCGCGCACAAGGGCGCTTGAGGGCTTTCGCGCAAGCAAGGTCCGGGCATTGGTCGCCACCGACATTGCGGCCCGAGGCATCGATGTCGACGGCATCACGCACGTGATAAACTACCAACTGCCGATCGAACCGGAAATCTACGTGCATCGCATCGGACGCACCGCGCGCGCAGGCGCTGAGGGTGACGCCGTGTCATTCTGCGCCGCCGACGAACGCGATCAATTGCGCGCGATCGAGCGGCTCATCCGGAAGCGCATTCCGGTGGACGACACTCACCCCCACCATTCCGAGATGGCGGCCAACGCCACGGGAGCTGAAGCCCGCCCCGCCCCGCGAGGCCAACGCGGACAACGAAGTCCGCGCGGCGGCGGCGGCGGCGGCCGAGACCGAGACCGACCCAAGGCGACCTCGCCGGCCGAAGCCAATCGGAAATCCATGCCCGAAAACCGCCGCAATCGCGACGCTCGCCCCCCCCGGCCTCAAGGCCGCTCCATGCGAAGCGGGACGCGGTAAGTCTGCGCTCCTTTGGAGGGACGAGCCCGCGAGTCCGTAAAGGGCGTGCGCGATCGATTATCTGCCTTGTCTCCAGTACGCGCGTCGCACAATTCGCCGCATTGCTTTTGACAATGGGCTCTCTGACTCAAAACGCCATCTGGCGACGTCAGCGTTTGAAAGCGGCAGAGGACAGCCGCACTCCAAGACCTGTCGGAATACGGACGAGCATTCGATTACGCGATAGCGTCGTGGAGTGCGGCTGTCCTCTGCCGCTTTTGGTGATTATTCTGTCCGGGTGACGTATCCGGCACGCTGAAGCCGAACAGCTCCCCGCCTTTCGATCCCCGGCATTCGGACTCGCAGGCTCGTCCCTCCAAAACGCGAACGATCGCCTACGCCACAATCTCTTTGACCACGTGGCCATGCACGTCGGTCAGGCGGAAATCGCGACCCTGATAGCGATAGGTGAGCTTCGTGTGGTCGATGCCAAGCAGGTGGAGAATCGTCGCGTTGAGATCGTGAATGTGCATCGTTCCCGGCGTGAATTTGGCGTTACCCGGCTCGGGCTTAA
>JBLHKZ010000266.1:0-7864 GCA_047618185.1 Limisphaerales bacterium
ATCCGTGGTTGTGCGGTTTTGCTTGTTATCTCAACGGTCGTTTGGCAAAAGACGGGTCCTGAATTTTCAGCAGCACAACAACCCCAAAAGACAATAGACAATGGCACACACACTACCTGACCTGCCTTACGCGCACGACGCGCTGGAGCCGCATATCGACGCCCAGACCATGGAAATCCACCATGGTAAACACCACGCCGCCTATATCGCCAAGTTGAACGCCGCGATCGAAGGCAACGCCGAGTTGGAAGGCAAATCCATCTGCGAACTCGTAGGCAATCTCGACGCCGTTCCGGAGAACATTCGCGGCGCGGTCCGCAACAACGGCGGCGGCCACGCCAATCACAGTTTCTTCTGGACGGTTCTCAGCCCCAATGGCGGCGGCGAGCCGAGCGGCGAATTGGCCCACGCGATCAATGAAACGTTTGGCAGCCTCGACGGATTGAAGGAAAAGCTCGAAGCGGCCGGCGCGACGCGATTCGGAAGCGGCTGGGCCTGGCTGATCGTCAACAGCGACGGCAATCTCGACGTCACCTCCTCGCCGAACCAGGATAGCCCGGTCATGGACGGGAGCGGTCGACCGATCTTCGGCGTCGATGTCTGGGAGCACGCCTACTATCTGAAATACCAGAATCGTCGGCCGGATTATCTGAAAGCGATCTGGAACGTGGTGAATTGGGACAAGGTCGCGGAGAATTACGCGAGCGCCAAAGGCTGATCCCGTCTACGACAAATCGATCTAACAAAGAACGCGCCGAGTAAACTCGGTGCGTTTTTTTGTGCGGGGAAAAGAACCGTTGCTGCGGTTCTTTAGTCCTGAAAAAGATCGCCGTTGCTTTGGCTCCCACTCCGGTCAATTCCTAAACGCGGATTCGTTAGCGTTGAGCGTATACTGCGTGCGTTATCGACGATCATATCTTCACGGAAACAGCGTCGCCGACCTTCAATCCCATCGTTTCAGCGGCGTTGTCGCCATTGATGGCGATTTCCAGATAATTGCTCGAACCAATGAGCGCGAGCGGTTCCTTGTCGGCGACTTCTCCGTAAAATTTCTTCACCGGGCAGATCTTGCCGTTGTAGAGGATGGCCCGCCGGTCGGCGGAGGATTCGGCAAGAGCTTCCGCGGGGATGTTCGTCACGCAGTTGCCGAAGCGATCTATGTAGATGACTTGTCCGATGGTCAGATCGCCTTGTTCCTGAAGGCTGGGCCAGGGGAGCCGGACGAAATTTTTAGTGGCGGGCCCAACATCCTGAATGGAGGCCTCACGTCCCAGATGGGCGGCGACGGGCGCGAAAATGTCGCGGCCGTGGAAGGTGCGGCTGACTGGACGGCAGAACAGCGCCTCATTTTCAATGTGGAAAATCCCTTCAACCTCCTCGTTGGCCAACGCCAGCGAAAGCACGCCGTTGTCAGGCCCGAGGAAGACGAACGACTTGGTTTTTACTGCGATCGCCGGACGTGGGCTTCCGACGCCCGGATCGACGACCGCGACATGGATGGTGTCGGGCGGAAAGTATTTGTAGCTGGAGGCCAGCGCGAAGGCGCCAGCCAGGATGTCTCCGGCGGGGATGCCGTGCGTGATGTCGACAATGCGATTACGCCCGCTGACGTTCAACATCACGCCCTTCATTGCGCCGACGAACCAGTCACTATTCCCGAAATCCGTGGTTAAGGTAATGAGGCCCATGGGCGTGATTATTATTGCCACCCATGTCAGGCCGCGAGGATATTTGTCGCCGCAACGATGATCATGGCAAAGCCCAATTCAAATTTAGTCGTCCTGACCGGCGCGACGCGCGGACTGGGGCGGGCGATGGCCGCGGAACTCAAAGAGCGCGGATGGACCGTTGTCGGCTGCGGCTGCGGGGAGAAAACCGTGGCGACCGCGAAGGGCGATTTTCCCGATCCCCATCGACTGGATGTGGTCGACGTGGTGTCCGATTCCGCCGTTGAATCCTGGGCGGCGCGGATACTGGAGGAATTCGGTCCGCCCAAGCTGTTGCTGAACAACGCCGGCATCATTAATCGGAACGCCGCGCTTTGGGATGTCGGGGCGAGCGAGTTCGACCGGGTGATCGATGTGAATATCAAGGGCGTCGCCAATGTGATCCGGCATTTCGTCCCCGCGATGATCGAAAACGGAAGTGGCGTGATCGTGAATTTCAGCTCTGGCTGGGGGCGTTCGACCTCGCCGGAAGTCGCGCCCTATTGCGCGACCAAGTGGGCGATCGAAGGACTCACTCAGGCGTTGGCTCAGGAATTGCCGGCCGGCATGGCGGCGATACCGCTGAATCCCGGCGTGATCAACACTGAGATGTTGCAAAGCTGTTTGGGGGGCGCGGCCTCAGGCTATCCGACCGCTGAGCAATGGGCCGAAACCGCCGTCCCGATGATTCTGAAGCTGGGGCCGAACGACAACGGCCGTCCGATGACGATCTAGGCTTGACGCCGTGCGTCAATCCCGGTGAATTCGCCCGGACCCGTTGAACCTGGGTCGCAACAAATTCGCAATGCCCGATCGCGACGATCCCATGTCATGAAAATATTAGACTCATCGAGAACAGCCTCCTCCTTCGCGATCATCGGGTTGTGTTTTGTCGCGACCTTGGCCAGCGCCGCCCAGCCGACCTTCGTCAAGCATGTCATCGATGACCAATTTGGCGCGCGGGGCGCGGATATCGGCGATCGCGACAAGAACGGGATGGCCGACATCATCGCATCGGCGGGCAATCATGTTTACTGGTATGGCAAGGACGGGAAGCATTTGATTGCGCAGATTCACGCGCCCGCGAATTGCATTCATTTGCGAACGGCGGACATCGATGGCGATGGCGACATCGACGCGATCGTCGCCGATCATCGAAACGCAATTCGCTATTATGAAAATCCGGGGGCGGGGCCCGCGAAGAGCAAGCCCTGGCCGCATCGGTTCGTGGACAATCAATGCATTGGCGCGCACGCGGTCGCGCTGGCGGATATCAACGGCGACGGACGTATCGACATCGTTGCATCCGGAGAGTCGACCTCCACGCCGCCGAACAGCATTTATTGGTATGAATGTCCGGAAAAGCCCAATAGCGCATCGAGTTGGCCGAAGCATGTCGTGGGGCCTGGGCAGAGCGGCGGGTTGGCGCATTACCCGGCGATCGGAGACTTGAATGGCGACGGCAAGCTCGACATCGCCCATGCCGCCAAGTCGCCGGAGGGCGGCGAATGGTATCGCATCTGGACGCAGCCTGCGGACGCGACGAAGCCGTGGGATTTCAAGGAGATTGGAGTGAATTACACACAGGCCACGAATGTGCAGATCGGGGACATCGATGGCGACGGCAAGAACGACATTCTTGCGAGTCAGGGCCATCACTTTGGCGTGATGTGGTTCAAGGGACCGACGTGGGAGCAAAGCTACATCGACAAGGATCTGCAATCGCCGCATACGCTGGTTTTGGCCGATATCGACCGCGACGGCGATTTGGACGGGGCGACCTGCGCTTATGACAGCGCGATGCTCGTCTGGTTTGAGAACGACGGGAAGGGCCGCTTCAAGAAACATGTCATAGCGACCGATCAAGCGGCCTATGATTTGGCTGCCCGAGACGTGGACAACGACGGTGATCTGGATTTCGTCGTCGCCGGTCAAAACTCAAAAAATGTGGTCTGGTACGAACAGGCCGGACGACCCGGAAATTAAGCCGCCGCAATTGGCGGATTTGCCATTTATGAAACGAAGAGAATTCATGTCGAAAACAGCCCTGGCTGGAGCGGCGTTCAGCGCTTCCGCGAGCTCCCTGATTGGCGCGCCCGATCCGATTGAGACGGGATCGAAACGCAAGATGACGATCAATCTCGTCTGCGGCGCGATTGGCGTGAAAGCGAAGACCCAGGCGGAGGTCAATGCCCTGGCTCACAAGCATGGATTCGAATCTGTCGAAGCGCGTCCGGGCGATTTGGCGGCGATGTCCGACCAACAACTCGTCGAGTTACAGGCCGACATGAAGGCGAAGGGGATTGTCTTCGGCGCCTCGTCCTTGCCGGTGGATTTCCGAAACAGCGAGCAGAAGTTTGCGGAAGGCCTGAGCGGGCTGCCGGCCTTGGCGAAGGGGCTCCAACGAGCCGGTGTCACGCGGATGGGGACCTGGCTGGCTCCGTGCAGTAATGAGCTGACGTATATTTCGAATTTCAATCAACACGTCGTGCGCCTGCGGCAAATTGCGGCGATTCTGAAAGACCACGGACTCATGCTGGGATTGGAGTATGTGGGCACGCAACGATCGCTGGTGAGCCGCAAGTATCCCTTTTTGCACACCATGGCGGAGACGAAGGAGCTGATTGAATTTATTGGAACCGGCAACGTGGGTTATGTCCTGGACAGCTGGCACTGGTGGCAGGCCGGCGACACGGAGAAGGACATCCGATCCTTGCGAGGCGATCAAATTGCCGCAGTGGATTTAAATGACGCCCCTCCCGGGCTGCGCAAGGAGGAGCATTACGACAATCAGCGCGAATTGCCCGCGGCCACCGGAGTCATCGACCTGCGAACCTTTCTCAACGCGATTCACCAGACTGGCTTCGACGGTCCCGTTCGCGCGGAGCCATTCAATGAGAAGCTGCGCGACATGGAGAATGACGCGGCCTGTTCGGCGACGGTCGAGGCGTTGCGGGAGTCGCTGAAGCTAGTCTGGTAGTTCTTGAAACCAGCTCGTATTTCCAGAAGCATGGCCCTCTCAATCATGGAGATGGACGCCGTCCTGGGTGTCCTGCTCTTGAAATACACGGCGCCCGCATCTGGACAGAGGGAGTGGAATAGCTTGAATTTTGACGGTATTTCGGCTTTTTAGAGTTTCTGCGTGGCAGCGGTTTGCCGCCGCGTGAAACAAGTTCCATGAGAATCGTCAATTTTGGGTCGCTCAATATCGACCACGTTTATCAGGTGGATCGCTTCGCGTCTCCGGGCGAGACGCTGAGCAGTCGATCTTATCGACGGCACGCCGGCGGCAAGGGGCTGAATCAGACGATCGCTCTGGCCCGGGCCGGCGCGGAGGTTTCGATGGTGGGCCGGATCGGCGAGGGCGGAGAATGGCTGCTCGAGTTTTTGCGCGAGGAGGGAGTCAATACGGAGTTCGTCAAGGTCATCGACGGAGCCACCGGGCACGCGATCATCCAGGTCACTCCCGATGGCGAGAACGCCATAGTCACGGTGGGCGGCGCGAATCATCGCTTCTCGCCCGCGTCGGCGGATCGGGCCTTGAAGAATTTCAACGCGGGAGACTACTTGCTCGTTCAGAACGAAATCAGCTCGGTTGCGGAAATTATTCGTCTCGGCTCGGGAAAAGAAATGAAAGTCGTGTTCAACCCCGCTCCACTCACCGCCGAGACTCGCGACTATCCGCTCGAACTGGTCGATTGGATCGTAATGAACGAGATCGAAGGCGAGGGCCTGACCGGCAAGAGCGATCCCAATGACATGCTCGCTTCAATCGTAAAGGAATTTCCCAACGCGTCAGTCGTTCTTACGCGGGGCGCTCGGGGCGCGATCCTGGCTAATCGGGCCGAGAAATTCTCCATTCCAGCGATTGCCGTTAATGCGGTCGATTCCACGGCCGCCGGAGACGCCTTTATCGGATATTTTCTCGCGGAGCTGATGCGAGGCACTGACGCCAAGTCCGCCCTGCACACCGCCTGCGAAGCGGCCGCTTTTTGCGTCACTCGCCAAGGCGCAGCGGATTCGATTCCGCGTCGGGCGGAACTGGAGAGCGGAGAGTGATCCGCGTTGGCTGGGCGTTGGCGGGTTCGGGCGCGCTGCTGTCGTTGGTTCTAGGGTGGTAGCTTTTTCCCGGTTGACGGCTTCTTGAAATAACGAATGATCGCCGGTCTTCGACCTCGAATCGCTAATGAATACAAACCGAGAAATCCATTCGACCGAGCAAGGCGCGTCGCTTGCCCGCGTGGCAGCGGCGGTCGGATTGGCGGGCGTTTTGATCGGTGGCCTGGTTGTGTTTCTCTGGCTGAATCCGGCGGGCGTCAATTCGGATCCGCCGAATGCTCAGGTCGTCAGTTCGCCCGCGTCGGCGGACCCTCAGACTCCATCGACGTCTGACGACCCGCCTGAATCGTTCAGGAATTCATCCGCCGAGATCGAACGAGGTCGGAAATTGTCGTTGGTCTATTGCGCTTCCTGTCACATCTACCCGGAGCCGGAGATACTGGACCGGTTTACCTGGACCATGGAAACCCTGCCGCGAATGTCCTATTGGCTGGGCCTGTCGGAGAACGACCTGACCGGCGAGCCGGGAATCGAGGATCTCGTGAAAGCGGGACTACTGCCGACGGCGCCCTTGCTGCCGGTGGAAGATTGGAAGGCGATTTGCAATTTCTACATGGAAGCCGCGCCGGTGGAACCAGTGGAAATCACGAACCGGCCGCACACAAAAGTCGATTTGAAGCAATTTGAGCCGAGGATCATTCCCGCGAAGGGGCGCGCGCTCAATACGATGATTCGCATTATTCCGGGCGAGCGGCGCCTGCTGGTCGGCAATGGGCGGAGCAATACGGTCGATATTATTTCGCTGGAGGGCAATTTACTGCGCCGGGAAAAGGTCGGAAGCACGCCGGTTGACGCGTTTCGTGGGGTGGACGGGTGGTGGATTTCCCTGATTGGCAGTCTGCCGCCCTCTGACGCAGCGAGCGGCTCATTGGTGTTGTTGCCGGACAAAGGCGGACGAGTCACGCCGGCGCTGACGGGATTGCGGCGTCCGGTTCAATCGCTGCTACACGACCTGGATGGAGACGGGCTCCTCGATCGTGTTGTCAACGAATATGGCAACGTTGCGGGTGGAGTGTTTTGGCAACGCAATCTTGGGAAGGGCAACTTCGGACGGGACATGTTGCTCGAACAACCGGGCGCCGCTCGCAGCGCGGTCGCCGATTTTGATGGCGACGGGCGGCCAGATATTGCGGTGATCACAGCGCAGGCGCGGGAGTCGGTCACCATTCTGCTGAATGACGGCAAGGGCGGGTTTACGCCAGTGAGCGGCGCCGATTATCACCCGGCGTGGGGGAACGTCCATCTGGAGGTCGCCGATTTCAACGGCGACGGCCGTCCTGACTTGCTGACCGCGAACGGCGACAGCGCCGACTATATGATTTATCCCACGCCACTTCGCGCCTACCACGGCGTGCGGATTCTGTTGAATGAAGGACTGGACTCGGCAGCCCAGCTCAAATTTCGCGAGGCGTTTTTCTTTCCCATGTACGGCGCCTACAAGGCTTTTGCCCGGGACTTCGACGAAGATGGAGATCTGGATATCGCGGCCTGCGCCTATTACCCGCATTATCCGACGCGCCCGGAGGAAAGCTTTGTTTACCTGGAAAACCTGGGTGACCTAGTGTTTGACGCGTCGACCCGCTCTGAGGCTCTGTCGGGTCGTTGGATCGCCATGGACGCGGCAGACGCCGATGGAGACGGCGATATCGACCTGGTTCTCGGCTCTTATTTGGATGGCCCGGGGGAAGTTCCGGCGAAGCTCTCCCAACAATGGGATATTCGCGGATCTGCGGCGCTTTATTTTGAAAATCAGCTTCGCTAATGCGCCTGATTTATCTGAAAAATACCGAACTTCCGTAGTTGGTGAGCTGATTTTTGTGTGTGGAGTGTCTTTTTTCGTAGGCCGAAAGGGCTATTATGCTCTTGGCGTTCATGACTTAAATTTAAAACATGGTTAAGGAAAGGAATACTTACATGAAGATCCAAAAAATTGTGAAACTGATGACGGGGACGGTCGTTGCCTGCGCTTTGGTTGCGTGCGGCGGCCCCGGTCCGATTGAAACAGAGACAACCTACGAGGGGAATGAAGGCGACAGCCT
>JBLHKZ010000267.1:0-7856 GCA_047618185.1 Limisphaerales bacterium
GCTACCTCACATGCAGCATGCCGCGCATGAGGAGGTGGTGTCCGGGGAAGGTGCAGACATAGGGATAATCGCCCGGCTTGGTCGGGGCGGTGAATTCGATGACCTGTTCCTTGCCGTGGTCGATGAGCTTGCTGGACCAGAGGATGTCTTTGCTCTCGGGCACGAATCCGATCTCAAAGCCTCGGGCTCCGAGCGTAAGGGCTTGCATGGCGATGGCGTCGGCCTTGCCGGGATTCACGAGCACGATATTGTGCGGCATGAAATCCGGATTGGCGAAGGTAAGCTGGATTTTCTTGCCGGCCTTGACGGTCAGCTCCTTGGTGTCGTAGCTCATTTTCTCCACGATGGTCGCGATGCGGATGACCGTTAAGTCGGCGGTGTCCTTCAGGATGCCTGACTTCTGGGTGACCTCGACCACTTTCTCCTGGACCTGGACGGCGCCCGCAGCGGGGTCGGCGTTATACCAGTGGTGCTGTACGGTCTGAGCCGCTTTGCGCGCGTGGGCCACGGGGGAGGTCAACACGACGTTGAGCAGCTTGTTGTCGCGGACATTGTGCTGCTGGTGCACCCAGAGCGCTTCCAACAAATGGTGGGCGTCGGATTCCTTCTTCGGATCGAATTGCTTCATCCAGGTCTGGGTCGCCGCGATGACTTCCTTGGAATCGCGTTCGCTGAGTTCGACGCGGGTGCGGTGACGCACGCCATCGACCGGGTGCTTCAGGTTGTCGAGCAATGCCATGAGGGGTTGGCCGTCGATCTTGACCGCTTTCTGGAGCGGGCGACCCTTGGCGACCATGCGGTAGATGCGGCCGTGCTTGTGATCGCGATTCGGGTCGCGAACATTGTGCTGCATGTGTCCGATGATGACGTTCTGCCAGTCGGAGATGTAGAGTGCGCCGTCGGAGCCGAAGACCGCGTCGGTCGGTCGGAAGTTCTTGTCGCCGCTCATCATCAGGCCGGTGGACTCCTCGGTGACAATTGTGCCGTCCTGCTGTTTCTTGGAGACCTTGAGCTCGCCGCCGTTGGGCGTGCCCCAGACTTCGCCGAGCTTGGTTTCCAGGCTGACTTGCTTGGCGTTCTTGCCGCGACCCTCGGTGCGCGTGAGCTTGTAGCCGCCGTCGCGATGGAGCTTGTATTGTTTGATGCCAAGGAAACCGATGGCGTTGCAGAGAATGAAATCGCCCTGAACGTCGTCCGGGAAGTTGGCGCTGGAAATGATCTCATTCGCGCAGACCGGCCGAACTTCTTTCACCAGGAGCGGGTGCATTTTCCAGCCCTTGCCTTCGGGGCGGACCTGGTAGGCGCGACCGCCGGTGCCGTCCGTGGCGTAGTGGTAGCCCCAGCCGTCAAAGGAGATGCCGTGCGGGTTGGGTGAGTTCGCGCCGTGAAGCGCGATCGTGTGACGTCGCGGATCGAAGCGATACATGCCCGATTGCGTTGCCGCCAAAGCCGGGCCCCACGGGTTCTCGTGATTGTGTTGCAGGAAGATTCCGCTCTGCCAGTAGATTCCGCCGTCGGGTCCCATGATCAGATTGTTGGCGGCATGGTGAGTGTCGGAGGAGCCAATGCCGTGGAAGATGACTTCTCGGACATCGGCGATGTCGTCGCCATCGGTGTCCTTGAGGAAAAGAATATCCGGCATGGAGGTGACGAGCACGCCGCCGTTCCAGAACTCAAATCCGAGCGGATTGTGGACACGGGCGAATTCGATGACCTTGTCGGCGACGCCGTCGCGATTCTCGTCGGGAAAGATCAGCAGGGCGTCGTTCATTTCCTTGAGCGGTTCCCACTTGGGATAGGTCGGCCAGGCGGCGGCCCAAAGGCGGCCCTTGGTGTCCACTTGCATTTGGACCGGATTCACCAGGCCGGGGAAACGTCTTTCGTCGGCGAATAATTTGATTTCGTAGCCGTCTCGAAGGGCAATCTGCTTGATGCCTTCCTGGCCGTTGAAGTAATTGGCGTTGCCCTCCTTCATGGCATTCGAGCTTCGGCTGCCGCCGCCGATGTTGGAGATAACTTTAACCGGCGCCGGAACGTTGTCGTCGGTGATTCTAATGTCGGTTCCATTGGCGCGCGCCCAGATGCGCCGATCGCGGTTGGCGGTCATGACGTCGAACATCTTCAGCTCGTGCTGGAGCACTTCGGCGTTGGTCTGGTCGTCGACGAACTTGAGCGTCGAGCGTCCGCCCCAGACATCGTTGCCGTCGGTGGCGCGGTAGCGGTTGTGCCAGTGGGTGTTCTTATCGAGGACGGCCTTGCGCAAATCTTCAAGCGAAGCGGATGCGTTGATTTCATGGCCCAACAACGAAGAAGCGGCCATTTCGCCGACGCGGCGGTTGCCTTGTTCGTTCAGATGAATGCCGTTGATGGTCAGCGGCACGCCATTGGCGGTAAACAGCTTCGCGGATGGGGTGAACAAGTCCACGTAGGCGACGCCGGCTTCCTTGGCGGCGGCTTCAGTGGCTTTGGCGTAGGCGGCGAGGCGCTTGTTGTTCTCCGTGCCGTCCGGGAGATTGGGGTCATTCAGATTCTCATGGGCGATCGGGCTGAAGAGGACAATGCGGGGGAATGATTTTCCATTTGCTTTGGAGCCGCGGGTTTTCTTCACGAAGTCGAGCAGCAGCTTGCGGTAGTCGTCGGTCTTGTCCGCTCCGGCGAAGGACTCGTTGTAGCCAAACATCGCGAAGACCACGTCCGCCTTGACGTGCTGGAGGTAGGCGGTCATGGGAGTGTAGCCTTTGCTGCGGGGGTAAAGATTGGGGCGGTCGCCGGCGAGGCTCATGTTGCGAAAGGTCAGCTGATGCTTCGAAAGCTCGTTTTGCAGGAGCGCCTCCATCCAGCCGTCATGCTGCATACGATCGGCCAGGCCATTGCCGACGATGGCGATGACGTCGCCCTTTGTGAATTTGAAGGGCAGGGGATCTTTGTAGTTTGCGGGGACTTCCGCGATGTCAGGCTCCACATCGGTCGGTTGGACGCGTCCGCGGCTGATCGCTTTGCCCGGCTTGCCGGCGAAGGTGAGATAGACCGGCTTGGCCTTTTTGTCGGTGATGTCGATGGCGACCGATTCTCCGGCCACGATGTCCTTCTTTTGAAAGACCGTCTTCCGTTTGGCATCGAGTAAAGTGACTGAAAACTTATCCAGTCGGCTTTCAAATCCCTGCCGGTTCCAGACCTGAACCTTCTCGATGGCAACGTCTTTGCCGAGATCGATTTCCCACCAGGGCTTCGTAGTTCCGCCATTGTCGGTGTGGGTCTGGCCTCCTTTGCCCCAGTCGGAACTCTTGTTGCCGTCGATGGCGCGCGCCGCCACGCCGCCGGAGTTGACGCTGGATTGCGTGGCCTTGCCTCCTCGGGCGACGTTCTTTCCGCCGCTGACGATCTCAACTTCAGCCAGCGTTAGAATGCGCTTCTTGCCTGGAAGTTCGATGCGGACGAAACGCGCGGTCTGGGCGCCTTTCGCGGCGGGCTTGGCGGGAGCGACCGGCTTGGCTTCCTTTTTAGCTGTGGGCTTGTTCTTCGCAACTCGCTTGGGCTTGGTCTTGGGTTTGGCCGGCGCGGCGGTGTTGTGGTTTGCCGGAATGGGGCTGGTGAAGCCGTTGTAGGCGATGGGCTTGATGCCCTTGGCTTCGCCCTTGCCTCGAAATGTGTTCGGTTTGTAGGGGCCGAGGAAATCTATTTTCGAATCGGCTTTGATCGAATTCTCCAAGCCGACGGACCAGTAGACGCCGTTGACGATCATGCGGCGATAACCGTCGTTCAAGATGTCTTCGGAAGCGCCGTAAAGGGAGGTGAAGGCGCGGCCGGTCTTGCCGTTTTTGCCATTGTAGGTGCGAGTCCATTCACTTGCCATGGGCGGCTTGGCAGCGTCGGGCTTGCCATTGAAATCCATGCTCATCAGGGGTTGGGCCATGGTCAGGACGTTCCAATCCTTTTGCGGTTCCGCGTTGTAGCCGCCCGCCTGCACGTGGATGTCTTTCACGCCGCGGAGAATGGGGTTCTTCGCCGCCGCGGGGACGATGGTGATGCGCGTGCTTTGCTGGTGGTTCCTGCCGTAATGGCCGACCCAGCTTTGGCCGAGAACCTGGTGGCCGAAGCCGGCGTTGTAATCCTTGCCGTCGTAGCGGAAGTGATACTTGTAGTAGGGATCCTTGTCGTCCTTGTAATTGAAGGCGTGCGTCGAAGTGCGCAGGCCAACGACGGGGCCGGCGCGGTTGAAATACTCGTCGAGATGCTTCATCTGCTCTGGCGGCAGGGCGAGGAAGCGGGCGAAGATCACCAGGCCGTCGGCGTCCTTCAGGGCTTCGAGACCGGGGACATTTGAGATGCCGGCCTCGATCTCGCCATTGGCGTCCAGACCGAACAGCACGGTGCAGTCGAATCCATGGTGTTTGGCGAGAATGCGCGCCAAGGCAGGGATGGTCTCCTCGGAGCGGTACTCATGGTCGCTGGCCAGCAGGACCAGCTTCTTCCCCTTCGCTGGAGCGCTTGCCTTGTAGATGACCGGGGTTGCCAATGCGGCTGTGGCAAGGCACGCGAGCAGCGTGAAGATTGAAAGGATCTTGGTGGACGCGACGTGTCGCGCGGCGCCGCCGAAGGATTGTCGAGGGGTTGCTGTATTCATCTTTGATTGCTTTGCGAGAATTTGAGACCAGCCCGGATACCAATTGAAGGCCCGTTTGAAAATCAAATTCCCAAACTTTTGTTGACCCGCCACGAGGCGCCCGGCGTTGTAAAATGGTTAAAGTACTTCAGTGACGCTGAAATTGCTCTTTGCTATTCATTTGCCGAGTTTGCGGGTTGAAGGCTCGACGCGGGATGTGCCCGTGATACCTTGCGGCCTCGAATTTACGATTATGGACATTATCAATAAGACCAATAAGCCCCTGAGCATTCCTTTGCCCGGCGGGAAGAAACTTTTTCTCGGCCCGGGCAAGACCGCCCAATTGACGGAAAAGACGCTCGACCGGCCGGCCTTGGTGAAACTGCTCGAAGCCGGCGATATCGAAAAGACCGGAGCGGCTGTGAAACACGGGGAAGGCGGCGGCGGTAAAGCCGGCCCCACGGGCGGTCCGCGACAGGGCGGCGGCGGCGCCATGCGCCAATCCGGCGACCGCTGAGATCTTCACGGAACGTCCCATGTCGGAAGCGGCGTTTACCGCGCGTCGGAGAGTTTCACGCCTGCCGGCAGGAACTTGACGTCCCTGTCGTTCGGAACGTTTTTTCCGGGCGAGCATCGGCCGTTGGCGATTTCCCGGTTCAGTAGATTTAGCAATTCCTGCACTTTTGCCGGTTGCTCCGTCGCCAGATTTTTTTTCTCTGCACGGTCGCTGTTCAGGTTGAACAATTGCATCGGCGGCAGACCCAGCTTCTTGGCGTCGCGTTCCCGGGGCGCGCTCCAGCCGCCGCTGCCCGCGGAGAGGCAAAGTTTCCACGCGCCTTTTCGGATGGCAAAGGAACCGCCGATGGAATGACTGATCAAGGTTTCACGGCCGGATGTGTTCCCGCCGATTAACACCGGAAGCAGACTGAAGCCGTCTTCTCCGCCCAGAGGCTGACGGGGCTGACCGGTGATCGCCTCCAACGTGGCGTAGACATCGGTCAGGCAGGCCAGCGCGTCAGTCTTCCGGCCGGGTTTGATCTGGCCTGGCCAACGAACAATGAACGGCACGCGGTGGCCGCCTTCGTAGATGTCGGCTTTGTGTCCGCGATAGCCGGCGCTCGGGTCATGGCCTTTTCCCTTCAGTAGATCAAAGTTGCCTTCGGGCGAGCATCCGTTGTCGCTCGTGAAAATTACCAGAGTGTTGTCATCGATACCGTTGGCCTTTAGCGACGCCAGCAATTGACCCATGTGATGATCGATCTGGGTCACGAAGTCGGCGTAGGGGTTGAGGCCGCTGGCTCCCTTGAATGGCGGAACGGGAACAATCGGTGTGTGGGGAGCGGGCAGGGCAAGGTAGAGAAAAAATGGCTTCCCCTTTTGGGTCGCGGCTCCGGCCCGAGTCTTGACGTGCGAAATCGACTTGTCGAAAAGGTGAGGCAGAACCTCGTCGATCTTGAAATCGGCTCCGATCGGCCCCTTGCGATACCAGCCGTAGCGATCTTGTTGTTTCGTCACACCTTCCTCCCGATCGGGGACGGCGGTGACGCGGCCGGTGTCGACCCAGACATAGGGCGGCATGTCGAGTGAGCCGCAGTGACCGTAGTATTGGTCGAAGCCATTGATGTCTGGACCGTTCTTCACCGGTTTCGTGAAGTCGATCTCCTTGCCATTCTTGTGCCAGTCCCAACCGAGATGCCACTTGCCGATCATCGCGGTGTGGTAGTCCGCCTTGCGCATCAGATGGCCGAGAGTGGGGCGGTCCGCGGGGATCAGATGTTCACTGCGACCGCTGAGCACGCCGCGAGCGAGTCGGGATCTCCAGTTGTAACGTCCGGTCAGCAATCCGTAGCGCGTGGGAGTGCAAACGGAACTGGGCGTGTGCGCGTCAAGAAAGGTGATCCCTTCGTCCGCCATCGTCTGAAGATGGGGCGTCTTGATTTTGCAATCAGGATTTGCGGGGGAGACGTCGCCGATGCCGAGATCGTCAGCCATCACGACGATGACATTGGGGCGTCCTGCGGCGGACAGCGAGGCGGTCGCAATTCCGGTCTGGAGCAGAGTCGCCAGCAGAAGGCGGACGGTGCGGCGGAAAATGCTTCGATTACTGGGTGTTTTCATAGAGGCGGTCATTTTTCCTGATCTGGCGTCCTGTTGTCGAGTTGGTTCGGTATTGAATGTGGAAGTGATAGGGCCGACCTCGGTCAATTGGAAGCCGCGTAGATTGCAGCCCGGTAGGGATGCGTTCCACCGCGTCCTAGATCAAAGTCCCTCCGGGACTCGGCAACGCGAATGCATGCTCCATATCCCGTTGTCATACAGGACCGCACAAGACAACAGATGATGTCCACGCCGTGGTGGTTGAAGGAGGCGGCGGCGAAATAGGCCTCGCGCTGATTTCCGGGAGGACGGGAAATTGCGCCCTTGGTTTTGTGAGGCGCCCAGTTTGTATCGCCGCGGCGAAGTCGAAATCGACTTGCATCGCATTTCGAGAATGGAAAGGCTTCGGGGATTCGCGAGCAAGAGCGCTCCTTCATGATTCGCACGTGAAGTGGCCTTGAGTTGCGGAACTCTGAATGACCGCCAACTCAAGAATATCGCCGTCGAACGGTCGTCTGCTGGGAATCCTTCTGGCGACGGTGATTCTCGCCAGTTTTCTGGCGTCACGAGTCCAAACATCCGGGGGACGGGTCGCTGTTTACGGAATCAAGATTCCCACACAGAACGGGCAGTGGCTAGCCGCGGACCTGTTCAAGCCGCGAAGTGCGACGAGCGATCGGCCAGCGCCTCTGGTCGTCGTTGTGCCTGGATTTCAGCGTTCAAAGGAGACGCTTTCGAATATTTCCCTGGAACTCGCGCGCCGCGGAATAGTCGTCATCGCGATCGATCCCTACGCCCAGGGGGGCTCAAGCTCTTCCACCAGTCGCCGGGCGGCGACCACGGAAGGTTACGGAATGTTTGCCGTCGTGGACTACGCGCACGACACATCGAACCTGAACTACATCGATAAGACTCGGATCGGAACGACGGGGCATTCCGCCGGCGGCAATGCCGCCATACGAGGCGCGAACTATTTCGGAAAGGAGGCGAGGAAGACCGGCCAACCCAGTAAGTTGCATTCGGTCTTTGTGTCCGGGTACGTCCTGACGATGACCGACAAGGTGTTGAAGGACGTGCGATCAAATGTGGGGATGAGCTACGCGCTCTACGATGAGGGCGCCTATCGCAACGAACTTGAAAACGGCGATATGCGAAC
>JBLHKZ010000268.1:0-7827 GCA_047618185.1 Limisphaerales bacterium
CGTCGCGGCCCTCGGGATCGACAATATCGATTTCCTCGTCGTTGAGCTTGAGAAGGTTGGCGAGGAAGAGCGAATCGTCGAGGGTGTCGTCGTTGTAGAAATGCTGGCGGAGATTGACATCGAAAATTCGGAGTGAATCGTTAGGCGCGGAGCCGACGAATCGTCGAATGGTCTGGCAGGAACGCGGGCTGCGCTGGCCGAGTGAGCCGAAACACACGACGTCCGCGCGAGCGGCGAGAGCTCGGAGTTCGTCAGTCCATTCGAGGCGGTCCCAGGCGGTGTCCGCGGCGAAGACGTAATCCGCCTTGCCAGCGACATCGAGCGTGACCTGGACCGTGCCGGTGGGTCGAGCTGACCGGGCGACGCAGTCCGAGTTCACGTTTCGCGCGGCAAGCTCTTCGAGCGCCCGTCTGCCGAGATCGTCCTCCCCTACGGCGCTGACCATGGCGACCTCCGCTCCCAGCGCGGCGCAGTGCGCGGCGAAATTTGCGGGAGCTCCGCCAAAGCGACTTTCATCCGGAAACACATCCCAGAGAATCTCGCCAAGGCCAACGATCACAGGTGGTTGATTCATATTATCGAACAGGAGCAAACAGAGAAAACGGAGTTGGGATTTGGAAATAACGAGCGGGTGGCTTTGGCTGAAGCAAGGTCCACAGGGCGGCGGGCCGACTCTCCGTTTTTTCCTGTAAAAAAGGTTTTCAACTCGCGCCCTAGCCGCGGCGGATTTCAGAGCCTTGAAAGCGGATATGGATGCGATATACCGGCATGCTGAAGCAGCTGATCTTGCCGGTCTCCAGGTCAATTTTCTCGGGAATCTGCTCAAGGCGCTTGTCGACGACGGCGTGATAACCGCGCTCGGAAAAAATGTCGATCAGCATGGCCATCGCCAGGGGGTTGTCGAAAACGTCGTCCACGGAATTGACGCTGGCTCTTCCGGAGATGGCATGGCGCACGACGATGGGCATGAAGCGCTCCTTCACGATTTGCACGACCTGTTCGAAGAGCTCCTCGTACTCGAGGGCGTAGCGGTCGAGTCGCTTGACCAGATCCTGCCGCGCGTGCACCACGATTTCGCTCGCCAGCGGAATGGAGCGCATCAGGTCGAAGGTCTTTTCGTCGAGCTCCAGCGAGCTTTGATATTGAAGCTCGCTGAGGATGTTGCGCTGGACCTCCTCGAACGTTCCCTCGGCGTTGATGAAGTGATAGAAGAACACCTCGCGCAGCGACTGGAGGGCGTCCCAGGTTTTCTCCTTGAAGACGCGATATCGATGTTGGGCCGCGGCTTCGTCGAGATCCGTTGTTCGCAGCTCTTTTTTCTCGCCCACGCTTCGCTCTTGGACCTTGGCGTTGTGCGCTTTGATCTCCCTTCCTCGATAGAGCTGGCGCTCGACGCTCGTGCTCTCCTCAACGAAGAGAACCATCGCGTGAATGGTCGGCTTACGGAAGTGCACGGCCAGGGGCGTGTCGTGAAACTCGCGATGGAGCTCGTTGATTTTGTCGACCAGCAGCTTCATGCACTCGACCTGCACCTTGGTTCTGGGAAAGCCGTCGAGGATCGCGCCGTCGAGGAACTCCTCATCCAGCATGCGCCGGAGAAGAATGCCGATGACTTCCCGGTCGCCCACCATGTTTCCCGAATCGATCAGGCGTCTCGCTTCCGGGCTTTGCAGCAGATCGCTCACGACGATGGGCGGGCAGGTGAATCCCCGAGTCTTCATAATGAACTCGGTATTGGTCCCCTTGCCCGAACCGGGCGCGCCGCCCAGCAGAATGATCTCCTTGGGGAAACGCAATTGATCGTGGCCAAAGTCCTCCTCGAGCTGCTTCCAGACGGCGTTAAAAATAAGCCGCGCGTCTTTTATCTCGAGTGTCTTTCCCCGTTTCCGGGTTCGGGGTTTGGGGGCGGGCGGGGAAGTTTCGTCAGCGGAACTCATGTTGGAGCCAAAGGTTTAACCGGGGCGGGGGTAATCTGGAAAGCGTTAAAGGTCGCGAGAGGCGAAAAGTCTCTGACGTCCGGGCCTACCAGACGCCGGGGATCAGGCGCCACCGCACCTTCCGGGCGTAGTCCGGGTAGGCGTCGCTGGTCGTCAGAACCTTTTCTTCGGCCAGAATCCGCACTGCCACGAGGGGGACGGCGACGACAATCGGCAGGAAACGAAGGGCGCCCGCGTCAGCGATGCAGCAGGCCAGGATCATCGTGAGCTCTCCGAGAAAGGCCGGATGCCGGACCCAGGCGTAGGGCCCTCGCACGACCACGCGGCGGAGCGCGGGAAGAATGGCGAAACTACGGCCGAGGCTGATCAGAGAAACGATCGCGAGCGCGCCGCCCGCCGCAAACACGATCTGAGCCGATGTGGGCCATTGGAAAAGCGGGACCGTCGCCCGGGCCGCCCACCCGGCGACCAGCAGCGCTGGCAAGCTCACCGCGATTTGCGCGGCGGAGCCCCCCTTGCGTGTGGGCGATCGCGTCAGAAATAACCAGGCGACACTCAGATTCAGCGCGCAGATGACCAGGCGGGCCGAGGAAATCTGGCTCTCGCGAACATCGGCCGCGAAGCCCGCAATTGTCCAACCAAGGACGGATAGGCCGAACGCCCAATTTAACGCCCGTTCCGCGGTCGGGTTCACCAAACGATCCAGCCCCAATTGAAGATGTAGCTCAGCACGTTGAACAGGACGAGCCCGCCGACCCAGATCATCCACCCGGGAATTCCCCGGCCCTCGTTGCCACCGCCGGCCGGGACATGCTCGCCCACGGTCGCGACGAAGCCTTCTGCGTCGGCCTGATCCATTCCGTTGCCGACCAGATCGTTGACGATCTCGTCCTGGCTGACCCCATTGGCCAGCGCCTCGCCGACGTTTTTGGCCAGCGCCTCCACGGCCTTCTTGTCCTCCGCTGTCATTTCTTCTTCAGACATGGTTCTTCCTTTTGTTGGGGTATGGGGTAAATGGAGGGAAACTCACCCCCGCCTCATTTTCGTTGGTGTGGGAACTATTTCGAATCGAGCTGCGGAATACAAGCGCTGCCTCGCGAGGGTGGGTTCGCCCGAACTTGCCCTGGACATTGTAAGGCCTCCAAGCGCGCTCCGGCGGCCGACGCCCCGCAACCGAGACTTGGCATTCCCGGGAATTCCCGATAATTGAAACCAATGGGTAAACGATTCAACCGAGTGTTGTCGTGCGTGATTGCGACGGCGATGACCTCCGTCTCCGCCGTTGGTCAGGCGGCGTCGGCGCGAGTGGCGTTCGAAAAAGACGTGCGCCCCATCCTGCGCGAGCATTGCCTGGATTGTCATGGCGCCGAGACGGAAGTGAAGGGCGGGCTCGATCTGCGCCTGCGGCGATTCATGGTCCGAGGCGGCAAGCACGGACCGGCAATTGCGCCTGGCGATCCGGAGGGCAGCCTCTTGCTTCAACGCGTCCGCGATGGGGAAATGCCGCCGAGCGGAAAGCCGGTCCCGGCCGGGCAGGCGGACATTCTCGAACGCTGGATTCAACAGGGCGCTCCGACCGCGCGGCCGGAGCCGGAGAATATTGGTCCCGGTCTGGGCGTGAGTGAGGAGGAACGCGCGTTCTGGTCTTTTCAACCGATTCGAAGGCCGGCAATTCCGACCCTTTCGGAAAGCGATGGCGCCCGCGCCCGAACGCCGGTTGACGCCTTTGCGCTGCGGCGGCTGCGGGAGCGCGGGATTTCGTTCTCGCCCGAGGCCGGTCGGATGACCCTGCTGCGACGCGCCTACTTCGATCTGATCGGCCTGCCGCCCTCGCCCGATGTGGCGCGCGCGTTTCTGGCGGATCGATCCAGCGAGGCCTACGAGCGACTGATCGACGAGCTGCTTAAGTCGCCTCATTACGGTGAACGTTGGGGCCGGCACTGGCTGGATGTCGCCGGCTACGCTGATTCCGAAGGGCACACCGAGCGGGACGACGCCCGTCCCCATGCCTGGCGTTATCGCGACTACGTGATCAAGGCCCTTAACGAGGACAAGCCATTCGACCGTTTTATCGTCGAGCAGTTTGCCGGCGACGAGCTCGTGCCCCAGCCGCATCGCAATCTTACTCCGGAGCAGATCGAATTGCTCAGCGCGACGGGCTATTTGCGGATGGCGGCCGACGGCACCGGAAGCGGAGCCAACGATGAATTGGGCCGCAATCAAGTTGTCGCGGACACCTTGAAGATTGTTTCCACTTCGCTGCTGGGGCTTTCGGTGGGCTGCGCGCAATGCCACGATCATCGTTACGATCCTATTTCGCAGCGCGACTATTACGAATTGCGCGCGGTCTTCGAGCCGGCCTTGACGGGCGCGGGTTGGAGGACGCCCGCGCAGCGCCGGGTCTCGCTCTACACGGACGCCGATCGCAAGGCCGCCGCCGAGGTTGAGAAAGAAGCGCGGGTTGTCGCCGTAGAGAAAGGTAAGAAGCAGGCCGAGTACATTGCCGCCGCGTTGGCGAAGGAACTGGAGAAATACCAACCGCCCTTGCGCGAACAATTGCACGCCGCGCACAAGACGCCCGCCGCCAAACGCAGCGCCGAGCAGAAGGCGCTATTGAAGAAAAATCCCGCCGTCAATATCAGCGGCGGTGTGCTCTATCAGTACAACCAAAAAGCGGCGGACGACCTGAAGACCTACGATGCGCGCATGGTGAAAATCCGGACGAAGAAGCCGAAGGAGGAATTTTTGCGCGTCCTCAGTGAAACACCCGGCAAGGCGCCGCTGACGAAGATCTTTCACCGCGGCGATCCGCGCCAGCCGAAGGACGCGGTCGGACCCGCGGGGCTGACGATCGCCGCGCCGCCCGGAAAGCCGCGCCAGTTCGAGGCCGACGACAAGGCGATGCCGACGTCGGGACGCAGGCTGGCCTACGCGCGCTGGTTGACTGGCGGCGAACATCCCCTGACGGCGCGCGTGATCGTCAATCGAGTCTGGCAGCAGCATTTCGGGCGCGGCCTCGTCGCCACGCCGGACGACTTTGGCGCGCTGGGAGAAAAGCCGACTCATCCGGAGCTCCTCGATTGGCTGGCCGATGATTTCATGGCATCGGGCTGGAGCATGAAGCGGTTGCACAAGCTCATCATGACGTCGACGATCTATCGCCAGTCGTCCGGCCACGAAGCCTCGCGCGCCGCCGAGGATCCCGCGAATCTGCTCTACTGGCGCAAGCCGATCGTGCGGCTTGAGGCGGAGATTGTGCGCGACCGAATACTGGCCGCCAGCGGCGCGTTGAAGCCGACGCTGTTCGGTCCGCCCGTCGCGGTGAAGGCCGACGACGCAGGTCAGATTATCGAAGCCAAAGAGCCGGATCGCCGAAGCGTCTATGTGCAGACCCGTCGCAGCCAGCCACTGTCCATGCTGACCGTCTTTGACGCGCCCGTGATGGAGGTCAATTGCGCGTTGCGGCCTTCGTCGACGGTTGCGCCGCAGTCGCTGATGATGATGAATAGCGAATTCGTCTTGAAGCAGGCGGAGAAAATGGCGGCGCGCGCGCTGCGCGAAGAGCCGGTTTATCCGACGCCGAAGACTGAGTTTGACGCGGCCAGGCTGGCCGAGGCGCTCAAGCCGCGCTGGCAGTATGGCTACGGCGGGTTTGACGAGGCGACCAAACGGACCGGCTCTTTCACCCATTTCCCGCACTGGTCGGGCTCCTCCTGGTTGGGTGGGCCGAAGTTCCCCGATCCGAAGTTGGGTTTCAGCTCGCTTCATAAGACCGGCGGTCATCCGGACCGCGCCGCGGATCGCGCGACGATTCGCCGGTGGATTGCCCCCCTCGCGGGACAAGTCGTAATTTCTGGAACGCTGCATCATCCTTCGCCCAACGGCGACGGCGTGCGCGGGCGAATCGTTTCCAGTGGCGCCGGTTTTCAGGGCGAGTGGATTGCGACGACCGGCGGCGTAACAACGGCGGTGAAGTCCTTCGCGGTGAAGCCGGGCGAGGCAATCGATTTCATCACCGACTGCCGGGCGCATTTCACCTCGGATTCGTTCTCATGGAACGTGACGGTTTCGATGAAATCCAGCGAGGGCGAGGAACTCGACGTGTGGAAATCGGACGAGGGTTTTCACGGTCCGGTTCCCTCGACGCCAGCCGCGATCGGCCGCATGCCCGAACGCGTCGCGCGCGCATGGGAGCTCGCCTACAGTCGCCCGCCCAGTGAAGTGGAGCTGAAATCGGCGTTGGACTTCCTGGCCGGCCAGATTCGTTATCTCGCCGCCAATCCGACGTCCGCCGCCGGCCGTGAGCCGGCGACCTTTGCGATGGCGAATCTCTGCCAGGCGTTGATCAATTCGAATGAGTTTCTGTACGTTGAATGACATGACCACGCACAACCCAATCACCCGCCGAGAGTATCTTTCCCGCAATGCCATGGGCGTGGGGGGCATGGCGTTGGCTTCTTTGCTGGCGAAGGACAATCTGCTCGCGACGCCCGCAGCCAAACCGACGCCAGCGCATTCCTTCGACGCGCGGGCCAAGTCGTCGCAATTCCCGCCGCAGGCGCGGGCCATGATTTCCATGTTCATGCACGGTGGCCCCGCGCACATGGACCTGACCGATCCCAAGCCCGAGCTCACGAAGCGCAGCGGCGAGCAATACGGCGGCGACGTGCAATTCAGTTTTGTGAATCGCGCCAGCAAGGCGCTCATGGGCAGCCCGTGGAAGTTCAAGAAGCACGGTCAATGCGGTACGGAGATCTCCGAGCTGCTGCCCAACATCGCGGGCATCGTCGACGACATCTGCCTGGTGCGCTCGATGCACACCGGCTTCAACGGACATGAAGTATCCATTCGCTATTGGCACGCGGGCATTCCGGCCGTGACCGGTCGACCGACATTGGGCTCGTGGCTGACCTACGCGCTGGGCTCTGAGGCCGACAATCTTCCCGCCTACATGGTGCTGAGCGATCCGGGCGGCCATCCGGTCGACGGCGTGCACAATTGGTCCAATGGCTGGATGCCGCCGCTCTTTCGCGGGACGGTCCTGCGGCCGAAGGAGCCGCGCATTCTCAATCTCACGCCGCCGCCTCATCTGCGCGGCGAGCTGCAACGGCAAAACTTGTCCTTCCTGCGCTCGCTCAATGAGCGGCATCTTGCGGAGCATCCCGGCGAGGCCGATCTCGAAGCTCGCATCGCGAGTTACGAGCTGGCCGCGCGCATGCAGACCTCCGCCACTGAGGCGCTGGACATTTCCGACGAAAGCGCCGCGACGAAGAAACTTTACGGCATTGATCAGAAGGCCACTCAGGAATACGGGACGCGCTGCCTGATCGCGCGGAGACTGGTCGAGCGCGGCGTGCGCTTCGTGCAGCTCTTTCTCGGCGGGCAGCCCTGGGACAGCCACAGCAATATCCGGACGGGCCTGCCTTCGGTTTGCGCGCGCACGGACAAGCCGGCCGCCGCGCTGGTCATGGATCTCAAGTCGCGCGGCCTGCTCGATTCGACGATCGTGCATTGGGGCGGCGAGATCGGCAGGCTGCCGGTCACGGAAAATCACGGAGCGGCTGCCAAGGCCGGACGGGACCACAATGGCCAGGGGTTTAGCTGCTGGCTCGCGGGCGGGGGATTCAAACCGGGAATGGTCTACGGAGAGACAGACGAATTTGGCCACAAGGCGGTGGTCGACAAGGTCACACCGAACGATTATCAGGCGACCGTGTTGAATCAATTCGGCCTCGATCACAGCGAGTTGAACTTTCGTTACAACGGCCAGGAGAAGACGCTCACGGACAAGCGGGCATGCCGCATCGTGCGCGAGATCCTGGAGACCTGAATGGATTATACCAAATGCAGAAGTCGATTCCGGATACGCGAAGCGGGTGGGTCCCGCAGT
>JBLHKZ010000269.1:0-7809 GCA_047618185.1 Limisphaerales bacterium
AGACACGGAAAAGTGACAGACACGGAATCTGTTCGTTAAATCGGGCGTTTCGAGGCGTTCGGGCAAAGCGGCGCTGGATCGCGCCGCGATCCAGCGTGTCGTGGAGGAAGGCGGCGAACTCGCTCTGGCGGAGGTTCTGCGAATTCGGATTCGGTATTTCAGTGATGGCGTCGCTCTGGGTTCACGGGAATTCGTCAATTCCGTCTTTGCTGAATTTCGAGACCGATTCGGGGCGAGGCGAAAGTCCGGAGCGCGGGACCTTCGTGGCTTGCGTCCATTGCGGGAGTTGAAATCGCTTCGTAACTTGCAGTCGGCGCCGTTCGGTTAGCCACTTCACCTCACCAAACTCGCCGCCTTGGCGGGGATCCAGCAGCGGCGTGAATCGATCAGCTCCAGGTGCAGCCAGTCGCCGCGATCTTCGACCATGATAAACTCCGTGCCGGCATGTAGCGGCTCCTTGAAGCTGGGCTGGTAGGTGTCGCTGTCGCCTTTGCGGGCGAGGACCTCCTGGGCCAGGATGACGCCGGGCCTGTGCTGCTTGAGGTTGGAAAGCTCGACCAGGATGGAGGCGAGAAAGAGAACGGAGAAAACGGCGGAAACTCCGATAATCCACTTCAGGAAAGGCCTGGGAAAAAACAGCCGCGCGGCGGCGCAGCCCCAGAGCGCCAGGAATGCGATGGTGAAAATGGTTGAGCGAGTCCGGGCCGACAGATCGTAGTGCCAGAAGAAGACGGTCTTGAGGACTTTTGTTTTCTGTTGCTCCTCGATGCGATCGGTGCGGCGTTTGCGGGCCGATTCGAGATTCTGCTGAAGGTTGGGATCGTTGGGGATGAACTGCTCGGCCCGGCGGTAATTCAGAATCGCGCGTCCGAAATCGTTTATTCGGAAATACGCGTTGCCGATGTTGTAGTGAAGCTTTCCATTTTGAACGCCGCCTTCGCGAGTGATCCGTTCGAATCGAAGCGCGGCCTTGCGATACAGATCGCGGGCCTCCAGAGGCTTGCTCGCGGCGATTTCATTGGCCTGGCGGAAGAGCGCCTTGCCTTGGCTGAAAAGATCCGCGATCTCGGTCTTGCTTAGTTCGGCGTGCGCTGTGAAGGAGCACAGAAATAGGGCCAACGCCGCTAACGCCGATGAGATCAATCGCGGAGCAAGAAACAGCGGGCGCGGTGGCGCCGTCGATTTGGGGGCTTTGGGGAGCGTGGCCGCGCGGTTGCGCGTAGCGCAGGCATCTCGCCTGCTCCGATGCGGGCGCGAGCCGAAGAAATAGCCGCGCGTGTTCGCGCGGAAAGGCAGGCAGGATGCCCGCGCTACAGGGGTTGCGGGAGTGTTGTGCGGCTTTCGATTCATTTCACGATCGCCTCGATTTTGCGCGCGAGCTCCAGGCAATCCTGAGTCAGGGACTCCGGCGTTCCGCCGGCGTTCCCGCCTGCGTAGCGACTCACCTCACAGGTTTCGAAGATCTGCTTGACCGCCGCGACGGTCGCCTTGTCGACGCCTTGCTTGAGGAGGGGGGCTTCAACGTCCTTGAAGGTCAAGGCGCCGGAGGCCAGGTGAAGCTTTCCTCCGAGATAGCCGCGGAAGGCCTCCAAAACGTGATCCAGAGAAACGGCTTCGGGGAGTCGCCGATTCAGCTCGGGCAGGGCTTTGCGGGACGCCACGGCCAGCGGGTCCGCGTTTCGGCGACGCATTGTGGAAAGCAGAATAAGGAGCGCGAAATAGGCCAGTGGCGGGGCGACGATCGTGGCCATGGAAACGGGCGAATTCAGCCAGACCTGCGGACCGAACCGCTGATCCGCGAGCGCGTCGAGCCCCTCATAGTTATAGGCGATTCCTCCGGCGAGGGCCTCTAATTCGCTGGTCTGGCCCACGGGCGTCAACCCTTCGGCATCGCTGGCGGTCACGATTCGCGTGGTGTTCACCTTGATCTTGATTGGCTCCGATTTTGCAATCTTGTAGGCGCCCGAAGCGGTGTCGAAGTAGGGGAGTTCAATCGGGGGAATCTCCGCGACCCCCTCGCTCAAGGCGCGGATCGTTTGAGTGAATGTCTTGTTTGCGCCCTGGACTTTGCCGGATTCCCGTTCGGCCGGGATCTTGAATAATTTCGCGAGATTGGCCTGCTTGCCGAGCGCCGGAAGATCGACGTGGTCGAGGTAGGGCGGTCCGGTGAGCGCTACTGTCAGAGTGATTGGGTCGCCGATATTGACCTCGGTCGGGGTGGCCGAGGCGGTGATCTGATATTGGCCGATGTGCCCGCCGAAGTTGGGCGGGCGCCCCTTGTCGGGCAAGGCAAGGACGGTGAGCGTCTGGGGACGAGAGGCGACGATGGACCGTTCGGTCACTGGCTCCTGGACGATCCGGCCGAAGAAGTCGCGCGCGTTGCGTTGGCCGGTGATTGCGTAAAAGACGATGGTGGCCATGTCGAGCTGGTAGGAGCCTGCGAATTTGGGGATGAGAATCGTGCGAAAGACGTGTGAGTTGAATTGCTGGCCGTCTACAATTTCCAGAGGGCCTTTCACGCCTTGTTGGCCTTCGGGTTTGTGGGTGTGAAAGGCATCCGGATTGGCGAACGGGGACAGGGTTGGCTGCAAGTTTCGCGCATTGGCGCGGTAGTAGAAGACCAGGGAAACCTCGATGGGCTCGCCAACGTAGGCGGACTTGGCGGGCAGCTTCAGGCGAAGCTTGAATTTGGATTGCTCCGGTGGCGCCTGAGCCCGAATGACGTGCGCCGGCGTGGTGTGGTTTTCTCCGTCGACGATGATGCTGACCGGAGGCAGTGGCAGGTTTCCGGCTTTGCGAGCGATGAGCTGGTAGTCGAAGATCTGATTGACGGTGTTGCGTCGGACCTGCCGCCCATTGATGGTAATTGAAACGCCTCGGGAGCTTGAGCTCGTGCTGCCGGTGGGGGTGACGGAGAAATCGCTCCAGGAGCTGAGGTCGGGAGCGGCGATTCGGCTGGCGGTGGAAACCTGCAGTCGGAGGCTGAAGGGCTCCCCAACATGAACGTTGTCTTTGGCGATGGCGAGTTGGACTTTGTCGGAGGTCTGCGCCGCCAGGCCGGGCTGCAAACCCGGGGCGAGCGCCAGAATCCCGCCGACGAAAAGCTTCGCGAGCGTGAGGCTGATTTGGCTCTGGCGTCGGTTGGGCATGGTCACCAGTTTTTGTCGACGGCGCGGAAACCGCGAAGTTCCACGGGCTGACGCCGCTCGCGATTGTCCTTCTCATCCTCCAAAATGTCTTCGGCCTTTGCGGCCTGTTTCTGTTCTTCTTTCTTTTTCTCGCCTTTCTGGTCCTCCGGATCTTCCTGCTTTCCCTGTTGCTCCTGTTCTGATTTGTCCTCCTCTTTCTTTTCTTCGTCTTCGTTCTGCTCGTCCTGTTGTTCTTGTTCTTGCTGCTGTTCGTTCTCGTCTTTGAGCGCTTCCAGCGCCTTGGTGAGCTCGTCGATCGCGGTCTGCTGGTTGGGCGCGGAGGAGGGGAGTTGATTCTGTTTGAGTTTCTGCGCGGCCTGGCCCTGCTGGCCTACGGCGTTGTCGACGTGTGTCTTTACGAGGCCGAGCTTTTCCAATTGTTCCGGCGTGTATTGGGGCGCTTGCGCGGCGGCGGCCTGATTGGTCGAGGCAATTCCCGCTGGCGGAGCATTCGTGGCGGCCTGGGCCGGGGGATTCATCGAATGCTCGACCTGGTCGGAGAGCGCGCGAGTGTCGGTCTGAAGCGTGATCTGATTGGTGGTGAGCGTCTGGATTCGCTGGACAATATTTGTCCCGGCTTTGCGCTGTTGAATCAGCGCGGCGAGCTGCTGATTCCCGGCCAGTTCCTTCTGCTGGCGTTCGATCAACTCCTTCAGCTTCTTGGCCAGGTCCTCCTGCTCCTCCTGCTGCTGTTGTTCCTGCTCCTTCTGCTTGTTGATCTCGTCCAGCAGGGCCTTCATGTAGATGCGGACGATTTCGATGTTCTCCGCGGCTTTCTTGAGGCCCCGATCTTTCTCGAGCGCCTCTTGAAAATGCTTGATGGATTCCTCGCAGGATTCAAAGGCCTTCTGGGGATCGCTGTCGCGTTGACGCTCGGCTTCGCGAAAGGCGCAATTGCCGAGGTTGTAGCGTGCGCGGGATTCCAGCCCGGGCTCGACGCTTTTTAAGGCGGCCAATTTGAAAGCGTCCTGGGCTTTCTCATAGTCTTCCTGGCGATAAAATGTGGCGCCGCGATTGAAATAGATCTGGGGGGACTCGGGAGCGTCGATGGACGCCTCGTCATAGCTCTTCAGCGCGGCATCCCAATTTCCGGCCTTGAACGCCGTGTTTCCACGCGCGATCAGATTGCGGGCGCTGTCGGCGTGGCTGGTCGACGCGCTGATCAACAGGCACGCCGCCAGAATTGTTCGGACCAGAAGATGACTACGCTTTGGTTTCATTGGCGGTTCGCTTGCGTTCCGAGATAATCATGTCTCCCAACAGGAGGGCAAAGGCGACAAAGAGGAAAATCTGGAACTTCTCATGATATTTTTTGACGGTCCTGGATTCCAGTTCCTTCTTTTCGGCGGAGGCGATCAACTGTTTGTAGACCGAGCCGAGATCGATGGTTCCGGTCGAGACGTTGAGGTATTTGCCGCCCGGTGTGACGTTGACCATCCTCCGCAAGGTGTCCGCGTCGAGGCGCGTCCAGACTTCCTTGCCCTCGTATTTCACGAAGGTCTTGCGGCCCTGTTCGTCCGTGATGGGAATGCGTTGGCCTTCGTTCTCATCGCCCAAGCCGATCGCGATGATGCGCACGCCCCGTTCGCCTGCCGCTTCAGCCGCCTCGAAGGGGAAACTGTCGTGATCCTCGCCGTCAGTGATCAGGACCAGATCTTTGAACTGCTTGTATTGGTCGTCGTAAACTTCATCCAGGGTCTTGCGGATCGCGTCGCCGATCATCGTCCCGCCGCGGGAAATACTGTCTGTTGAAACGTCGTCGAGCATCAGCCTGAAGAATCCGTAGTCGTGGGTGAGGGGGCATTTGACCAGGGCGCTGCCGGCGAAGACGACGAGTCCGACGCGATCGCCCTCCAATTTATCGACGGCGTCCTGGATGGCCAGCTTGGCGCGTTCGACCCGGTTGGGCGCGAGATCTTCGGCGAGCATGCTCCGCGACACATCGAGCAGGAAGACGACGTCGCGGCCGCGGCGTTCGACGGTTTCGGCGGTGGGATTCCAGCCGGGGCGAGTCAGGGCGAAGGCAGTGAGCGCGGCGGAGACGATCAGCAGCGCAGCCTTCCAGCGGCGTCGGGTCGGGCTCACGGAGATTTGAATGCGATCGAGAATGCCGGCTTCGATGAACATCTCCAGCGCGCGGCGTCGACGTTGCGCGGCGTAGAGTCCGACGACAATCAGCAGTGGAATCAGCCAGAGCCAATTGAGCATGCCCAGATTGTGAAGGTGCACGTAACTCATGGAATCTTGCGAAAGACGGTGTTGCCGAGGATGGATTCGAGAGCCAGTAGAAGCAGGGCGGCGAGAGCGAAGGGCAAAAAGAGCTCCTTGTAGTCCACGAAGCGGATGGACTCGATTTCACTGCGTTCGAGTGCATTGATTTCCCGGTAGATCTCGTCCAGGGCTTCGGCGTCGCGGGCGAGGAAGAACTTGCCTCCGGTCTCCTCCGAGATTTGCTGCAGGACTTTGGTGTTGATGGCTGGTCGGCCGCCGCGAGTGAGAAACGCGCCGAAGACGTTGTTCTGCGACTGGACAGTCTCGTCGCCTCCGACCGCGATAGTGTGCACCTTGATGCCCCATTCGGCGGCGAGCTTTGCGGCTTCCAACGGTTTGCGCTTGCTGGAGTTGTCGTCGCCGTCGGTCAGCAAGATCACGACCTTGCTCTTGATCTCGTAATTGTCCTCCCGATTCGGCGCCTGCTTCTTGAGGGTTTCCTCGGCGGTCTTGAGCCGGGCGGCGGCCAGGGCGAGGCCGTCTCCGACGGCGGTGCCCTGTTCGGGACTGCGATCGCCCTCGACGAGTTTTACCGATTCGAGAAAACGCGGCATGGTTCCGTGAGCGAGGGTCAACGGACAGACGGTGTCGGCGTATTTGGCGAATGAGATCATGCCAATCAGGTCATTGGGCCGACCTTTGAGATCCTTGCCGTCGCCCATCACGAAGTCTTCGAAGACTCGTTTTACGACATCGAGCCGATTCATTCGCTGGCCGCGAAACTCCATTTCCGCGCCCATCGAGCCGGAGCGATCGACGACCATTTCAATGGCGATGCCCTGGTTGATGTCGCGCACGCGCTCCATGCCCTTTTGCGGGCGCGCCAGAGCGAACACGAGCAGAATTATCGCGCCAACGCGCAGCGTGATGGGCAGGAAGGACAGGCGCTGTTTCCATGAGCGTCCGGCGCGCGCGGCGCTGGCGGTCGAGGAGAATCGGATGGCGCCGGAGCGACGGCCGCGAGCTCGGCGCCAAAGGGCCAGCGGCAATGCGAGCAGCAGTATAAACATCCATGGCGATTCGAATTGCATGGCTAGGCGGCGACTCCTTCTTTTCGGGCGGCGGGGGACGCGGGGATTGGCGGAGGCTCCTGGTTTTCCCGGGTTTCGGCGATGAAGTTCTTACAGCTGTTGAAGGTCTGCTGAATGTCCTCCGCGGTTGGCTCGTGTTTAGCGAATTTTACCAGATCGCAATGCTGGAGAAAATGCTTCAACAGAGTCTTGTGGCTGGGAGCGAGGGTGGTGTCGGCGCCGAGAGCGGCGAGGAATTCCTCGGTGGTTTGCTCGGGCGCGTGCAGGCCAAATCGATTTTCGATGTAATGTCGAAGGATGTCGGAGATGCGTTGGTAGAATTCCTTGATCTGGCCTTTTTCCGGAAGGTTCTCGGCGATCAGCTGCTCCAATTGCCGGTAGGCGATCTCGTGCGCAGGCATGCGCACGACGGGGGCGGCTTGTCGTCGTCGGCTCAGTAGCCAGATGATCAGGGCCGAGACCAGTATGAGTAGCGTGATAATCGCGATGATGAAGGCGGGGTCGCTGGCGATCTTGACGCGGGGCAGCTCGACCGGACCTTCGATGTCGTGGATCTCAAGATTGGCCAGATCCTCGGCCAGCAGGGAGGTGATGTTGACCTTGATGGCCTCGGTTTCAAGTTCGTGGCGTTGGCCGTCGGCTTCGTCCTTTTTCCAAAACTCGACCTTCATGGGCGGGATGACGTATTCGCCGGAGAGGAAGGGTTCGAGCACATAGGAGCGGGATTGTCGGGTCTTGTTGTCTTCGACCAATTCGGGCTGAGGCGTCCGATAGTCGACGATGCCAAACTGCTCGAGCTTCTCGCCGAACGCGGGCAGGCGGACCTCGTAGTCCTCCTCGGAAATGACCTCCAGCGTGAGGTTCAATCGTTCGGCGATGGTCGCCTCTTTCTTGTCGAGGTGAATACGAACACTAATCGGGCCGCGTTCGAACTTCTTTTCGATGCCGGTCGGGGCGGTCGCTTCCTTTGCCGGAGCGTCTTTGTCGGAGCCGCAACCCACGAAGAGCAAAGTGAGAAGGGCGAGAATCGCGAAGATCGTTTGGGTGAACGACCGGCATCTCGCAGGACTGCGGCAGGCAGGCCGGGACTCTTGTTCGTTCATTCGTGCTAAGCGGTGAGCATAGTGAGGTTGGAGCCGTTCCGAAACAGGACAAACGCCGGGACGATTTCCGGGGAGCGCGCGCGCCCCGCGTGTTGAATTTGGCGCCCCCGCCGGGTTCTCCTGTGGATGCAATGGATCGACGCGTTGGCCAAGGCGCTGCGCACCTTGGCTCATAGGCGAGGGCGCCGATGAGAGCACGCGAGGGCGCGCGCGCTC
>JBLHKZ010000270.1:0-7800 GCA_047618185.1 Limisphaerales bacterium
ATCGGCCGGCTGATGGAACTGCTCCGGGAATTGAAGATCGATGACAACACCCTGGTCATCTTCACCTCGGACAATGGCCCGCATTCCGAAGGCGGCCACCAACACGAATACTTCAACGCCAACGGCCCGCTGCGCGGATACAAACGCGATCTCTACGAAGGCGGCATTCGCGTGCCGACCATCGCCTGGTGGCCCGGCAATATCGCCCGCGGCTCCAAGTCCGACGAACCGCTCGCCTTTTACGACTTCCTCCCCACCGCCTGCGAACTTGCCGGCGTTGAGGCGCCCAAGAACATCGACGGGATCTCCTTCCTTGCCACGCTCACCGGCAGCTCGCAGCACGAGCACGACTACCTCTTCTGGAAATACCAGGAGAAACTCGCCGTGCGCAAAGGCAAGTGGAAAGGCGTCATCCCGGGCAAAGGCAAGCCACTGGAGCTCTACGACCTGAGCGCGGACATCGGCGAAACCAAAAACCTCGCGGCCGAAAAGAAAGATCTCGTGCAGTATCTGACTCAGTGCATCGAGGAGGCTACCGCAAGCGGTCCCGTGAAATAGGCGGGCACCGCTATTCGCGCAACAACAGACGGCTCCAACAACGAAACGCCCGGTTGTCCCGGTAGCTGGGCGTACTCCGGGGAGCATACGCGCCCTCGCGTGTTGAATTTGGCGCCCCCGCCGTATTCTCCTGGCCTTGGGTTCGAACCGCGTGAAATCCAAGCCGCTGCGCGACTGACTCATCGGCGGGGCGCCAATGAAAGCACGCGAGGGCGCGCGCGCTCCCCAAAAAACGCCATGTTAGTCAAACTCAGGATGCCAGCCCATTCCATTTCGCTAAAAGAAGCGCGGCGCATCGCCTTGCGTTCACAAGGCCTCGCCGACAAACGCGCGCCCTTCGGGTCCGGCAAACAGGGCGCGCTGCTGGCGATCGAACATCTCGGCTACATCCAGCTTGATTCCATCTCGGTCATCGAACGCGCCCACCACCACGCGCTTTGGTCCCGCGTGCCCGACTATGCCCCCGACCATTTGATCGCCCTTCACGATCAAGACCGCGCCGTTTTCGAATACTGGAGCCACGCCGCCTCCTACCTGCCGATGCGCGACTACCGATACACCCTTCGGCGCAAGCGCGACTTCGCAACAGGCGACGGACATTGGCATGACTCATCGCCAGAGCTGGACGACGCCATGCGCCGAACGCTCGCCCGACTTCGCAAGAGCGGCCCGCTCCAACTTAAAGATTTCGAAAGCCCTAAAAAGAAACCCAAAGCAGGATGGGGCTCCCACAAAATTGAAAAGAAGGCGCTGCACGAGCTTTGGATGCAGGGCCGCGTCATGATCCGAGAACGTAAAGGTTTCCAGAAAGTCTTCGATATTCCCGCACGCGTCCTACCCAAAGACATCGACACCCGCCTGCCTTCCCATCAGGAAACAGCGCGACATCACATTCTTCAATCCATCCGAGCGCACGGCCTGGTCAGCGAAACCGATCTCGTCCACCTGATCAAACGAGCCGAAGCGATCCACATTCGCGAAGCCCTCAAGCAACTCGTCAGCGACTGTGAAATCATGCCGCTCAAGATCAGGGAGCTCCCCGGCGCAGCATTCTACGCCTCGGAAGAATCGCTCACGCTCGGCAGCCCGCTGAAAGCCCGCCACCTGCGAATCCTTTCCCCCTTCGACAATCTTGTCATCCGCAGGAAACGATTACTCCAGCTGTTCGACTTCGACTATCAGCTTGAGTGTTACACCCCGCCCGCCAAACGCCGCCACGGCTACTTCTCCCTGCCCGTGCTTTGGGGCGACAATTTCGTCGCCCGCATCGACGCCAAAGCCGATCGCGCTGCCCGGAAACTGATCGTGCAAAGTTGGCATCTGGAGCCGAGCTTCAAATCGACTTCAACCTTTGAGGCGGCGCTGGAAAAGGAATTGATGAATTTCGCGAAGTTCAATCAGTGCGACAGCTTTCGCCTTCCCCGCGCCCGCCAGACCTGAGCGACTGATTCGAATGCCCCCACTGGCGTCGTCGTCGAAGACGGGCTGTCTCAACAGGACAGGCCAAAGGACTTTTCAAGTCAGCCCGTCTGTGTCATTCAACTAGCCTCAGTCCGCAAATGATCTGGATCGTCTCTTTAACATTCCAACAATGCCGCCTCTGACGAAATCGACATGAAATTCAAACCGTCGCTCCACCTTCTCCTGATCACGACGCTCGTCGCGGCAGCTTCCGTGTCTGCCGCCGCGACCAGGCCCAACTTGCTGATCATCTACACGGACGAGCATCACTACAACACGCTCGGCTGCTACGGTGGAAAAATCGTCAAGACGCCCAATATCGACTGGCTCGCAAAGAACGGAACGCTTTGCGATCGCTTCTACGCCACCACCCCCGTTTGCTCGCCATCGCGCGGCGCGTTGGTTTCCGGACGTTATCCGCAAAATACCCCGGTCGTGCAGAACAACATTCCGCTCGCCGACGACACCGTGACCTTCGCCAGTTTTCTCAAGACAAAGGGCTACGCAACGGGCTTTGCGGGCAAGTGGCATCTCGACGGCGGCGGCAAGCCCCAATGGGCGCCCAAACGCCAGTTCGGCTTCGACGACAATCGCTTCATGTTCAACCGCGGCCATTGGAAGAAATTCGCCGACACCGCCGAAGGCCCTCAAGTCGGGGCACGCGACAAAAAGGGCAATCCCGGCTACGGCGTAAACGACGCGGACGACAAGTCCTTCGCCACCGATTGGCTGACCGACAAGGCGCTCGACTTCATCGACAAGAACAAGGACGGCCCCTTTTGCTACATGCTCAGTCTGCCCGACCCGCACGGCCCCAACACCGTTCGAGCGCCCTACAACACCATGTATGTCGGCGTAGACGTGCCCATCCCCGTCAGCCTGAACAAGACCGAGGCGCAAACTCCGAAGTGGGCAGCCAGGGAACGCAACGTCAACCCGCGCTGGCTCAAGGGCGTCATGCCCCAGTACTACGGCATGGTCAAATGCATCGACGACAACGTCGGACGCCTGCTCGATTGCCTGCGAAAACACGGCGCGCTGGAAAACACCTTCATCGTCTTTACCTCCGACCATGGCGACCTCTGCGGCGAACACGGCAAATCCAACAAGGGCAATCCCTATGAAGGCTCAGCCCGTGTCCCATTCATCATGTACGCCCCCGGCTCCGCCAAGAAAGGTCACACGCTGGATCAGGCGCTCGGCTGCGTCGACTTCATGCCGACCATACTTCCCCTCATGGGTTACAAGTCGCCGTCCACCGTCCAGGGCCGCGACGCCTCGAATCTCTTTCGCGGAAAAGGCGCCGAAAGCTGGAACGACTTCAACATCATGCGCAGCACGAGCGGCCAGTCCTGGATCGCGGCCGTCGACAAAGACCTGAAACTTATCTTCTCCCAAAAGGACGAACCGTGGCTGTTCGACCGCGCCGCCGATCCCCACGAACTTGACAATCTTTACGGCAAGCCGAAATACAAACAGCGCGTCCAACGCCTCGCCGCCCAACTGCTCGACTACGGTCAGAAATTCGACGACCCTTATCTCGCCGATTCGAATTTCGGAGCCCAGGTAAAAGCCGTGCTTGAATAGTATTAACCACCCCCCTGCGCCCTCGCCCTCACAACATGAAAAACCATCGCGTCTCCGCTTCCATTCTCGCGTTTTTCTGCGCGCTCACCGTGCTCGTCATCACGCCCCAATCCGCATCCGCCTGGTGGGCCTGCGGGCATCACGTGGTCGCCAATCTCGCCTACGACCAACTCGCGCCAAAGGAGCAGAAGGCTCTGATCGATTTGCTGAAGCATCACCCGCGCTTCGCCCTAGATTTCAATCCGCCTGAAACGGTCAAAAACGACCCGGAAGCCGTCGATCGTTGGCGCATTGGCGCCGCCGCCTACTGGCCGGACGTGGCGCGAAAATTTCCGACCTGGAGCCGTTCAAAATGGCATTACCAACTGGGCGCGGCGCAAACCATCGGCGACCCCGCCAAATTGAACGT
Organism: Limisphaerales bacterium; assembly: GCA_047618185.1. Classification (GTDB taxonomy): domain Bacteria; phylum Verrucomicrobiota; class Verrucomicrobiia; order Limisphaerales; family JAYPEY01; genus JAYPEY01. The sequence goes on from JBLHKZ010000270.1 coordinate 4,016, forward strand.
CCCCAAGTCGCCCGGCCCCTTGCCCCCCGGCGCTTCCCTCGCCACACAGGATCTCCACATCGAGCAGGCCATTCTGCTTTGCCGACAAGTGGCTCTCGACGTCAAACGCCCCAAACCCGAGCGCGCCGTTGCTCTCTGCTGGCTGCTCCATCTCTACGGGGATGGACATCAACCCTGCCACGCCGGCAGCCTCTACACCGTCGATGCCTTCCCCGATGGCGATCTCGGCGGCAATCGCATCAAGGTGAAAGACCGAATGAGCATCCACGCCATTTGGGATTCGCAACTGGGCTCCCAAACGACTCCCGAGGAAATTGCCAAACGAACGAAGGAAATCCAGGCCGACACGAAGCTCGCGGAATTCGCCCGGAGCAAGGCCAACGACTCCCATCCCTCGGCCTGGCTTCACGAAGATCGCAAACTCGCGCAACGCTACGTCTATACCGTCGAGCTTTTCGCCGCGTTGTCCAGCGCACCAAAGGACAAGAGAGGCAATGTGGAACTCCCTAAACTTTCCACGACCTACTTTGACGACGCCGCCCGCATCGCCCGCCAACAAGCGGCCGTCGCCGGAGCTCGCCTCTCCCCCCTGCTGCAACGAATCGCCTGGGCAAATTCAACTTCAAGATAATCCCATGGAAAACGCCAACGCCCTCATCGGCAACCCCGAGAACAAGAACGACTAATACTGCCTGGCCAAGAAAGGCGAATCCTACGTCATCCACCTCCCCAACGGCGGAACCACTGAACTGGATCTCACCGGAGTCGAAGGAAAGATTAAAGTCAGCTGGTTCCATCCCCGCATTGGCAGCAGCCTCAAAGCCGGATCTGTCACCTAGCTCGAAGGCGGAGGAAAAGTCTCCCTCGGCAAATCCCCCTCAGACGAAAACGAAGACAGGCTGATCCTGGTGAGGCGGCAACTCCCCAGCCCCAACAGAGCGATTCGAATGACCGCTTCAGCCCCAACGAGGCAATTCACATACTCCTCCCAGCCCCAACGGGGCAACTCATACCAGCCTGGGGCAACGCCCCAGGTTCAAAAGCCACACAAAGCAAAAGCCCTTGGTTGTTGGATCTGAGCTATTCTCCAATCTCCCAGATCGTTAAGGATCTGGGTCTTGACGGACGGGAGGAGGCCTCCGCGCGACCAAATTGGAAATCGATGATGGTCCGCAGTTTCATAGCCGCGCACACCGTCGGCTATTCGAGTTGTCCCCGCAAGCGCGAGGCCCATCCTCGCGTGGACCGCGCCGGTGCCCTACGGACCAGTCGCAGCAACAACCGAACGACGCCCCGCCAATTGTTAGTAAATTGGGCCTGCCCACACCAATCCACTGCGACTGGTCGGGACGACACAGTCGCGCTCCTGTCGCGCCCATCGTGAAATTGCCCGTGTTCGATTCGTTGCCCGCTCCGGGCTTTCCATTTTCGATCCAGACGTCAATGATGACATAATTCAGCAAAATCGCCCTCTGGCCCCTCATCATGAAACCATTTCGCGTCTCCCTCGGCCTTTCACTTCCGCTGCTCCTCGCCGCGTTTTGCCTATCGTCCTGCTCGTCGGCCTTTGCCCAAAACGAGCCCTTCATTTTCGAGAAAAACGTCATGCTCCCCATGCGCGACGGAACGCAATTGGCGGCCAACATTTTCCGTCCCAAAGGCGAAGGCAAATTCCCGGCCATTCTCATTCGCACGCCCTACGGCAAGGGCGACAAGAATCACGGCCAGGCCCGGGCCTACGCCTCGCAGGGCTACGTGATGGTCGTTCAGGATTGCCGCGGTCGTGGCGACTCCAAGGGCGGATGGGATCCTTTCCGCTATGACGTCGAGGACGGCTTCGACACCCAGGAATGGGTCGGCGCGCAGCCCTGGTGCAACGGCAGCATCGGGACGACCGGTGGATCCTACGTCGGCTGGACTCAATGGGCCTCCGCGCCCAACGCCAGCAAACACCTCAAGGCGATGTCGCCCATCGTCCCCTTCTGTAACGCCTACGATCTGGCCTACGACGGCGGCGCCTTTCAATGGTCGCTGTTGATGAGTTGGGGCTCGTCAGTCGGCGGCGCTCGACTGGGCGGAGAGAAACTTCAGCAGGCCTTTCGTCATCTGCCCTTGAACGATTTTGACGCCAACCTCAGCCAGGAAGTTTTCTATCTTGAAGACTGGATCGAACATCCGGTGTTTGACGATTACTGGAAACAACGTGGCATCGGTCGCGAAGCCTTCGACGACATCACCGTGCCGATTCTCAACATCGGCGGGTGGTATGACATCTTCGCCAAGGCCACCCTCGATATGATCAACGGCGTGCGCAGCGAATCCCGCGACCGAGCCGCCCGCCGCAATCAATTCGTTGTCATGGGCCCGTGGGCGCATGGCGTCGGACGCAACAAGGTGGGCGACCTGGACTTCGGGAAGGAAGCCGCGCTGAACATCGCCCAGCTTCAGAAAAAATGGTTCGACTACTGGCTGAAGGAGAAGGAAACCGGCGTGCAGGACTGGCCCGCGTTTCAGATTTTTATCATGGGGGAAAACAAGTGGCGCGGCGAGGCTGAGTGGCCCTTGGCGCGAACGCAATTCACGCCCTACTACCTGCACAGCGCCGGCGCCGCCAACAGCCTGAACGGCGACGGAGCGCTGAAAGCGACCCGGCCCAGTGGCGCCGAGAAGAGCGACACCTACCAATACGATCCCAACGATCCGGTTCCGACTGCCGGAGGAAACAATCTGGGCGGCGCGCCTGCCGGTCCATTCGATCAGACAAAAGTGGAACAACGCGAGGACGTGCTCGTCTACACCAGTGAGCCGCTGAAAGAAGCCGTCGAAGTCACCGGCCCGGTGAAGGCGATCATCTTCGCCGCGACGTCGGCCAAGGACACTGACTTCACCGCGAAACTGGTGGACGTGCATCCCGACGGCAAGGCCTACAATCTCTGCGACGGCATTATCCGCGCGCGTTGGCGCAAGTCGCGAACGGAGCGCGATTGGATTGAACCCGGCAAGACTCACCGCTACGAAATTGATCTCTGGGTAACGAGCAATCTGTTCAAGCCCGGCCATCGCATTCGAGTCGAAATCTCGAGCAGCAATTTCCCCCGCTTCAGCCGCAACCCCAACACCGGCCTGCCCTTCGGAACGAGCGACAAACTGCTGCCCGCGACGCAGACGATCTTTCACGACGCGGAGCGCGCGTCCCACATCCTGTTGCCGGTCATTCCAAGGTAGGGGCTGACGTCCATGGAACCCGCGCGCAATTCGCTCCATCGAATGGTCGACCTCACACTTCAAGGCAACCCGCCCCTGGCCCCTCCGAGGAGGGGAACTGTCCTTACGGACGAATAGCGCGCCTCTCCGGTTCCACTCCTCGGAGACTGTGTAGGTCGACCCTCAATCCTCTGACCGAACCCCTGAATCTCAAAATCGGGCAACGACTGCGCCTGAGACAATAGTCGACCACCAGCTCTCCGTCCCTCTCAATCGTGGAGACGGACGCCGCCTCAAGTCCCGCGACCGCGGCGATCCCCGGCGTCCCCTTTCAGGCAATCAATCCGCCCGAATCTCGGTGTGCCGAATCTGGCCTCCGAGATTTGCCGCTCGCGCCATAAGTCCAAACGTGACCAACGCCAGAGCCAGCGCCACGGGATAAACCCACTTCGGCATCGCCCTGCCCTTGCGTCCGAGAAACAACCCGACGCCCGCCGCGATTCCCAACAGGAACACCCCGGTCGTGGCCTGATCCGCTGACTGCTCATGCGCCGTGGCCATCGGCGTTTCCATCCAGTCTG
>JBLHKZ010000271.1:0-7763 GCA_047618185.1 Limisphaerales bacterium
GAATTAATCACACGCCCTCTGGGCAAGGGCGCGATTGAAAGTGGGTGGCAACGAACTTCTGTGTTTGGAGTGCGGGGACTTGTCACCGCACTTCAAAATGACCACCCACGTTCAATTGTACCCTCTGGGCAACCCGAACAAATTCCCTGCTACACATGCGACCGCCTCTTGGCTACCCTGATGTTCTCATGCAAACCCGACGCCGTTTCATCAAAACCGCCAGTCTGGCGCTGGCTGCTTCGCCAGCTCTGGCCCAGGGCCAAGCCCCGCTCATCAAATCCATCACCAAGGAAGTCGTCCGACGCAATCGCGACGGCAAGAGCGTCACCTGGTTTCATCCGCGCGCCTGTCCCGTGCCCGGCAAGGAAGGCGCGCCGCCAACCATCTTAATGACGCTCCAATCCATCGGCGGCTCCGACTACTTCGGGCCGGTCCATTGGTCCGAGACAAGCGACATCGGCAAGTCATGGACGAAGCCCGATCCCATCCCCGCGCTGGGTTGGCACGAGATGGATCCGAAATTCAAGGGGCTCAAAGCCGGTGTCTGCGATGTTGTTCCGCAATACCACCCACAAACCAAAACCGTCCTGGCGATGGGGCACGTCGTGTTCTATCGCGGCGCCAAGTTTTCCCGGGGCGAGCAACTGGCCCGCTACCCGGTCTACGCCGTGCGTCGCGCCGATGGCTCTTGGTCCGAACGCCGCATTCTCAAATGGGACGACCCGCGCGGCTCGTTCATCTACACCAACAATTGCGGTCAGCGCATCGTCCTGCCCAACGGGGACATCGCGATGTCCTTCACCTTTGGCGACCAGGCCAACTTCCGAAAAGTCGCCGGTGTGCTCTGCTCCTTCGACGGCGAGCATTTGAAGATCAAGAAGGTGGGAGCCCCGCTGGAACTGAAGCACAAGCGCGGCCTGCTCGAACCCTCGATCGCGCATTCTAATGGCAAGTTTTTCATGACCATCCGCGCCGAGGACGATCGCGGCTACAACAGCGTCAGCGATGACGGCCTCAATTGGGCGTCGAAGAAAGCCTGGGCTTGGGATGACGGCGAGCCGCTCACCATGTCCACCACGCAGCAACACTGGCTCACGCATTCCGACGGCCTGTTCCTCGTCTACACGCGGAAGGACAAGTCGAACACCGGCGTCATTCGCTGGCGCGCGCCGCTCTGGATCGCGCAAGTCGATCCGGTGAAACGCCATTTGATTCGCGCGACCGAACGCGTCGTTCTTCGCCTTACCGGCGACGGAGTGAAGGACCCGGACAGCGTCGCGTTGATGGGGAACTTCCACGTCACGAACGCCAGCCGCGACGAGTCCTGGGTCACCGCGGGCGAATGGCTGCCGAGAAAGGGAGCCAAGGGCGACCTCCTTATGGCGCGCATCAAGTGGAACAGGCCGAATCGGTTGGCCGGGTGAATCCGCTGAGTCTTAAACCGCGGATTACGCGGATATCACTGATGGGAAGTGGTCGAATTACTACGCGCTACTTTTTCAATGCGGCTATTACGACTGGCATCAGTTTCTCTGCCACCTGCAGCTGCCCCTTGTCGTTCGGATGCATGCCGTCGAGCAGGAGTTCATCCGCGCTCGATTCCATCGCCCTGTAGATATCGATCAGCGGGACTTTCTCATCCTTCGCGATCTCGCGCGCCTTTCCAGCGAACTCTCGCAGCAGCGCGTTGAACCCGTCCTTGTCGTCCGCGACATAGGGAGCCTTGCCGTACATCTTTTTCAACTTCGGCGTCCAGCGCAGCGGATTGGGCGTCATGAGAATCGGCTTCGCGCCGTTCGCCCGAATCGATTTGATGAAGAATCTCAGATTGGCCTCGTAGGTCTTCAACGAGACCCGGGGCTCGGTCGCTGCGGGCGTTTTCCAAACATCGACCGCCGCGTCATTAATCCCGAATTGAACGATCACGACCGCCGGTTTTCGGTCGAGCACATCCTTTTGAAAACGCTTGCGCGCCATGACTGTATTGTTGCCGCCGACGCCGGCATTGATCACCTGCACAGGAAGGCCTCGCTTCGGCAGCTCTTCCTGCAGAACGCGTGAATAAACCCGCAGCGCCCCCCGAGTCGCCGTTGTCGAATCGCCGAATGAGACAATCACCGGAGCCTTTGCGTCGGCAGCGCACGCAACTCCGCCAAGGCGCGCGCCCAGAAGAAGCCATGTCACGCAAAGGATACCAAACGCAATACTGCCTCGACGCAAACTAGACCGAGAACAGCGCTTCAGGGCGCAGGCCTCATGGAGGGACGAGCCTGCGAGTCCGTTCTCTGAGTCAGCAATACGAGGTTTAGATCTCATCCGTGATATCCGTGTAATCCGTGGTAAAGAAAAGATCTGTGGTTCATTCCGGTTTGAGGACGCGACGGATCGCCTCCAGCAGCGGCTTCTCCGCCCCGGGATGAACCCAGCACCAGTCTCCGAGGTTGCCGTCCTTTTCCTCCCAATGTTTCTCGGTCGGAATGTAGCCGGTAGCCCCTTCGCCATAGCCGGCCACCAGGACGAAGGCGTCGGGATTAGTCCGCTGCGCGGCGAGCTGGTACTCCACGTAAATCTCCCCTGGCAGCAGGAGAAACTGCGCCGCTCCGAGATCGATCACAGGCACGTCAATCTTCTGCCCGGCGTCCGCGCGGCGGCGCCAGTTCAAGCCCATCGCGGCGAGACACTGCTTCCAGGGATCCTTGCCTTTCTGGAGCGTCTCCTCATAAGCAGCGACAGTGAAATGCTCATGATCTCGAGGTTCGAGCCGGACCTTTTCATTGCGGAAATCGACCTTTTCAAGCGGGACACGCTTCGTCGCCTTCCAGGCCGCGGCCATGCCGTCGTAGAGCTTGCCCGCGAGCACGGCGCGATTGGTTCGCGAACCGTCGTTGTATTTGCCCGCCGTGACATTACCGCTGGCTCCGCTGAAATAGATCTGAAGACAATCCGGCGTTTCGCGCTGACGTTTCGCCCGCGCATCGCCGGGGAAATCCGCCGAAACCGCGCCCGTGCGGTAATAACTCATCGGGTGCGTCGCGTAGCCGCTCAGGGCCGCGACAGGTCGATCGCCATCCCAGAACGACAGCGTCTTCAGCCAAGGATCAATCGTGCCCTCCGGCGCCTCGCGGGCGAGCACGTTCCTCGACGCTGCGCTGCCGCGATTGAAGGCGGGCGTGCCATCCGGCAGCAGGTAGCGGCGATTCGAGGAGATCTCCTTCACCTTCGCCTGCCCCATGCCGATGTGCGTGACGCGCTGCTTGTTTCGCATCTCCTCTCGCACCGCCTTGCCCACCCGCTGCACGGCGGTTTCATGGAATTTTATGTGGCAAACGCTGCCTTCCAATCCGCGCTCCTCCAGTATCTTCTGCGCGCCAATGTCCGCAACGGGCGCGTCGTGCTGATGAATGGCGCTGACCAGAACCCGCTCCCGCGTGGTTCCCGCCGCCTGCGCCAGGACATCGCGCCATCGATCGAAGGCCTCGTTGCGAATCTCACACCAATCCACCGACACAAACACCACCGGCTTCTCGCCGCCGATCAAAACGATCCCTTTGGCAAACAAGGGATCGGCGACGGATGTCGATTTCCAATAGCCGCCCATCATTCCGTGATCCTTCGGCACGGTGACGTCGGCCGTGAACGTGGCGATGGAAAATTCGGCGGCGGCAAGCGAACCCGCAAGCGACAGCATCGCAAGACATGAAATGAAGCGTCGAGATATCCGGTGCATGAGAAGGATTGTTCAGAACCGAACGAGTTTGGCAATAGCGAGGGGCGGCTTGCAGCTGAGAGAATTCCATGCATGGGACACCGAGGACGGCGTCCGTCTCAGGCGTCAATTTGAGAGGGACGCCGTCCTCGGTGTCCTGTCTTTTAAACGCGCCCATATTCAGCGTTGTTTTCGTTGCGGCCGTTTCGCACGATGTCCGCCATTCCATGAGACTCGCTTCCGTCCTCACCCCCTTGTCCTCTGAAAACCTCCGTCTGGCCGCGCAATGCGGCGTTACGGACATCACGGCGCGTTACCCCGGCCCCGACCTTTCCGAGCTGAATCGACTTCAGAAAACAGTCGAATCCCACGGACTTCGCGTCGCGACGGTCGAAGGTTATCTCCCCATCGAGAATCTAAAGCTCGGAATCGATCACGACGGTTCAGAATTCGCGGAGATGAAAGCGCTCATTCGCGAGATGGGCCGCCTGAAGATTCCCATCCTCTGCTACAACTTTATGGCCGGCACGGACTGGGTGCGAACACGACTCGACCTGCCCGAACGCGGCGGCGCGCGCGTCACAGGATTCGACCTGCGCGAGGCCGAATCTGCTCTCTCCTTGAACGCGGCGTCGGAAGCTATCTCCGATGACCCCATCAACGGCGCCGCCTTGTGGACCAATCTCCAACGCTTTCTCGATGAATTGATTCCCGTCGCCGAGGAGCACAATGTGATTCTCACCATGCATCCGGACGACCCGCCGCTGCCGGAGTTCCGCGGCAAGGCACGCATCATGAACACGGTCGAGAACTTCGAGCGATTGGTCGATCTGCATCCCAGCCCGAGCAACGCGATCTGCTTTTGCCAGGGAACCTTCGCCACCATGGGCGTGGAGATACCCGCGACGATTCGCCGACTGGGCAAACACATTCGCTACGTCCACTTTCGCGATGTGCGCGGAAACGCCGCTTCCTTTGCGGAGACCTTTCACGACAACGGCCCGACCGACATGGTCGCCGCCATGCGCGCCTATCGGGACATTGGATTCGAAGGTCCGATTCGCCCCGACCACGTCCCGCAGCTTGAGGGCGAGGACGACGGAGAACCCGGCTACACGATGAAGGGCCGCTTGTTTGCATTTGGCTACATGCGGGCGCTGATGCAGGCGACGGAAGACGAATCATGATTTTGAACAAGAGCAAAGCGAATCCATCCGAATCTGAGAAAGGAATTCCTCCTGTCCACTCAGGCTGCCTGCCCGCGTGGGAATCGGATGATCTGCCCGAGCCCCTGCCCTTCAGCGCGCGCAATGCCCTGCGCACGATTGGCCCCGGCGCCATCCTGCTGGTGGGCGCAATCGGCATGGGCGAGTGGATCGCCGGGCCGCTGATCGTCGCACAATACGGACGCAGCATTCTCTGGATCGCCACCGTCGCCTTCGTCCTCCAATCTTTTCTCAATCTCGAAGCCGTTCGCTACACGCTCTACACCGGCGAGCCGATCATGACCGGCTTCATGCGCCTTCGCCCCGGGCCCGGAGCCTGGGGGACCTTCTACGGCTTTTGCGCGATCGGACAACTCGGAGCCCCGGCCGCGGCAGCCGCCTGCGCCGGCGTCCTGTTTGCCATGATGACCGGCGCCATGCCCGACGCCCATGCTGACAAGGCCAACCTTCGCTGGATCACCATCGCGCTGGTCGTGATTACCGGCCTGATTCTCGTTTCCGGCCGCAAGGTGGAGCGTGTGCTCGAACGCATGTCCTGGGCGATGATCATCTACATCTTCGGTTTTCTCCTCGTCGTGAATATCGCCTTCGTGCCGGCCGCCGCCTGGGGACACACACTTGGCGGATTCGTGCAATTCGGCGCCTTGCCTCCCGATATCGACATCCTGCTGCTCGCTGTCTTCGCGGCGCTGGCCGGCTCCGGCGGCGTGGGCAATCTCGCGATCGCCAGCTGGTTTCGTGACAAGGGATTTGGCATGGGCGGCAAAGTAGGGAGCATCGGCGGGGCCTTGTTGGGTGACGATGTGAAGTTGGAGCCTGTCGGCAAAACCTTTCCCATCAACGACAAGAACATGGGCCGCTGGAGGACCTGGTGGAAATACGCTGTCATCGATCAATCCGGGCTCTGGATGGGCGGCTGCCTGATCGGCATGTTCCTCATGGTTAACCTCTCCGCAGTCCTGTTTCCCGAAGGCGGAACGGAAGTTTCGGGCGTGGCGGCCGGCGTATTTCAGGCCGGGGAAATGCAAAAACTCTGGAGCGGCTTCTGGATACTGGCGTTGCTGAATGGCTTTTGGATTCTGCTCTCCACCCACATCGCCAACACCGACGTGCTCACCCGCACCGTGACGGATATCGCCTGGGCGGCAAACAAGAACGTCCGCAAGAAATCCGTCGGCCGGCTCTACGGAATTCTGCTGCTGGGCTTCACCGTCATTGGATGTTTCGCGACTTTTATTGGCGACGCCAAAACCTTGCTGATGATCCTCGGCGCAACCGCGGGCCCGGTCACCGCCATCGCCGCCATTCAAATCCTGCGCGTCAACACGACGCTGCTGCCCAAGGCCATTCGCCCGCCGATGTGGCGCCGTGTCATGCTCGGGCTTTGCGCCCTGTTCTACGGCGCGATTTCCGTCGCGCTGATTGTGCGGCTGATTCAGAATCTGGGCCGCTGATGAAATTTTTTCACCCGCGAATGACGCGCATGAACGCCAATGAAAAACCGCTTCTGCCACAAACCAGCTCGGAGTGCGCCACGCTTCACTTCCGTCGAGATCGCCGGTCTATCTTGTCCCAAAAATCCTGCTGAAAGATTAGCGTCTATTCGCGTCCATTAGCGGGCCGCCAACGAACATCGTCATGCCCAAAATCACCGCCATCGAAACCGCCATCCCGGCAGACATCATGCCGAACCTGCTGCTGGTCCGCATCCACACGGACGAAGGCTGGATCGGCTGCGGCGAAACCTACTACACGCCGCACGCCATCGAGGCCTTGATCCATGACTGGATGGCCGAGCGGCTGCTGGGCGCCGATCCGCTTACCATCGAATCCCACTGGCGATTTCTCTACGAACGCTGCACGGCCTTTGGCTATCCCGGCGCCGAGCTGCGGGCGCTCTCCGCTCTCGACGTCGCGCTCTGGGATATTCTCGGACAGGCCTCGGGGCAGCCCATTCACCAACTGCTCGGCGGCGCGGTCCGCGAACGCATCCCCGTCTACAACACCTGCGGCGGCCCCTCCTACGGCGCCAACGCCGACGCAAGCCCGAACGCCACGCCCGCCCATCCCGGCTGGCCCGGCTACGGCGATATCGGTCAACCTGGCCCACTGCAGGACAACTGGTCCTCGCTCAATGCCGCCGGCGACCTGGCCGAAGAACTCGTCGCCGAAGGCTATCCCGCGATGAAGGTCTGGCCCTTCGATCGCTTCGCGCATCAAAACGGCGGACTGCGTATTTCCTGGGCGGAAATCGAGGAAGGCATGAAACCGCTTCGCGAGATCCGCGACCGCGTCGGCATGAAGATCGAAATCGCAATCGAAGGGCACGGCTTCTTCCATCTCCCCGCCGCGCGGCGCATCGCCGAGGCTCTGCGCGAGATCAAACCCATCTGGCTGGAAGACCTGGTGCGCGTCGACAATGTCGACACCCTCGCCGACTTCCGCCGTCACGCCGGGCTGCCGGTCTCCGTCAGTGAAATGCTGCTCGGACGTCGCGAGATCCTGCCCGTTCTCCAAGCCCAGGCTGCCGACTACGTAATGATCGATCCCACCTGGAGCGGCGGCATCAGTGAATCGCGCCGCATGATCGATCTCGCCCAGACTTTCAATGTGCCCGTCACCATTCACGACTGCACCGGCCCGATCACCCTCTTCGCAGGCATGCACCTCGCCGCCGCCTCGACCAACGTCGTTTTTCAGGAAACCGTCCGCGCCCACATTCGTTCGTTCTATGATCGCCTGATCGACACTCAGCCGGAGGTCGCCAACGGAACGGCCGCGCTGCCGCAAGGCCCGGGACTGGGCACGCGCCTGTTGGACGACCTCTTCCA
>JBLHKZ010000272.1:0-7678 GCA_047618185.1 Limisphaerales bacterium
GAAGTCTTCGAAAACCGTCCGCGTTTTCTCGATTTTCGCGAGGGCCTTCAGATTGACAGTCCTCGGCACGATCATCTGTTCGAGCGAATTCAGGGTGAAGGTCGAGGTTTCGCCTCGCTCTAGGGGCATTTTTTGCCCCAGCCGGTAGTGGCAAATGGCAAACACGTAAAGCGGCAGGTCGTCATGAACGGTGAGATCCACCCGCCAGCTCTTGCCGGATAAGGTGGTGTCGGCGCGGTTCCAAAAACGGGTGCGCGAATTCGGGTCATGGGTGAAATAGATTGCGGTCCCGACCAGCCGATCCTGATCGGCTGGCGTGACGACGAAGCGAGCGGTCTTTCCGGTAACGCGCAGGGTCGAGGGCGGCGTGACGGGAATGTCCTGATCCTGCCCTTTTAGGTATTGGTTGAACCACAGGTTCAAGACCGCCCATTGCTCGGGTCCTGGGCCGTGGTTTTGATGGATGTTGCAGGTCACCCGCCAATCGCGATGTTTCAGCAGGGCCATGGACCGGTAGATCCGCTCAAAGGTGGAATGAAAGTCGTTCGAGGAACTGATGAACACGACGGGGCATCGGACCAACGGCCAATACGCGCTGGGGTCGATGGTCGTTTTGTAGAGTTCCAGGTCGTCGTTGAAATGCCCCCGGATACTGCTGCCGCTGATGCCCCCGGGGAAATCGATGTACTTGAACCCCGAGCCTCCGACAAAGGGCGCGACCGCCTTGAGCCGCGGGTCGATGGCGACCAATGAGGTGATCATTCCGCCCATCGAGAACCCGGTGAATCCGATCTTCCCCGCGTTCACCTCCGGTTGTCGTTCCAAGAATGTGATGGCCCGTCGGGCGGCGACGGTGAGGAGAAACCAGTTGGCATTGCGCGGACTGACAACCGGATCGATCGAATGTTCGTCCGGTTGCAGGTTGCGCTTCCAACCCTTCCTCAATGCCTTGGCGTAAAACCTCGGTCCCTGGGTCGGATCCACCTTGCCCCAGTCCGTGTTGACCTTGATGTCTTTCTCCATGGGCCGGCCGAGCCAGTTGATGTCAACGGTGGCGAAGCCCTGTTTGGCAAAGTAGACGCCGCGGTTCCGTTCCGCACGCTGGCCGCCGCCGTGGCTCCAGACGAAGGCGGCGTTCTTCCGGCCATTGTCTGGAAAGGAGTAATAGGCGGCGATGCGAGCCTCCGCCCCTTTGAATGTGCCGACTGTGAAGGTCACGTATCGCGTGACGACTCCGTCCGCCTTCCACTCCTTGACGATCCGAATGTCGAGGGACTCCTCGCGGGCATCGTAGTCCTTCCAAAGATCCACGACATTCCGCGGAACTTCGGCGACATGCTTGAAGGGCGTCAGCGAATTGGCCGCAGTTAGGGTATGAACCGCCAGGGCGCCAAACACACAAAGTATCGTTCGGATTCTCAAAGTGTGGAAGCTGTTACCAGAATCAGAGTATGGGTCACAGGCAATTCCAGTGGAGTATCGGCGGTTGGCCGGGCGGAAGTCTGAATCGTTCAACAAACTCAGAAATAGACTCAATCCAGTTCTTGACAAAGTCCACAACTCGATAAAACTTCGTCGCCATGTCAGATCCGGCTGAGCTCCTTCGCAAACACGGCATGCCCGTTACGGCCCAGCGCCTGGCCGTGCTGCGGGCGGTGTCGGGTCGGCCCCATGGCACGGCGGACGCCCTCGCCGAAGACGTTCGCGCCGATCTCGGCGCCATCTCGCGGCAGGCGGTTTACAACGCCCTTGGAACTTTGACTGAGAAGAGCCTCATCCGGCGCATCCAACCCGCCGGAGCGCCCGCGCTCTACGAGGATCGGGTCGGCGACAATCACCACCATCTAATCTGCCGCACCTGTGGAAAAACCGTCGATGTCGATTGCGCCGTCGGCGACACGCCGTGCCTGACCGCCGCCGACGACTCGGGGTTTCAGATCGACGAGGCCGAGGTCATTTATTGGGGGTTCTGCCCCGATTGTCTCGCGGCGACGCCAACCTCGGCAAACGGCGACGGGGGCAAACGGCCCGGTTAACACGCGCACGGTTAGCGAGACTTCAGCGATTTCAAACGAACCCATTTTCGATCTCAAATTACTCAACCCACAAACCCAAGCAATCGAAGGAATCCTATGTCAGAGAACGCAAGCAAATGCCCGGTTATGGCCGGCGCCCACACCGCGACTGGAAGCACGGCCAATCAACACTGGTGGCCGAATCAGTTGAAACTGAACATTCTCCACCAGAACTCTTCCTTGTCCGACCCAATGGGCGAGGCGTTCAACTACGCGGAGGAATTCAAGACCGTCGATCTCGATGCGTTGAAGAAAGACATCGAGGAAATCATGACGACCTCCCAGGACTGGTGGCCCGCCGACTACGGTCACTACGGCCCGCTCTTCATTCGCATGGCCTGGCACAGCGCCGGCACCTACCGCACCCACGACGGCCGCGGCGGCGGCGCGTCCGGCACGATGCGATTCGCGCCCCTCAACAGCTGGCCCGACAACGTCAACCTCGACAAAGCGCGTCGACTGCTCTGGCCGATCAAACAGAAGTACGGGCGCAAACTCTCGTGGGCCGATCTGATGATCCTCACCGGCAACTGCGCGCTGGAATCGATGGGATTCAAGACCTTCGGTTTCGCCGGCGGGCGGGCAGATGTCTGGGAACCCGAAGAGGACATTTATTGGGGTCCCGAGACCGAGTGGCTCGGAGACGAACGCTACAAAGGCGACCGCGATCTTGAGAGTCCTCTCGGCGCCGTGCAGATGGGCCTGATCTATGTGAACCCGGAAGGACCGAACGGCAACGCGAGCGCAATCGCCGCCGCCAAGGACATTCGCGAAACCTTCGCTCGCATGGCCATGAACGACGAAGAGACCGTCGCGCTCATCGCCGGCGGTCACACCTTCGGCAAAGCCCACGGCGCCGCCGATCCAAACAAATATGTCGGTCGCGAACCCGAAGCCGCCGGCGTTGAGGAGCAAGGCCTCGGCTGGAAGAACACCTTCGGCAGCGGCAATGCCGGCGACACCATCGGCAGCGGACTCGAAGGCGCCTGGACCCCGACCCCAATTCAGTGGGACAACAGCTACTTTGACACCCTGTTCGGATACGATTGGGATCTGGTCAAGAGTCCGGCCGGAGCCCAGCAATGGATTCCCACCGATCCCGCCGCCAAGGAGGCCGTGCCCGACGCCCATGACCCGGCCAAGACACACGCCCCCATCATGTTCACGACCGACCTCGCGCTCCGAATGGACCCGGACTACGCGAAGATTTCAAAGCGTTTCCACGAAAACCCGGACCAGTTCGCCGACGCCTTTGCCAAAGCGTGGTACAAGCTGACCCACCGTGACATGGGCCCGATCACGTGTTGTATTGGAGCGCTGGTTCCAGCGGAGCCGCAGCTGTGGCAGGACCCCGTTCCCGCGATCGATCACGAGTTGATCGGCGACCAGGATATCGCTGATCTCAAAGCGAAAATCCTGGCATCCGGGATTTTCGTTTCTCAATTGGTCTCGACCGCCTGGGCGTCCGCGGCATCGTTCCGCGGCACGGACAAGCGCGGCGGAGCGAACGGCGCTCGCATTCGACTCGCGCCGCAGAAAGATTGGGAAGTCAATCAGCCGGTCGAATTGGCCAAGGCCCTCGAGGGGCTGGAGACAGTCCAGACGGACTTCAACAGTTCGCAATCCGGCGGAAAGAAGGTTTCACTCGCGGACATCATCGTCCTGGGCGGATGCGCTGCCGTTGAAAAAGCCGCGAAGGACGCCGGACACGACGCGCAAGTTCCCTTCTCACCAGGACGCACCGACGCGACCCAGAATCAGACCGATGTGGAATCCTTCGCCGTGCTCGAACCGAGCGCCGATGGATTCCGCAACTACCTCAAGCCCGATCAAGCAAGATCGGCGGAAGAGCTGCTGGTGGATCGCGCGCACAAGCTGAACCTCACAGCGCCCGAGATGACGACGCTCATCGGCGGCATGCGCGTCCTCAATGCAAACCACGGCCAATCCGAACTCGGAGTCTTCACCAAGCGGCCTGAGACGCTGACCAATGACTTCTTCGTGAACCTGCTCGACCTGAACACGACCTGGGAAAAGTCCGCCAAATGCGAACACGTCTTCGAGGGACGCGATCAAGCGTCGGGCGAAATCAAATGGATGGGCACGGCCGTCGACCTGGTCTTCGGCTCCAACTCCCAGCTCCGCGCCATCGCGGAAGTCTACGGATGCGACGATGCGCAAGAGGCGTTCGTGAATGACTTCGTAGCCGCCTGGGCCAAAGTCATGAACCTCGATCGCTTCGATCTTACTGCCTGATCGCCGCCGACGGTCGGAACAATAATCGAGCCTGCCCTGATCCAACGCGTGGTCCGGGCAGGCTCAATTTGTGAAGGCATATGAACCGCGGATTACGCGGATGCCACGGTTGAAGAATCAGAGGATCCGAACCCAAACCGGATTTCAACTATGCTGTGTCTGTCACTTTTCCTTTTCTCAAAAGTATTTCCTTTGGCGGCGTGCATACGAAGCCTCGTCAAGTGATAGCCTCACCCGCCGATGTGCGACATTTCCACCTTGGGCAGGTTCACCGTGGCCGCCGAACGAATCTCGGAGTAGCGATCGCCGCGCACCTGCCACACCCGGCCAATGGCGCGGGCCAGTTCCTCGTCCGAGGCCCCGCCGCGCATCAGGGCGCGCAAATCAAACCCCTTGATGCCAAACAGACAGGTATAGAGCGAGCCTTCCGGCGACAGGCGGGCGCGGGTGCAATCGCAGCAGAAGGCTTGCGTCACCGAAGCAATCACGCCGATCTCGCCGGAGCCGTCGCGGTAGCGCCAACGCTTGGCCACCTCGCCTCGATAGTTCGGAGCCACCGGCTCCAGCGGCAGTTCGGCATCAAGGATGGAAATGATCTCCGCCGCTGAAACCACGTCATCCAGCCGCCAGCCGTTGGTGTGCCCCACATCCATATATTCGATGAAGCGCAAAATGTGGCCCGTGCCTTTGAAGTGGCGCGCCATCGGCACGATGCTGTGCTCGTTCACGCCGCGCTTGACGACCATGTTGATTTTGATGGGCGCAAGACCGACGGCGGCGGCGGCTTCGATTCCTGCCAGCGCCTTTGCCACCGGGAAATCCACGTCGTTCATGGCCTTGAACACGGCATCGTCCACTGAGTCCAGGCTCACGGTCACGCGTTGCAAGCCCGCGTCTTTGAGCGCCTGCGCTTGCCTGGCGAGCAGCGAGCCGTTGGTGGTCAGGGTCAAGTCCACGCCGGGGATTGGCGACAGCATCGCGATGAGCCGCTCCAAATTGCGCCGCACCAGCGGTTCGCCGCCGGTGATCCGAATCTTCTCCGCGCCCAGCGTCACGAACACGCGGGCCAGCCGTGTTATTTCCTCGAAGGTGAGCAACTGCTCGCGCTCAAGGAATTGGAAATCGCCGCCGAAGACTTCTTTGGGCATGCAATAGACGCAGCGGAAGTTACAGCGGTCGGTAACTGAAATGCGCAGGTCTCGCAAGGGGCGGTTGAGCGTGTCGAGAGGCATGAGTAACTCCGTGATGTTATTCGATCGTAGCGAGTAGCAACGCAGCCTGCTGCGGCTTAAGTTCCAGTGTTGTTGGCCGGGCCACCGATCAGCGAGTTACGTCTACTACGGCGTTGATTCCGTCCCAGAGTGCGAGGCGCTGCTCCAGCGCGCGCACCGCCGCCTCACGCGCCTCTTCCCAGCGAAGGGGATCGTTGCCACACAGGCTCGCCACCATCTGCCGCCCCAACTCGCCGTGCTCGTCGCCATCGAGTTGGATGTGTCGCTCCAAGTAATAGCGCAGCGTCTCCACCCGGCCGGGGAATTGAGTGTTGAGGCGCGTCACCAGTTCGCCAAACATCGACGGAATCAAATCTTCGCGCCCGTAGGTAAACGCCGCCGCCACCGCATGTATTTTCCCCTCGCGGATGACCTGAAAGCTCCCCGCCACAAAGCCCCGCACGCACTCCGGGGCGCGCACCGCCGCCAGCGCCGCTTCCACCTCCACCCCGTCGGACACCAGGCGAATGAATTCGTCCATCGCCGCCGTCGCCGCACCCGCCTCGTGCATCGCTTCCAGGTAGAGTTCGAAATGGCTGCTGGACCGTCCGTCGGGGTTGCGGTCGCTTTCTTCGCCGAGGACGATCTGGTTGATCAGCGCGCGCACCGCCGGTTCCCCTTGCGGCGCCCAGGGCACGTCCACGCAGGTCAGTCGCCGCTGCAGCGCTTTCAGCAGCGACATAAAATCCCAGACCGCGAACACGTGGCGCTCCATGAAAACCCGCAGATTCTCCAGCGTTTTCAATCGGGCGTAGAGGGGATGCTCCAGCAACCTCGCCCGGAGCGGTTCGATGGCGCTGGAGATGGGATTGGGAGCAACGTCAGTGTTCATTTTGTTAGAAAATTATGCCTCACACATGTGTGCGGATGCGGTAAACGCAGCGGCGTGCGCCCGCCATCATGTGCTCAGTCCTTTCGATGGCTACACCCTTTCCCAAGATGACTCGGAACACCTCGAGCTCCGCGTCGCAGAGCTTGGAGCAGGCGTTGGCCGCTGCGGATATGGGGCAGTGGTTCTCAATCAGGAGGAATGAGCCGTCGGGCTGGCGCTGCACTTCCGCCATGTAGCCTTCCTCGTTGCGGATGGAGATTAACTTCTTCAGCCGATTCTGAAGCGAGGCGCGAGCCGGGATGAGGGCTCGGTAGGCCTCAATCTGCTGCTGTGTGCATTGCGACACGACGCGCTTGACGCCTTGCTCGCCGAAGGTCTGTTCGACCGCGTGGACCAAATTCACGGTCAAGCCCGCATGGGCATCGGGGAAATGGGACTCGGCCGCCGGCGTCAGACCCCACATCTTGGCTGGCCGCCCGATTGGGCGCTGCTCTTCCTGATAGGTCACCAGCTCTTGAGCGTGCAGCGCGTAGAGATGCTGCCGAACGGCCATGGCGGAGATGCCCAATTGCGCGCCCAGGGCTTCGGAGTCACTCGGCCCCTGCTGCTTGAGCAGGCGCAGGATCGCTTGCCGACTGGGAACCAGATCGGATTTCTTGCGAGCTGCACTGCGTTTTGTCATCTTGAAAACCTGACAGCCAGCCGTCTTCAAGGCCAGTCGAATCGCTCGCTTCTTTCCAAAGACAATACTTTAATAAGTGGCTTGTCAGGCGCCATGGCACAGCCTACTCTTTCCACAAGCCGATGCTTTAGTAAGTCGGCAGCGCACAGACGGAATCCAATCGAAGGGACGGCGTGCGACACCGGGCCAACTGAGCTGACGTGAGCCCGAGTGCATGAAACGAAAGAGAATCTATGGCCGACATCGCAAATAAATATACGGAAAACGTGTCCGGACAATTCTACGTCGATGACCAGTGCATTGACTGCGACCTGTGCCGAGAAACCGCGCCCGATAATTTCAAACGCGACGACGATGGCGGATACTCCTTTGTCTTTAACCAACCGACCACGCCGGAGGAGGAAGCGCTTTGCGAGGAAGCCATGGAAGGATGTCCGGTCGAAGCAATTGGGAACAACGGCGAAGGCTGAACGTGATCGAAGCATTACCATGAAATACCCAGCCAAACCCACGCAGCGAACGGGCGAACCAGAAGCGCCCGCGAGAGCCAGCGTTCCAGAAC
>JBLHKZ010000273.1:0-7678 GCA_047618185.1 Limisphaerales bacterium
CCTGATCGTAATTCGGCGCGCGGAATCGCAAAGCGTCAAAGACGTGGTGGTTGACGGCGTGGTCGTCCCAGTTCTGAACGCGTCCGCAAAGCGGACCGTGCAGGCTGCTGGTGAGAACTTCGACGCCCGCCTCGACCAGTCTGCGCGCCAGCAGCAATTGCTGGCCCCATTGATTGCGCCCGTAGCGATCTCGCGTGCGGTCGTCCTCCTTGCTCAGATCAAAGGCGTCGCGCGTCGCGGGATTGGTCAGCAGCGTCATCGCCTGCTCCTCGAACTGATCGAGCGCGCCCAGTTCGCCCGCGCGATCGAAGGCCCGCTCCATGGTGTCGAGGTTCTTGCGCAGGGCGACGCGGCGGCCCAGGCGTTTGACCGCGTCCTCGCCGGAAAGCCCCAGATTCGGCACGCTGAAATTGGGCTGATTGGGGTCGCCTCGGACGGAGAACTCGGAATAGGCGTCGCCGAGATAGGCGGGGCCGTGATAGCTGGTCGGCGGATTCACGCCAAGATAACGCGGCAGCGGATTCGTGCGCGGGCTCTCCTTTGACCGAAGATAATTGGTGACCGACATCCAGTCCGGCAGCTTGGGCTGCGGCTTGTCGCGCGTGTCGGAATCTCCCGAGAACATCTGCATGGAACCGGCCGGATGCCCGCCCGCTCCATTCACCATCGAACGCACCAGCGTGAACTTGTCGGCGATCTTCGCCTGCATCGGAATCAACTCCGTGAAGCGCGTGCCTGGCACCTTGGTGGCAATGGTGTTGAAGGGGCCGCGATACTCGCTGCCGGAATCGGGCTTGGGATCGTAGGTGTCGATGTGCGAGGCGCCGCCCGGCAGCCAGACCATGATCACGGCGGTTTTCTCTTCTTTGCCGGCCAGCGCATTCTCCGCGCGCATGCGCAGAATGCCCGGCAAGCTCAAGCTGGCGAACCCGGCCAGCCCCATACGCATGAATCCGCGGCGACTGAACGGCCCGGGACAAGGATTAAAAGCGGCGTCTTTCATAGTGTTCAAAAACATTAACCCCAGATGGACACGGATAAATGCAGGTAGGCGAACGCCCAAAGACACTCCATTCGGAGGCAAATCGCCTGTCTTGAATCCGATTGAATTTCATCTGTGTGTATCTGTGTTTATCTGTGGTTGAAGAATCATTTCTTCGCCGCGGGTTTCACGCGGATGGGGATGGGTTCGGTGATGATGATGTCGACGATGTCTATCGTCTTCTTGGCTCCGGGCGTGGCCGGATGCTTCGCCACCGCGCTGCCATAGAATGCGATGAGGTAATCCCCCGGCGGGGTCTTCAGCGCGGCCAGATCCAGAACGGCCTCCGACTGGGTCCCCGTCAATGTTGCCTCAAAGGCCTTGGTCCGATCGAAGCCGTCGCCAAAGGTTTTCAGACTGATTGCGGAGCCCGAGAAATCTTCGCGGCGGGTATGCTTAAGCGGAATGGTGAGCTTGCCGCCGGCGGCAACCTCCCAGACTTTCCTCTCGGCCGGAGCAATGGTCAGCGGCGCCTTGGCCGAGCCTCCGACCGACACGGGCACGTCGGCCAGCAATCGCGGCTTGGGAATTTCCTGCTTGGCGTCCTTGACCGGCCAGGTCATCGACGCGAGCTGGCAGGGCCGGCGAACCGTCTTGCCGTCGATTTGGGCGACGCCAAACATCGTCGCGCTCGACACACCGCGCGGCGCGTTTTCCTCCGCCGTGACCAGCATAATCCCGCGCAGTTTTCCCGCGGGAATTCTCAAGCCGCCTGCGCTCACGCCCTTGGGCAGACCTTCCATGCCCAGCTCGATCGGGCCGGTGAAACCGTCCTTGCGGATGACCGCGACCTCCAACGCCATGGTCGCGCCACCGCGCAGGGACATCGGCTTGGACAACGCGGCGCGATCGCCATTGCGCAGATTCATATGCAAGCTCCAGGCGACGACCGCGTAATCCGGAGCCGCCTTGCGCACGATCAACCGATAGACGTTCTTGGGGTCCTTGCGCGTGCCGCCGAAGAGATCGCGCAACTGCAACCGATAGACCCCGTCCGCCTTCGCTTCAAACTTTCCCAACACATCGGCGGAGCCGGAGGTATAGGCCGGGCCGTCGTAGGAATAGCCATTACTGGAGGGCTTGATGGCGCTGGGAATATCGTTCAGCTCGGCCACATCGGTGAGTTTCTCCTTATCGCCGTCCTTCTCGACCCGCTGAACCAGGACAAAGGGATCGGTCGGCAAGCCCATCCGCTCCGAGCCGACCTCGACCCACCAGACCTCGCCCTTCTTCGCGTTGAATTCAAACGTGTCCACATCAGCGGCCGGAAAAAAACCGCCCGAGATATCGCAGGGCAGCGAGATCTTCTGAGCTTCCGCGTGCTTGTTGTTCGGTTCGACTTCCGTCGCCCGGGCAACCTTCGGATCGTCAACCGGGGACCACGAAAACGAATTCACGTTCCGCGTCGACGGCAGACGAACGATAGGGCCTTCGGCGGGCGCTTCGGTCAGCGCGAGCCGATAGAAAAAGTAAGCGCCGCCCTGATAAGTCAGATCATGAACCTTGATGAAATATTTACCGTCGGCCGGCGCCGTGAAATCCAACGCGCCGCCCAGTCTCTCGACCAACAGATCACTCCCCGCCGAATCGGCGATGATGACCACAGGATTCAGCTTGGAATCAATTCCCCGCGCCGCGCAGTCGACGGCCAGGCGCTGACCCTTCACAGCCTCGAAGGAATAGTAATCCGCGGCGCGCTTGGTCATGACCGCGTTGCAGATGAAATTCACCTTCAGCTCCATCGCGGTTTCGATCGTCGTATTGGCTTTCGTCCGCGTGACATCCGTCAGCGAGCCAACACTGAATGCCCGGGAAGTCGTGGCGCCAAGCCGCGTCATCAGCCGCGCTTCATGCACGCCGGCCGGAACGTCCTTGGCGACCGTCACGATGTACTTATTCACCTCAGGCTTGCCCTTGGCGTCGAGCTTCGGCTTCGCGGTGATTCCCGGATGGGAAAAATGCAGATCCTTCGCCTCCTCTAAATGCTGCCCCGTGACCACGACTTCCAGCGTCGCGCCGACCTGGGCGCCCATCGGCATCGTCGTCAAAAGTCGCGGCGCCGGCAGGCAAACCGATTGGGCGAAAGCCGAAGCGGTGAAGAGCAGCAACGCAAGAAACCCAATACTCGCACGTCTGAAAGTCTTCTTCATGATTCGTGTTTATTCGTGTCCATTAGTGGTTGAAAATAAATTCCTTGGTGTTGATCAGCGCCCAGATGAGATCCTCGAACTTCTCCTTGCGGGCCTTCTTTTCTTCGACCGGCTTGCCCTTGGCGTCGAGCAGCGGCTCGGCCAGATAATCCAGCGCAATTTTCAACTCGTTGGCCTTCGGATCGCGCGCGAACGCGGCGATGTAAAGTTCACGAATCCGCTCCTTCTCCGGCTTCTCGCTCTTGGCCAATGTAGCCGCGCGCCCGTTCGCCGTCGCCAGCTTCGAGCGGATGTCCGACGCGTTCATCAGATGGAGGCTCTGACCCAGATTGGCCGACTGCACGCGCTCGCACTCGCAGACGCTGGCGTTGTCAGGACGGCCAAACACTTTCAAAAATGGAGAGGCTTTGGTGTAGCTGTTGTCCGGCAGCGCGATGGCCCGCGTGCCCGCCGGCAAATCCGCGAACGACGTCGTCGCGCCGGTCACCTGATCGATCGAATCCAGCAGCGCCTCCGCCTGCAGCCGCCGCGGGTAGTAGCGCGAGTAGTTCTGATGATCGACGATGTTGTGCTCGTTCGGGATCGCACTGAGCTGGTAGGCCTGAGACTTCGCGATCAGCTTGACCAGCTCTTTCAGATCGAAACCGCTTTCCACGAAATGCTGCTCCAATGCGGCGAGCAGCTCCGGATTGGTCGGCGGATTCGAATCGCGAATGTCGTCCTCCGGCTCGATCAGGCCGCGCTTGAAGAAATGCTTCCAATAGCGGTTCACCAGCGCCTTCGCGAAGAAGGGATTCTTCGGATTGCTCATCCAATCGGCGAGCTGTAGCCGAGGATCCTCGTCGGCCGCGATGTCCGGCACGACGTCGCCCAGCGCGATCGGTTTCAGCTGCTTGCCGGTCTTGACGTTCTTTGCCACGGCAATCCCGCGCTTATGATAAATCATGTCCTCGCCGGCCATCGACGTCGGCTTGCGCCCGACCTGACTGAAGAAGGCAGTCAGCCCGTAGTAGTCGTCCTGGCTCCAGCGTTCGAAGGGATGGTGGTGGCACTGCGCGCACTGCATGCGCACGCCGAGGAAAAGCTGCGCGACATCCTCGATCTGATTCTTCGGATCCTTGACGCGCTTGTACCAGGCGACCGGCGGGTTGCCCATCACGGTGCCCGTGGCCGCGAGCAATTCCCGCACGAGCTGATCGTAAGGTTTGTTCGCGAGCAGGCTGTCGCGAATCCACGAGTGAAAAGCGAAATTCGAGACGATGTCGCTTTTGGCGTCCCGGCGGTTCTTCAGGAGCGTGGTCCATTTATTGGCGAAGAAATCCGCGTAGCCCGGGTCGCGCAACAAACGATCGACGAGTTCGTCGCGTTTGTTCGGATTTTGGCTCGTGAGAAATGCGTTGGCCTCCTCACTCGTGGGAAGGCGCCCCGCCACATCGAGGGTCAACCGCCGAAGAAAGGTCGCGTCGTCGCAGATCGGCGATGGCGGGATCCCAATCTCCTTGAGATTCGAAAAGACGAACTCATCAACGAAGTTCTTCGCCTTCGGGAGATTTTCCACCGGCGCGCCCAGCGGAACGACCGCGTTGAACACCGCGACCGATGTTTGAAAGCGCACCATCACCGCCACTTTCCCGGGAATGTTATGAATCGTCACCAGACCCTTGTCGTCCGCCTCGGCCATGCTGTCGTCGTTCGATTCGAAAAGCGCAAGATGCGTGACGTCCTGCACGCTGCCATCTGAATAGCGAGCCACCGCCTTCAGCTGTTGCGTGCTGTTGATTTTTAGAGAATTGCGCCCGGGCTCGACTTCGAACGAAACGAGTTTTCGATCCTTTTCCTTGTCGTAGGGCATTCCCTGTTCGATCCAGGATCGCAATGTCTTGTAGCCAGGCGAACCGACTTCCAGTCGCTTGCCCCCGCCATGAGGAATGCTTGCCGACGCCTTGAGCAACAACAGGCTCCGATCCGGCGCGCCAGGAAAGACACGGCGCCCCTGCCCCTCCTTCACCAAATGCTCAAAATCCTCATCCGGCTCAAATCCGAGCAGGGAAAGCTGAAAGCCATTCTGCCCCATGCCCGCTTTAGCGTGGCAGCCGCCGGAATTACAGGTGGCCTTGGTGAGGACCGGAACGACATCGTTGACGAAGCTGACAGCCTGCTGGGCTGATGAGGCCGCGCCGCAGAAGAACGCCATAGCCGCGATCACCGCCACAATCGACGGAAAACGCCGAGGGCTCCATGGCTGAAACGACGATTCTTTTTCTGAATCCATTATTGAGAGACTGTAACGCTGAAGGCCGTTGCTCAATTCATTTTTTCCCCAATAAATACAGACCAAGGGGATGCCAAGAATGAATCACAGCGTAAAAATGAGCCCAAAAAATGAGTTCACTTGACGACAATAACCCAGTTTCCAGGGCCTGGCGCCTGGAGTTTGACCGGCCCCTTGACGTTCATTTTCTCCATTGGGCCGTTGATTCCTTCGGCGATGTTGGTCCAGTAAAACTCCCGCGCGCCCTCAAATCCGTTTAGATCGACCGTCACCTTCTTTCCTCCCGGCAGAAAGACGACGACTGCCCTGCCCCGGGCCTCGGCGATGTAGGCGTCGTTCTCCCCGCCCGCGACCAGACGCTGCATGGCTGGCCTCAATTCCCAGAACGGGACGAGAGCCTCAACCCTGCGCGCGGTCTTGAGGCAATTCACGGCCTTGTCGTTCAACCCCAGCCCCGAGTCCGGCCGGTGAAATCGCGCCGAGGCGACGCCTGCCAGTAGGTGCCGCCAGAATCGTTCGACCGCGTCCTGATCCGAATGGCCAAACTTGTTGCCATCTGCGCCATAGGTCTTGGTCGTGTTCATTGGGCGCGGCTGCTTTACCAGATACTGACGCACATACCGGAAATTATCCCAGTGCTTGCGGCCCTTGTTGTGGTTGTTCTGTGAAACGTCGACAAAATCGTAGAGCTCGGGCCGATCGAAGGTTTGCTTGTGCTCGTTGGACTGAAGATTCCAGGCGTCCCACATCTCCGTGACCTGGACTGTCCGGCCCGCCGCCTTCGCCCGCCGCTTGATCAGCCACGCCCAGTGCTCGCCCCAGGCCGGCTCGGCTTTTGTCTCGTTGTCCATGCAATAGAGGACGTGGCCATATTTCAGCGAGTGATCCAGCAACTTATTCACGAACGCCTCCTGATACTTCAGCACGACTTTATTGTTCCGCTGCTTCGGCGTCGTAAAGAAGAAGGGCTGCTTGTTCGCGCCAGGATGATCCGAGTATCGCTTTGCGAAGCCGGACGCCTCGTAGGTGTAGTTGACGTTGTTCTTCGGATTGCAGGGATGCCGCTGCCAGTGATTCTCCCCGCCTTTGTCCGTGTAATCAAAGCGGTCCCAGATCTCGATCTGCACGACGATGTCGCGCTTCGCCGTCTGAGCGAGCATGAATTCAAAACGATTCCAATAGGCGTCGTTCCATTGATCGAGATCGTGCTTCCCGCTCGCCAGCCGCCTGAAGGGATACAATTCAAAGCCCTTATCCTGACGGTCGCTCATGGTGTTGCGAATGACATTGCCGCCTGCGCCGGCCAGCCGATCAAGCTGGGGAATCAGTTGCTCGGACGGCCATTGAAACAGATTGTCATCGTCGCTGCCGCCGATGAGGAGGACAGGCTCGCCCTTGTGGCTCCAATACCAGGGATTCTTGGACCAGGGGCGAATGGCGTTCGAGTCGGACGCGAAGCACGCGGATATGTGGCCGAGGAGAAAAGCGACAGCCAGAGCCGCACGTAGTGGTGATCGGTGAATTCGATTCATTATAAGGTTGCTCAGGAAGACTATACGAAGCGCCCGAGCAGACAACCAAACAAGATGCGACCGGCTCGCCGAACGGGCCACTATTGCAACGCCAACGGCGCGACTTCATACCAGCCCAGGCCAACGGCCTTGCTGAGTTCGTCCAGGGCTTGCCGGTTTTGGATTACCTGCCGCTTCTTTGCCTGCTCTCCCGACCGTTCATGCCCCGCCGGCGAGTCCGAAGGATAGCCCCTTGTCACCCAGCCTGCGAGCTTGGCTCCACCGCCTTGAGGGCGTCGAAGATGCCCTCGATCACGTTCTTCTTCCCGGCGAACAGCGCATCGGGACCGCCCGCGTGAAGGTTGCTGAAGGGCGGCTCGCAGAGGGCGGACGCCTCCATCGCACCCCGCGCTGTGAGCTGATCGATAATCATCTCGATAAAGCGGATCTGCGACGGTGTGAGACTGCGGTCGTTGAGGAACTTCGAGAAGGCAGCCTGCGCGGCGGCACGGTCCATACCCACGAGATTGCGGACGAGGTGAAAGCCTGGTTCGTGCGAAGACGATGAATGACCAGGTCGTTTAGGTGGCCGCGCAGATATGTGAGGCCGGACGATAGACAATCTGGCCTGTGCCAGACTAGACGCAATCCCCATCGGAAAATGCCAGCCTCACCGGCAGGCTAACTGGATACTCCAAGCTCA
>JBLHKZ010000274.1:0-7666 GCA_047618185.1 Limisphaerales bacterium
CGATCTTGGAATCAAGTTCCTCTTCAATGCGTTTGACCGCCGAACCGAGCGAGGCGTCGCCCAGATTGGCTTCGACGAGCGCCACGCGTTTGCCGTCGATGCGGCGCACTTCACTGGGGCCCTCGCCGATCGTGAGGGTGGCGATCGAGTTGAGCGGGATCGCGCGTTCGCCGCCGGGATTAATCGTCAGCCGGCCGATGTCCTCCACGCGTTCGCGATTGGATTCCTCAAGTCGAACGACGATTGGAATGCGCCGGTCTTTCAGATTGAAGCGGGTCGCTTCGGAGCCCTTGACCATGTCGCGCACCTGCCGGGCGACCGTGCTGATGTTCAAGCCGAACCGCGCAATCTGCGCGCGGTCGTATTCGATCTGCACCTCGGGCGCGCCGCTTCGCAAGGAAGCCTCGACATCCGCCAACTCCGGTAACTCGGACATGATCGCGCTCGCCCGATCGGCCATTTCCTTCAGGGCCGGAAGGTTGTCGCCATGAATTTCCACCACAATCGGCCGATGCGAGCTGAACAGCACCGGCCGAACCACGCGCACGTCCAGATCGGGCACGGGCTCAAAGTATTTCCGCAGCCGATTCAGGACGCGCTCCTCCACGACGATCGGGTCCCGACTCTCCTCCAGTAGAATCTTGAATCGGGCCGAATGCTCCCCTTCATCGGACCTCCGCATATTGGTGACGTCGTAGCCGAACGTCACCAGCACGGCATTGATGTCGCTCTGATTCTCAAGGATGGTTTTCTCGACCTCGCCAAGAATTGCCTGGGTTTCCTCCAACGGCGTGCCGACAGGCAGATCGACCTCAAAGGTGAATTCACTCTGATGCACCTCGGGCAGCAGTTCCGAATCCAGCTGCGTGGCCGTCTGCCAAGTCCCGTAAAAACACAAACCGGCGGCCAGCAACACCGGCAGCGGATGATTCAACGACCACTCGATCGACCGGGGATAAACCCACCTCATCGCCGCCAGCAGCCAGTCCATCAGCTTGACCGGCAGCCAGACGAGCGCCTTGCCGATGATGCCCAGAAAACGAACGATGATCCGAGCGACGATAAACACGGAGGCGGTGAACCCGAACAGCAGCAGCTTGCCGGAAAGCTCCAGGCCAAATCCGACGACGAAGCGCGGCATGGCGTAGAACGACAAACCAATCCGCCGCAGCGCCGAGCCCGTTTCAAAATGCGTCTTCAGCGCCAGGACGGATTGAAAAACGAAAAACGCGCCCCAGACCTCCTCGGCGTCGCGGAACTCCACTTTTTGACGACTCGCCAGCATCGGGATAAAAAAGATCGCGACCACCAGCGAGGCCAACAATGAAATCACCACCGCCGCGCCCAGATCGCCAAATGCCTGGCCCGCGATGCCCTCGATGAACACCATCGGAAAAAATACCGCGATCGAAGTGAGCGTCGACGCAAACACTGCGCCGCGGACTTCCGAAGTTCCTCGAATCGCCGCCGGCACAACCTCGTCGCCTTCTTCCCGACAACGAAAGATCGATTCCAGCACCACGATGGAGGAATCCACCAGCATGCCGATGCCCAGCGCGAGTCCGCCGAGCGACATGATGTTCAAAGAGACGCCCATCAGATTCAACGGCGCAAAGGTGATCAGCAGTGACATCGGAATGCTGATCCCGACGATCAGCGTCGGCTTCAGATTCCGGAGAAAAAGAAACAGGATGACAATGGCCAGGCAGCCGCCAATCACCGCGGTGTTGCGGACCTCGTTGATGCTATTCTCAATAAAGATCGACCGATCCGCGACCACTTTCAGATCGGCTCCCTCCTCACGCTTCAACCGGGCGACGAGGCCCTCGTTCTGTCGCTGCTGCTGAGACGACTGGCCCGATTTCCAGAACTGCGCGCCTTGCGGCTTTTGGCCCGACTTCTCGGGAAGCTTCCCAAGCGCGCGAATTACCATATCCGCGACCGAGACCATGTTGGCGTCGGCCTCCTTGAAGATATCGATCTGCACGCTGTCCGCGCCGTCGGTCCGGGTGACGATCTCCCGTTCGCGATGCGCCTGGACGACCCGCCCCAGATCCTTGACCCGGATCTCCTTGCCCTCGATGCGGCGGATGACCGTTTCGGAAATCTGATCGATGTCCTCGAATTCGTTGAGCGTGCGCACCATGTATTCCGCGCGCCCTTCGATGATCTGACCGCCCGCGACATTGATGTTCTCCTGGTTGAGCCGGGTCATGATCTCCTGCGCCGAGATGCCCGTGCGCAGCAGGTGCGCCTCGTCCACGAGAACATGAATTTCCTCCTCCAGCCCGCCTCGCACACGCACGGCTGCGACGCCCTTGATCGGCTCCAGCGCGCGCTTGATCTGCAGCTCCGCGATGCGGCGCAGGCGACGCAACCCCTGCTCTCCCTTGAAGCGATCGCCCTGACCGGAAAAACTCAGCTCCATGATCGGGTCCAGCGAAGGATCGAAATGCAGAATCAAGGGACGGTCCGCCTCGCGCGGCAGAAACACGAGGTCGAGCTTCTCGAGAGTGTTTTGTGTGGCGTCGGACATCTCCGTGCCCCAGGTGAATTCCAGCACGACATCGCTGATTCCCGCGCGACTGATGCTGCTGATGCGATTCAGGCCGCTGACCACGCCAAGCGCCTCCTCAATGGGTCGGCTGATGTCGTTCTCCACCTCCTCCGGCGCCGATCCCGGATACTCGGTGCGCACGGTAAGCGTGGGATAATTCAGCTCCGGCATCAGCGTGACCGGCAGCCGTTTGAAGGAGAAATAACCGAAGACGACCGCCGCTGTGAACAGCATCAGGACCGCCACGGGGCGGTCCGTCGTGAAATGCGAAAGTAGACCTTTCTGCTGCATCAGCCAGAAACCTTGCCCGCCGCCGGCGAGTTCGTTGACTCGGACGCTTCGGCGGCCACTTTCTCTTCCGGCTCGGAAGCGCCCGGCAAGGTGACCAACCCGCCGTCTTTCAGACCGGTCTGTCCGGCAATCACAATCTGATCGCCGGCTTCAAATCCAGCCGCCGGCTCAATGTGATCCTTGTCGGTCAGGACGGGCTCGACCAGAACGCGCGCGACACGATTACTCTCGCCCAGGCGATACACAAACATCTGGTCGCTGTCGTAAACGATCGAGCGCTTGGAAACGAGCAGCGCATTCGGGTGGGTCGACACGATGATCTCCGCGTCGACAAACATTCCTGGACGTAACTTTCCTCCGCCCTTCACGCCCAGCGTCACCTTGACCGTGCCGCTTTTGGAATCGACCACGGGGGAGATGCGCTTGATGAAACCCTCAAAGACCTCGTCGCCCAGTGACTGCGCAGTGATCCGGGCCGGCTTTTTGATCTCAAGCTGGGACAGGCGTTTCTCGGGCACATACACCAACGCGACGATCGAATCAAAATCAATGATGTCGAAGAGATGCTGATTGGGGTTTACCTGATCCCCCAGCCTCACCAGCCTGGTCGTGATCGTGCCCGCTATCGGCGCCTTGATCTCAGTGAAATCAAGCTGCCTTTGGGCTTCATTCATCGCCAGCTGCAGCTGCTCCAGGCCGTATTTCCCATCGTCGTAGTCCCTCTGACTGACGAGGTCGCCCTTAAACATTTGCTCGGTGCGCTTGAAGTTCGCCTTGGCCTGATTCAACTGGCTCAAGGCCTTGTCGCAGGTCGTCTGCTGATCGTCGTTCTGCAGGCGCGCAAGGACCTGTTTTTTCTTCACGAGATCGCCTTCTTCGACCAGCAGCTCGACCAGCAGATTGGAGGCGCGGGAAAATACTTTCACCGTCTGCTCCGCCTCGAGGTGATTGGACGCCTTGATGACCTCCTCGATCGGACCGCGAACCAGCGTGGCCACCTCGACGGGCACGCCCTCTTCTTTCTTGTCCTTCTTGCCGGCGGCGTTCTTTTTCATTTCGGCCATGCCCTCCTGAAATTCACACCCCGCCCCGAGGATGAGAACGACGACCAACAGGGCGAACAGGCTACGTTTGCGGACGGACCGGCCGGGCGCGGTTGTAGATAATGACATCATATTAAAACGTGGGTGTGAGAAAGCGAGGACGCCGCTCGATCGATTACAAATCAATCGCGGCGGAGCGATTTGCGCCGGCCCGGAAAACCACACTACTCATTGCGATATCCATTCAGACGATTGATAGGGAACTTCGTTACATTCACGACTGCAAAAACTTTGCGGAATTATTCACGGACAAGCCATGCGCGGCGCCGAGCTGAATCGTGTAGGTCACATCTCGCGGTCAAAAAGTTCAATTTTATCTCAAAAAAACGCAGAGCGATGCGGGAATTCCGAATTTCGAGTTTGCGCCAGTTCCGCGATCAGTTCCTCCCCGTGCGCCCCTCAATTTGACCGATGGCCCATTGCGCATGCTCAGCGATGAGCGGCTCGACATCCTCGGCGGCGCGGCGCAATCCCGGCAGCGCGCTTTCGTCCCCCACGTTGCCCAGCGCGACGCAGACATTGCGCAGAATGCCCCGACGTTTCGTGCGAAGCATGGGCGTGCCACGAAATCGCGCCTTGAAGCCGGCCTGATCCAGCTCGAGCAATTCGAGCAGCGCGGGTTGGTCGAAATCCGGCCGGGCGGCGCGCTTCATCAGGCTTCCCTCCCGCGCGAAGCGATTCCAGGGACAGGCCGCCAGGCAATCGTCACAGCCGTAGATCCGATCGCCGATCGCCGGCCGTAATTCCTCCGGGATAGAGCCCTTCAGCTCGATCGTGAGATAGGAGATGCAAAGCCTCGAATCCAGATGGAAGGGTTTCGTGATCGCGCCCGTGGGACATGAGGCAATGCAGGCCGAACAGGTTCCGCAACGATTCTTCTCGGGCTCGTCGGGCGCAAGGGCGGCCGTCGTGATGATCTCCGACAAGAAAATCCAATTGCCAAGCCGGCGGCTGATCAGATTGGTGTGCTTCCCGATGAATCCGAGCCCCGCGCGCTGAGCCAGATCCCGCTCCAAGATCGGCCCCGTGTCGACATACCAGAGCGAGCGGGATTCGACCTTGGCGATCTCGTCGACGTATTCGGTGAGCGTCTTGAGCCGTTCGCCGAGAACATCGTGGTAATCAGCGAAGCGCGCATAGCGAGCGATGACGCCATGCGGAGCCGAGCCAGCCGCTGTCACATCCGCGCCATCCGATCGGGCGTTGGAATACCCGGAATAGGCCGTCGCCAGCGAAATCACGCTTCGGGAATTTTGCAGCACGAGTTGAGGATCGACTCGCTTGTGAGCATTGCGCTCAAGGTATCCCATTTCCCCATGGCAGCCCTCGTCCAGCCAGTCTTTCAGGCGCGCGGACGTTTCGGGGGAAGCAGACGTGGTGATCCGACAATCGTCAAATTCCAGGTCCCGCGCGCGGAGTTTGATCTGGTCCTCGATCGCGCTCATTCGCCGCCCCGGACCTGCTGGAAATGATAATTAAGCTGCTGGGCGACATCCTTCAATGAACGCATCTCGGTGTTAATCAGCACATCCGCCTTGCGGTAGTAGGGCTCTCGCTCACTAAGCAGTTTGGCGATGTCCTCCTGGGGATTCTCTCCATGCAGAAGCGGGCGATGCGCCTGATGTCGGACTCGCTGCCAGATGGCTTCCGGCCCGGCCCAAAGACAAATCACCAGAGCGTGCAACTTCAGGCTCTCCAGATGCTCATCGTTGGCCGCCAAACCGCCTCCCGTCGAGATGACCGTTTCCGACACGGTGGCCAGTTCCGCGACCACCCGGCCTTCCCACTCGCGGAAAGCCTCCTCGCCATCGTCCGCGAAAATCGAGGTAATCGGCTTGCCCGCTCGCTCTTCAATAAGAGCGTCCGTGTCCACAAAGCGGAAATTTAATTGCCCGGCCACGATCTGGCCTGAGGAAGACTTGCCGGTGCCCATAAAGCCGATCAAAGCCAGATTTTGGATTTGTCGAATGTCGGACATCCGCCTGACCTAAACAATAATTCGCCCCATGACACGTCTATTCTTCGGCCGCCACGCCGCCGGAATCAGGTGAAAAAACCCGCAAAATTCGTTTTCAAACCCCGAATTGCCCGTTAGCCTGCGCCGCTTTTATGTCAGAATCCGGCGACAATCGAGAACGCATCTTCCGCGGCATCCCCGCTTCGGAAGGCGTTTGCCAAGCGAAAATAATCGTCTTGCGCAAGCCCGACGCCAAGATTCCCGAACGCTCTCTCTCTAAAGAGGACATTCCCGCCGAGATCCAACGATTCGAGGCGGCGCTGACTCAGACCCGAACGGACATCCGCGAAGTGCAGGCCAAAGTCAGCGAAGCCATGGGCGCGCAGGACGCCGGCATTTTCGAGGCCCACCTGATGGTGTTGGAAGATCGCACGCTGATCGACGGGACAGTCAGCATCGTCGAACAGGACAAAATCAACGTCGAACAGGCTTTTCAGCAGGTCATCGACAAGTACACAGCCAGCCTGGCCGCGATCGACGATGCTTACCTTCGCGAGCGTGTTTCCGACATGCGGGACATCAGCTCACGCGTGCTCGACAATCTGCTGGGGCGCAAGGGCGGCGAGTTGCTCGACGCCATCAATGAGCCCTGCATCGTCGTCTGCCACGAAATGCCGCCCTCCATGACCGTCGCGCTTGACGAGAAGGAAGTGCTCGGCATCGCCACCGACATCGGCGGTAAGACCTCCCACATGGCGATCATGGCGCGCTCCATGGGCATTCCGGCCGTCTCCGGACTGGGCGACATCAGTCAGCAGATCCATTCCGGCGACTTTGCGTTACTCGACGGCTACAACGGCGTGGTCGCGGTCGATCCCAGCCAGCAGACGCAATTTGAATACGGCCTGTTGATCCGCCGCAAACAGGATCTGGCGGAACAACTTCGCGAACTGCGCGACAAACCCGCCAAGACCCTCGACGGCACGCGCATCACGCTCTCGGCCAATATTGAGCACCCCAGTGACGTGGAAATGGTCAGGGAATACGGAGCCGAAGGCGTCGGGCTTTTCCGCACGGAATACCTGTTCATTCACCGCGACACCCTGCCCACCGAGGAGGAACAATATGAGGCCTACGCCGCCGTCGCGCGCGGACTTAAGCCCAATCCAGTCCTCATCCGCACGCTCGATCTGGGCGGAGACAAATTTCTGACGCAGCTCAAAGTGCCCGAAGAGATGAACCCCTTTCTCGGCTGGCGGGCCATCCGCTTCTGCCTGGAGGAGAAGGAAATCTTCAGCGCCCAGTTGCGCGCGATTCTCAGAGCCAGCGCCCACGGCGACATCCGGATGATGTACCCCATGATCTCCGGAGTGGGCGAGATGGATGAGGCCAACGCCCTGGTCGAAGAGTGCAAGGCGCAACTGACCGAAGAAGGCGTGGAGTTCAATCAGGACATGGAGATCGGAGCCATGATCGAGATCCCCTCCGCGGTCATGGTCGCCGACGATCTGGCCAAACGCGCGAAGTTCTTCAGCATCGGCACCAACGATCTGATTCAATACTCGCTCGCGGTCGATCGCATGAACGAACGCATCGCGCACCTTTACCAGCCGACCCATCCGGCCATCCTGAATCTCATTCGCCTGACGGTGGAAGCGGCCGAACGCAACGGTATCTGGGCCGGAGTCTGCGGCGAAATGGCTCACGATCCGGCCCTCGTTCCGCTGTTACTGGGACTGGGCATCAAGGAACTCAGCG
>JBLHKZ010000275.1:0-7631 GCA_047618185.1 Limisphaerales bacterium
AGCCCACTTCAGTATCCCGCAGGGATTATAGAGACTCTGGCGTCCTTGCAGGACTTCGATATGGGCTCGCGGGGACTCTCGCCCCACCAGCTTTTTGGCTTCCTTCGGACAGTTCACGTTCGCTTGCGTTCCTGCGTCGCATCTATTCGGAAGCTGCTGGTGAAATTCCCTTGGAAATTAAAGTGTTTGCCTTTCGAAACCTATGGGTAAAGCCCAGCTTCTGAGAGAGGTCGGGTGTGGCGCTCCGTTCTCGAATAGAGCGCCTCTTCACCGGCTCGCCGCTTTGTAGCGGGCTTCGGCTTCTCGTTCTGGCATGTGTCGATTGTGGATGGCGACGCCGTGGATGCTTCCTCGCCACGCGCGACCTCCGTTGGCTTCGTTTCCGAGAAGGAGTGTCTGCGGGGTCCAATTGCTGAAGTCGCCGCGCACGCGTTTGTCGTCGCAGGTTTTGCGACCATTCAGATAGGCCTGCAATTGACCGTCACGATAGGTCACGAGGAGATGGTGGATTTTGCCGGGTTCGATATTGGCGAGACGGACTTCGGGTTTGGAGCCGTCTTTGCCTGTGCGTGGCGTTCGCAGGCGGAGTCGGAGTTCGCCGCCTTCCTGGCCGAGGGTGAAGTTTCGATTGTAGGCGTCCTTGGAGAAACTAAGAACTCGCGCCGGGCCGCGCTGTTTGTCGCTCGCGGATTGGAAGATCAACTCCAGGGTCAATTCGTTGTTCTGTTGAGCCGCGGCCAGAACGTGCGCGGCGGTGTTGTTCAGCGTCACCGCGCCGTTGGAGAGGATGAGTTCGCCCGCGTCACCGAAGGCCGCGTCGCCGGAAGTCGTCAATGTCGCGCGCTGGGCGGATGTCTTGATTGAGCCGTCGAGTCGGCGTTTTCCGTAGTCCTGCTTCCATGCAAGCGTCAGGGAGTCTGCGACTCCGGGCCAGCCTGCAAGATCGATTTTTCGCGCGGGCTGCGACTTCGTGGAGGTGGCTGGTCGAGTCGCGTTCAAGTTGCGCGCTTCTGGACTGAGGGCGTAGGCCTTGATGTTTCCTTTGCTGTCTTTGCAAAAGACGCGTCCTTGAGCGAGAGCGACATGCGGCCAGGCCGATTGATTCAGAATGCCGCGCTTGAGACTGAGCTCAGTATATTTCGTCGTGCGAGGGTTGGCGTCGACGAGGGCAAGGTCGCCCTTGTTGGCCCAGACCAGTAGCCGTTCGTCACTGGTGAGAAGGATGGAGGCCGTTCTATCAAATTTACCTCCGCGCCAGATCGACTTGCCGGTTTTCAAATCAAGACAATGCAATCCGCGATCGACGAAGTAGACGCGGCCCTTGTGGACGATCGGTGAGCAGACCCCGCTGCCGGGTTGAGTCTCCCAGACTTTGCGTGCGCGGCCGGGCGTGATCTCGACACAGCACACGGCCTTCTTGTTGTACTGCGAAGTGATCAGGACGCGGTTTCCTGCAATCGTGGGCGTGGCGATGTTGTTGATGTAATCCGTCGTCCAGGAATAGGTCGCCATGGTTTCGCCTTCGTGTCCTTGATCGAGTCGGGTCACGACGAGATTCAGCGCAGTGAGAACGGCCGCGCAGGGGATCCCGTTCACATTCATCAGAGCGACGCCGCCCGTGTGGCCGGCCGGATCGCGATTCTTCGATTTCCATTGGACTTTGCCGGTCGCTTTGTCGAAGGCGATCAGATTGCCGTGGCTGGGCGCGCCGACTTCGACCAACAGTGTGTCGCCGTGGAGGACGGGTGAATTGGGATAACCATAGTCGCGATGGCTGCGAGGATGATCGGTGACTTGCGGACGCACGGGCGCGCCGAACTGCTGGTAGAGATTGAGCGACCAGACGCGCTCGCCTTTTCTGGTCGTGTCCCAGCATTGCAGGTCGCCATCCAGACCGAGCGTGAACAGACGTCCTGTGGCCGGATCGAACTCCGGCGTCGAGCTGGGGCCGCGGTAGAATCCTTTGTCGCCTTTGGAGAATCGGGCGTAGTCCAGGGCGGGGTAGCTTTGCTTCCACTTGACCCTCCCGGTCGCGGCGTTCAGGCAACTCAGGGTGTCTTTGCCGCCGCTCCATCCCAAGGTGAACATTTCTCCCTTTGCGTTCACGACCATGGAGCTGCAGCCGATGCCGGCGTTGGCTTCCCAGATTGGGTAGGTTAGTGGCCATGCCTTCGAATTGAAGTGGCTGGATTCGGTCGATTTGCCGTCGCGATTGGGCCCGCGCCAATGAGGCCAGTCGGCGGCATGAAGCGATGGGAACGTGAGAGCGAGGGTGAATGCAAGGAAGCGGAGGAAGCGCATGAGTGGTCGACAGCTTACGCGACGGGGGTATTCGAGGAAACACTGGAGTGTGCGACTACACACGGCCGTGGGAGCTTGTGCTCCTGCGGAGCTTTGAGATGGGACGCCTTGGCGAGGCGGTCCCTACCCATCTTTGGTTGGCAGGGTCTTCTCGCCGAGAAGACCCACTTCGGAATCCCGGAGGGATGGCCCGGGGAGGCTTTCGCGCGTTGGGCGCGCGCAATGAAGCTCGATGCGGCAAGAAGAATCCGGCACATTCATTCGATATGATTTCACGAATTGCCCTGAGGCCGTTG
Source organism: Limisphaerales bacterium (assembly GCA_047618185.1). Classification (GTDB taxonomy): domain Bacteria; phylum Verrucomicrobiota; class Verrucomicrobiia; order Limisphaerales; family JAYPEY01; genus JAYPEY01. Next base: position 2,598 of record JBLHKZ010000275.1, read on the forward strand.
ATCTGTCTGTTTGTGTTTTTGGGTTGCGCAGGCGGACTTGCCGCCAATTCAAAACTGCCCAATATCGTCATCATCTACGCGGATGACCTCGGCTACGGTGACCTGTCCTCTTACAATCCGAAGGCGGCCTACAAAACGCCTCGCCTGGATCGCATGGCCGCGGAAGGTGTGCGTTTTACTGACGCTCATAGCCCATCGACGATCTGCTCGCCTTCGCGGTATGGCCTTTATTCCGGACAGCAGGTGTGCCGCACGGGCAGGGGAACGCGGGCCTTCGAAGGTCCCGGCGGCCCCAGCTACATCAAGCCGGGCGAGTTGACGATCGGCGACATGCTGAAGAAGCAGGGGTATCGCACCGGAGTTTTTGGGAAATGGCATGTCGGCCTGACCTGGTATGACAAGGATGGCAAGAAGTTGGGTGGCGGCTTCAATAATTCATTGCTGATCGATTATGAGAAAAGCTGTCCGCTGGAGGATGGGCCGAATCGGCGCGGCTTCGACGAATCCTTTGTCACCCCGAATTGCCCGACCACCGATCCGCTCTACGTCTACATCGAGAACGGCACGGTCGTGACGCCGGCGAGCCAACGGCACAAACGAGACAATCTGCCCAACCCTGGAGGTAAATGGCGCTGGGATAACGACGAAGGCTGGATGGCTCCGGACTACAAGTTCGTCGACGCGGATCTCCTATTCTACGACAAGACCGTGGACTTCATCACCCGCCACCGGAAGGACCATCCGGACCAACCCTTCTTCGCGGTGTTCTCGACGCAGATTTCCCACGCGCCGGTATTGCCGGCGGCGGAGTTCAACGGAAAAACGAAGGGCGGACCGCGCGGCGATTTTATTTATGAGCTGGATGCTCTCACGGGTCGCTTGCTGGATGAAATCAAGGAGTTGGGCATCGATGACGACACGCTTGTTATTTTCAATTCCGACAACGGACCGGAGACCTTGCACACCATCTGGATGCGAGAGGATCACGATCACGACGCGTCGGGCGGGTTTCGAGGCATGAAGCGCGACGGCTGGGAAGGGGGACATCGCGTGCCTTTCATCGCTCGCTGGCCCGGGCGCATACCGGCGGGGCAGGTGTCGGATCAGTTGATCAATACCACGGACATCTTTGCCACGCTCGCGTCGGTGGCCGGATACAAGCTGCCCGATGACGCGGCGGTCGACAGCTTCGACATGCTGCCGGCAATGCTGGGGACAGCAAAGAAGTCCATCCGCCCGCACATGCTGACTCAAAGCTTTCGCGGGGAGTTTCAGCTTCGTCAGGGAAATTGGAAGTATCTCGCTCACAAAGGATCCGGCGGCAACAACTACACTCAGGGCAAGATGCTGAAATACGCCCTGCCCGAAACCGCGCCCGATGCCGCAGGCCAACTCTTCAACCTGACCGACGATCTCGGCGAAACTACCAACTTGTTCTTTACCGAATCAGCTCGACTGGAGGAATTGCAGACTCTTTTGAAGACTCTGACCCGCAGGGACGGCGGCCGCACTGCTCCGTTGAAAAGAGAGCCTATAGGGATCGCAAATATCCCGCGTTTGTCGTCTCCAAGATAGGGCGGGGAACCGGCGGGCGTCCGGTCAAACAAAAGAATCGGTCAGGATCTGCGGGGCCAACGGGAGGCCAATCTCGGTGGATTGTTGGATTCGTCCAGGAAACGTAGAAATGTTTTTGCCGAATTTGGAGGCGAGCAGAAAACGCCATCCACCTTCTGGCGAAGGCGGGGCTACACCAAGGCGCAGCTTCAAGGAGTAGCTGCGCTCGCCAGAGCGTGGAGTCGCCATGCCAGTGACGCTGACATTCATCCTTAATTCACTGACATTGAACGGAAGGCCGGCCCGGAGTTTCAGATTCTCCCTTGCGTCTACTTCTGCCCGAAGCCAGTCGGAGATGGCGCGATTCTGGTTCCCGAGGGAACGCGGACCGCGATGCGGCGGGGCGGAATTCCTTTGGCCGCTATTCGAGACTTCCGCTGACCGCTGGGCTGGATTCCTCCAATTCCAGGGAGGGCTTGAAAAAGTTATCCATCAAAGAGGCAGGGCGTTCGAGACCGCGCGCGACGGCGCGGAGCCGTTCCCAGGTGTTCGGGCGAATCATTGGGCTCAGCGGTTGGGGGACCAGGTCCAGTCGCGGAAACGCCCCGGCAAGGAGCGCGTCCCACTCCGCGCTATGGCGCAACAGATCGTCCGGACGAACCTCCGCCCGTCCGCCCGTCTCTGTTCGCGGCGTGAAGGGTTCGATAATATTCAGGCAGCCGTAGTCGTTCGTCAGTTCCTCCCCGGGCTGGATGTCGCGAATCGCAATCTCCGCCTGATACGGGGTCGGCAGGCAATTGGGGCTGAAACTGTGATTCATGAATCTCGTGTGGTCCCAGCAGAAGACGTAGTGACCTCGTGAGTTTCGGTAGCTGTAACGGTCCAGCAGGTCGCGATGTTGGGTATCAAACCGCGCCAGATCCTCGGGCGAGAACTCCCGGTCGAGCTGATCCTTGACCCAGATGATCGTGCCCGTGGGAATGAAGGCGGCGGCGACGACGCCGCGGCCGATTTCCTCGTCGATGTGACGGACTTCCGTGTCGGGGTGTATCATGCTCGCGCGAGCTCGATGCGCCGCCTGAGGGATCGGGCGACGCGGCGGTACAGTTCCTGGCCCAACGCGGCGTCCTCGACTCCGGCGTCGACATTGGGATTGTCGTTGACCTCGATGACCATCAGCCGGTCGCCAACCTGCTTGATGTCGACGCCGTAGAAGCCGTCGCCAATGAGCTTGGTCGCCTTCAATGCCAGATCGACGACGGCTTCGGGAGCAAACTCGACGTGCATTGTCTCGTGTTTTCCCGTCTGGCGGCCGGGCGCCTCGGCTTTCCAGTTGTAAATCTGCCAGTGTCCGTGGGCCATGTAGTATTTGCAGACAAAGAGCGCTTTTTGGTCGAGGACACCCACGCGCCAGTCGAAGTCACTGGCGGCGAATTCCTGGGCGAGAATGAGGTCGGATTCCTTTAGCATGCCCTCAAGCTCGGCATGAAACTGTTCCTCGTTGTCCACTTTGCGAACGCCCAGGGAGAAGGCGGCGTCGGGAACCTTCAGCACCAGCGGAAAGCTGAGGTCGCCGTGGAGGTTTCCTTCCAGATCCGCGCGCGTCAAAATTTCGGTGTGCGGCGCCGGGAGTTTCGCCTTGGCGAGCGATTCGGCGAGGTAGATTTTGTTGGCGCATCGGAGGATCGACCAGGGATCGTCGATCACAACCAGGCCTTCCGCGTGGGCGAGGCGGGACAATTGATACGTCGGGTGATCGACGGCCGTGGTTTCACGGATGAACAGGGCGTCAAATTCGCTGATTCGCGCGGCGTCGGCGGAGACAATTCTTTCAACCCAGAAACCCACTTCACGCGCCGCTTCCTCGAAGTTTTTCAGCGCCCGCTCGTTGGATGGGGGGCAGGGCTCGTCGGGATTGACAAGGATGGCCAGATCGAAAAGGAAGCGTTGTTTTGGGCGTTGAACCCGGTGGCGGCCCTGAAAGTAGAGGCGGCCGAACTCGGCGACGCGTTCCACATGGGATTCAGGAATCTGGTTTGCGGACAAGGGCAGGACGGACGTGAGATTCCAGTTTTTCTGCCGTTGGAACTCCGCCAGCATGAGGGGCGCGGGAAACAGACGATACAATTGTGCGCCGAGCTTCTCGTGGTTCTTGTCCAGCGTCTGGCCAAAGTAGATCGATAGGGTGAATTCGTTTCCGGTCTCGGTTTTGAGCGATTTTCGGATGGTGTTCTCTATCTCGGCGCTGAACGCCCGGGCGATGGCTGTCGAACGAAAATCCCGCAATGTCGCGACGCTGGGAATGGCCCGGTCGCCGCGCGCCTCCGCAAGCAGGGAGACGTAGTAGCCGAGGCTCTGGTAGGCATAGGAGTCGCAGAGATTGAAGACGCGCGCGCCCGCCGTTTGCGCGGAAGATGCCGTTGAAAGGTAATCGCGCGCGGATCGGATCTCCACGCCTTCGGAGGGGAATCGCCAATGTCGCGGATCGTCCACGACGAGCAGGGTTGCGGATGGCATGTCAGGAATCGTTGGACGCCGATGAAGCGGGCGAAATATCGCGCTCGAGGCGCCAGGCGTCCCTGCCCGGAGCGTAATACGCGGGGAGGAGGCGGGCGCGGCGGTATCCTCTGCGTTCATACCAATCGACCAGCTCGCTCCGGCTTGCGTCGGCCTCAAGGGCGAGGCGGCTGCAGTTCAGTTCGCGGGCGCGGTTCTCGGCCAGATCCAGCATTTGGGATCCGCGCCCCCGTCCTCGGAGACCGGGCCGGGTTGCTAGTGAGTGAATGCGCAGGGAATTGCGCATCTTGCGCAGAAACAGCGCGGACTCGATTCCGGCAATGTCCTCCTCCTGAGCGTCGACGATCCAGACTTCGTGACGGGGGTTGCTCAGGCTTTGGCGAATGACGGTCCGCGAGTCTCTCCGTTCCTGTTCGAAGCAGATGTTTTCCAGCGACGCGAGGCGATCCAGATCGGCGGGCTCCGCTGGCCGTGGTCGCGCGACCGGATTCATCTTCCGGGGCGATTGGGTCGCTCCATCCGAAGTTTTTTTCATTTATGTCTTGTTGAGCGCAGGATGTAGGGCCTTGCGGTTAGTGTTGCAATTGAAATTTCACTCCCCAAATAGATATTTTCTTCCAACCTGCCAAATCGTGGGTGGACCGCGGACTTGAGTGTCGGAAACCAGTGGTTTCCTGACCGGCGAATTCAGCCGGCGCGAGGGAGAAGGTGGAGTGAGATAGAGGCGTGACGCGTCCACCGTTCAAAGAACAGAGTAAATGAGTATCTGCGCGCTGATCGCCAGGCCCGCCCAGAGTTTCAGATTCTCCGTGGGCTTGTCCGATCCGCCCGGAGGAGTGGTCTCAGACTTTGGAAGGCGCAGGACCCAGATCAGGAGGGCGACCAGCAATCCAACAAAAAGCAACCGCACCACGCCGAGGGGAATGGCGAGCGTCAGGTTGCGAAAGAATTCGCCAATGTGAT
>JBLHKZ010000276.1:0-7581 GCA_047618185.1 Limisphaerales bacterium
GGATTGCTCAGGACTGGGTAAAACCGGCGCGGCCTCGGCGTGAATGCCAAGGGTGGGTGGCCTGTTTGGCTGCCGGCGCACAGAGGGCCGGCGGCCCGGGCCGCACGTGACGGACGTTGCGGGCCTCAAACGGTCCGTTTCGCTCACTTGTCGATCTGCGTACACACTTCACCCGTCGGTCTCGTAGGGGCCTATTTCGAGTCCGCGCATCATGAAGTCCATCATGCCGCCCCACGAGTCGAAACAGTGGCGGCGTTGATCTCGCAGTCCTGTTTTTCGGTGCCGTCCTGGGGAACGATGAACTCGGGCTCGAGCGGGTCGAGTATGTTGCGGATGTGACTGTCGCAAGGGATGTCTTCGATGCCGAAGAGGGTCTGCGCGTTGTTGGAACCGCGCCGGGTTTGCATGTTCCTCTGCCCCTCGAACACGTCGCCCAGAACCATCGACCCGTTGCCTTAACAAAACTCACGAACGTTGGCGCCAAAAATGTTCAACTATTTTTCCAGAGGGCTCACGCGCCGGCAAAAACGCAGCCCAATCCAAGCTTCCCCACTGGAAACACCACTCCGTCTTTTCCATAATGAGAATTGCTGATGCGCCTGAGTTTCATCGTCCGGCGCCGGAATCGGGCAGATTTTGGTCCTTTGCCCGGATACGGCCTCCGAAAATCCCCGTTCCGACGCGCACGAGCGTGGCTCCTTCTTCGATCGCGGGCTCGAAATCTCCGCTCATTCCCATGCTCAGTTCGGGTAAGGGCGCACCCAGGATTTGCTGGCACTCATCGCGCAGTTCGCGGAGACGGCGAAAATGGCCGCGCGCCTTCTCCGGCTCGGACGACCAGGGAGCCATCGTCATAAAGCCGTGAATCTCAAGACGGTCCAATTCATTCAGCCTGTTGAAGTCCTCCAGCAAGGCATCCGGGCTATAGCCAAATTTCGACGCCTCGCCCGAAACATTGACCTGGATAAGAATCGGCATCGACTTGCTCTGTCGTTCGGCGCAGGTGTTGACCTCCTCCGCCAGATGAAAGCTATCGACGCTGTGAATCATTTGAAACAGCCGGACGGCGTCGCGGGCCTTGTTGCTCTGCAGGTGGCCAATGAGATGCCAGCTCAAGTTGCGCGGGCAGTTGGAGATCTTCAGCTTGGCCTCCTGGATCTTGCTCTCGCCGAATACGTTGAGCCCCAGGTCCGCCGCCGCTCGGACGGTGTCGGCGGAATGGGTCTTTGAAACGGCCACGAGCTGGACCGACGCGGGATCGCGGTCCACGCGTCCGCAAGCGGCGGCGATTCGTTCCCGGGTGGAGCGGAGATTGTCGGCGAGTTCCATGCGCGCAATCTATCGGTTTATCGGCCTGCCGCAAAATTCATTTTTTTGGTGGGCCGCAAAAAGACGCCGAAAGCGCGAAAAGTGGAAATTGCGCGTGGTCGAAATGCCGACTCCGATCAGGTGAGGCGTGTTATGCCTTCTGCGCCTTTTCGCGCCCAAAAGTAAAATTCCATTCCCTTTTGCGGGCCGGCTTTTCATATTCGGCGGATGGCGACGCAATACTGGCTGGTGAAGCAGGAACCCACGGCCTACTCGTGGGACGATTTCGTGAAGGACAAAGGGACGATGTGGGATGGCGTTCGAAACTACCAATCCCGCAACAACCTTCGCGCCATGAAGAAGGGTGACCTAGTGTTCTTCTACCACAGCGTGGATGAGAAGCGCGTGGTGGGCCTGGCCAAAGTCGCGAAGGAGCATTATGCCGATCCGACCGCGGAGGAGGGTGATTGGTCGGTGGTGGATCTCAAACCGGTCAAGGCGATGAAGGAGCCGGTGACCCTGGCGCAGATAAAGGCGGACAAGGTCCTGGCCGAGTTGCCGCTGGTTCGGAATTCGCGACTGTCGGTTTCACCCGTCGGCGCTGCGCAGTTCAAGCGGATTCTCAAACTCGGTCAAATCACAATCTGATGTCGTCGTCGTCCGAAACTCCGTTCGCCGCTGCCGGCGATAAGCAAGCCGGCCCGCGCGGCGACTACGCGGCGGTTATTTTCGATATGGACGGAGTGATCGTTGACAGTGAGCCGCGTCATGAGCGCGCCTTTCGAGATGTGCTGGCGGTGATTGGCTATGCGGAGAACCACGGCATTCATTTTCCGGACTACTACGGCAAGTCGGATCGACTTGTTTGGAGCGATTTCATCGAACGGCATGATCCGACTCAGACTCATGCCGAACTGATGCGGCTGCGCGAGGAGCGATTCCTTGAAATTGTCGTCGAGGACGAGCCGATCTTTGAGGGCATACCCGAATTGATCGATTCGTTGAAAGGGCGATACCAGCTCGGCGTCGCTTCCGGTTCGGGGCACACGATCATCTCCGCGGTTTTGGGAATGAAAGGATTGCGCGATGCGTTTCCGACGGTGGTCAGCTCCGAGGATGTCGAGCAGGGCAAGCCGCGGCCGGATGTTTTTCTGAAGGCGGCGGAGTTAATGGGGGTGGAGCCGAAGCGATGCGTTGTTATCGAAGATTCAGTTGCCGGCGTTGAGGCGGGTTTGGCGGCGGGAATGGACGTGATCGCGATTACAAATTCGTTTCCGCGGGATGCTTTGCGAAGGGCGTCAGTGGTGGTCGATTCCTTCGCGCAGATTGAGAAATGTCTCGTGTAGTGATTTGGGCGTGAACGCGAATGTTCCGGGAAACCTTCAATCGCCGAGCGCCTCGCGTGCATCCGCGACGAAGGCGTTGACATCCTCCTCGGTGATATCCCAGGAACAAACGAAGCGGCAGCCGTCCTCGCCGAAGATGACGTAGAATTTCCAGCCGCGCGCGTGGAGCGCTTCGATCGCGGATTTGGGCAATTGGGCGAACACCATGTTCGCTTCGACCGGCGCCATGATTTTCACATTCGGCAACTTTTTCAGCCCATCGTGCAGGAGTTGCGCCATCTGATTGGCGTGGTCGCCGTAACGAATCCAGACATCGTCTTTCAACATGCCGATCCAGGGCGCGGAGACGAAACGCATCTTGGAGGCGAGTTGCCCGGCCTGCTTGCAGCGGTAGTCGAATTCCTTCGCCATTTCTTTGTTGAAAAACACGACTGCCTCGCCGACCTGAGCGCCGTTTTTCGTGCCGCCAAAGCAAAGCACGTCGACGCCCGCCTGCCAGGTGATTTCCTTGGGCGCGACTTTGAGCGAGGCCACCGCGTTGGCAAAGCGCGCGCCGTCCATCTGGATTTTGAGGTCGTGTTTGCGCGTGACGGACCAGATGGCCTTTAATTCATCCGGCGTGTAGACGGTCCCCCATTCGGTGGCCTGGGTCAGGCTGACGACGCGTGGCTTGGGGTAGTGTATGTCTACCCGCTGCGTGACCATTTTCTCAATGGATTCCGAGGAAATCTTTCCGTTCTCGCCTTTGATCAACAAGACCTTGGCGCCGTTTGAAAAGAACTCCGGCGCGCCGCACTCGTGGGTTTCAATGTGGGCGGTCTCGTGGCAGAGGAAGCTGTGATAGGAGCGGCAGGTGGACGCAAGCGAGAGGGAATTGGCGGCCGTGCCGTTGAAAGCGAAGAACACCTCACAGTCCGTTTCGAACACCTCGCGGATCATGTCCGAGGCCTTTTGCGTCCATTCGTCTTCGCCGTAGGCGGGAACGTGGCCCTGGTTGGCTGCTTCGAGCGCCTGCCAGGCTTCGGGGCAAATGCCCGCATAATTGTCGCTGGCGAAGTGTCGCTTGCGCGCGGTTGGTTCGGTCATAGGCGGCGGAAAGTAGCGCCATCACCGGGCGCGGCAAACCTCAAATCGGCGCGGCTCTCGGTGATTGCTCGCGGGGCGGCCGGCCGATATGCTGCGCGCATGAGTCTAGTCAAAAAGCTGTTGCACACGCGTTACCGGGTCGACGATCTGGAGCGAACCATCAAATTCTACAAGGACGTCCTCGGATTGGAAGAGACCCGCCGCCACAAGTCGCCGCGCGGTTCCGAGCTGGCTTTCCTGAAAGCCCCTGAAAGCGAGGAGCTGATCGAAATCTGCAGTTTTCCCGCCAGCGGTCCGGTTCATTGCCAGGAAGATCTCACCCATCTGGCATTCTCGGTCGACAGCCTTGAGGGATTCGGCAAACACCTTGCCTCGCTGGGCATCGAATACTCCGACGGGCCGCGAATGAAGGACGACGGCGGCGGCTTCGCCTTCGTCGACGCTCCCGAAGGATACGAGATCGAGTTGATCCAGGCGGCAACGCCCTAAACGTCTGACGTCTTGCTGTTTCGAGCCCGCCAGTTCGAGTTCCAGTTTCCCCGCCCGATGATCGTGATGGGGGTCGTGAACGTCACGCCAGACTCGTTCTCTGACGGCGGTCAATTTCTCGATGTCGACGCCGCTGTTGATCAGGCGTTGCGCCTCGAAAGCGAAGGCGCGGAGATTCTTGATATTGGCGGCGAATCCACCCGACCCAACGCGGAGCCTGTTACGGAAGCGGAGGAGATTCGCCGCGTGGTTCCCGTGATCCAGAGACTGGCTTCGCGCGCCCGGGCGGCGATCTCGATCGACACGCAGAAACCTGGCGTGGCGGAAGCCGCCCTCGACGCTGGCGCCAGCATCGTCAACGACATCGCGGCCAATCGCGAGGACGACGCGATGTGGAGGCTCGTCGCTCGAACGGACGCGGGTTATGTCGCGATGCACATGCAGGGAGCGCCGAAAACGATGCAGGCAAGTCCTCATTACGAAGACGTGCTGGCGGAAGTTGAGACGTTTTTTCAAGACCGGCTTGCGCGACTGGCGGCCGCAGGCGTCTCTCCTGAGCAGGTCGCTTTGGACCCGGGCATCGGTTTTGGCAAGGCCCTGGAACACAATTTGGCGTTGCTCGGGGGACTGTTCAGGTTTACAAAGATAACACGGCCGATTTTGATTGGCGCCTCGCGCAAGTCCTTCATGGGCAAACTGCTGGAAATTGAGACAGGGGATCGATTGCCAGCGTCGCTCGCTTGCGCGTGCCGGGCAACCGAGGCCGGCGTTCAGATCGTGCGGGTTCATGACGTCGCCGCGACCGTTCAGGCGGTCCGCATGACTGAAGCCATTTTGGATTGTCGACGATGACGGACACGTTTCTAAAGACAGTTTCGGAATTCTGGCAGGTCGGTTGGCGGCCGATGCTGGAGATCGCAATACTGTGGATCAGCATCTACCAGTTCTATCGCCTGCTTCGGGGGACGCGCGGCTGGGCGGTTGTCCTTGGCCTGACTGGCGTGTCGATTTTTGTCCTCACCCTGATGGTTGTGACAAACCTCCTGAATCTTACCGTGCTGAGTAAGGTCATCGGCTGGCTGCTGTTTGCCATGCCGTTCTTCATGTTGATTATATTTCAGCCTGAATTGCGTCGTATTTTTGCGGAATTTGGCGACCAGCCCATGTTCAATACGGCGCGTCGTGAGCGGGAGAATATTGAAGTTCTGGTTCGTGCGATGGAGCGGCTATCCAAGATGCGCATCGGCGCCCTCGTCGCGGTGGAGCAAAGCATTCATTTGCGGGGAGCCGTCGAATCCGGAGTGGAATTGAATTGCGACGCTTCACCAGAAATGTTGGAGACCATTTTTTTTCCGAACAATGCGATTCACGATGGGGGCGTGCTGATCAAGGGCGACCGGATCACCTACGCCGCCTGTATTTTCCCGCTGACTCAGCGGCAAGATCTCGATAAAGCCATCGGCACGCGGCATCGCGCGGCCATCGGCTTGAGCGAGGAGACAGACGCAGTCGTTATCATCGTTTCCGAAGAAATTGGCTCTATTTCCTACGCCTACAAGGGGCACCTCGAGCGCGGCGTGACGCTCAATGAATTGCGCTCCTTCCTGAGCTCTGTTCTGGTCAGGCGCGACCAGCCGCGGAACTGGTCGGAATGGCTTAGCCAGAAGCGGCGGCGGCGCAAGAAATCGAAGGCGGTCCCGCGCAAAGAAAATGCCGCCGTCGACGAGGGGAAGAAACAAACCGATAATGGCGATTCGTCGTCCGGCGTGGCGTCCGTCCCCGAAGGGAAAAAGGTCAAGACGGCTGCGCGCGCGCAAGCCGACTAGCGCCATGGGACTCAGAGGCATGATCAAGCGCAATTTCTGGGCGAAGTTTTTATCCCTGGTCCTGGCCTGCTGGGTCTGGCTCGGCATTCGCACGGGGCAGGACCACAATTCTGAGGAGGAGACAAAGGGGAAGATTCCCGTGGCGGAAAAATCGACCCGCGCGTTGCCCAAGCTGCTCACGTCGAATGTCCCCGACGAGCCGGCAAACGCCGTCGTGCCGAGCAAGCCCTTTCTACGTCCGGTTGCCATTCTGAAACCTCCCGGCGACGCGTACGCGTACGAGGTGAAGCCCGCAGAGATCGAAATCATTGTGCAAGGGGAGATCGAGCAGCTCAAGGAAATGGACACGACAGAGATCCGTGTTTTTGTCGATATCACGGACGTGCTGGAAAAATTCGGCTCGGCCCAGCAGCATTCTGGCATTCCCGTGCTGGTGAAGGTGCACACACCGACGACGGTCAAGCTGGCCAGCGTCGTCCCCAATCTGGCGAGCGTGAAACGGATCCCGCCGCCCGAGCCGGTGGTGAGGCCGGAACGCCCGAAGGCTGCGGTCATCAAGCCGGACGAGAGCCCGCAGACCCATTCGGTCAACGCGATCAAGCCTTCAACGAATTCTGCGCCTCCATCGGCGTCGGCGGGCGGAGAAGCTCCTCCCAAGTCCGCCGGGTCGCCGATCCAGGATCAAACCACCACCAATACAACCAATCGATCAACAGAACCGGATTCCGCCACGCCGCGAGACGCCGGAAAGAACAACGAATGAGTCCTCGGAAAAAAATATTTGGAACTGACGGAGTGCGCGGACGCGCCAACGTGGAACCCGTAACGGCTGAAACCGCGCTCAAGCTTGGGCGCGCCGCCGGACACGTGTTCAAAGCCCTGGAATCGCAGGCCCGCAGCCGCGGCCGGCATCAGATCGTCATCGGTAAGGACACGCGCCTCTCCGGCTACATGCTGGAGAACGCCCTGTCCTCCGGCGTCCTCTCCATGGGCGTGGATGTCCTTTTCATCGGCCCGCTGCCCACGCCCGGCGTCGCATATGTCACCCGCAGCCTGCGCGCGGACGCCGGCATGGTGATCACGGCCTCACACAATCCCTACGACGATAACGGCATCAAATTCTTCGGGGCCGACGGTTACAAGCTGGCCGAAGGCATCGAACAGAACATCGAGGATTTGGTCTTCAGCGGCGAGATTGAGAACATTCGTCCGACCGCCGACGCGATTGGCAAGGCGGTGCGCATCGATGACGCGCTGGGGCGTTATATCGAATACGCTAAGTCCTCCTTTCCCCGCGGCATGACGTTGGAAGGCATGCGGATCGTGGTCGATTGCGCGCACGGCGCCGCCTACAAATCCACCCCCTGCGTGCTCAAGGAGCTCGGCGCCGAGATCTTCGTCATGGGCGATCAGCCCAACGGCAAGAACATCAACGAGAATTGCGGGTCGATGCATCCGGAAAAGCTGTTTACCAAGGTGCGCGAGTACCGCGCCGATATCGGACTGGCCCATGATGGCGACGCCGA
>JBLHKZ010000277.1:0-7502 GCA_047618185.1 Limisphaerales bacterium
GATCGTCCGCGCGATCGTCCGCGCGGTCGCTATCGCGATCGCCATCGCGACCTCTGCCGCGCCCGCGCCCGCGTCCGCGTCCGCGTCCGGCGGGTTTCTCGGGAGTCTCAATGCCGACGGCCTGATTTTCGGCGCGTTCGATCTCCTGTCCGTGACGGATCTCGCTGGAGAAGACGGGTTCCTCGGAGGATTTTTCTCCGAGCACTTCGGCGCGCGCGTCGGCGGCCTCCTTCTCCTGTTTCTTGCTGACGGTTTGCAGGCCTTTCTGAGGACGGAACCTCATGGCGCTCTTGTTTCGTCGGCGACTATAATTTTTTTGTTCAGCCATGATTTAGTAGGATTTTCTGTAGATGTAGACGTTTTGCAAAATACCCGCCGCGATCAGGGAACTGAGCGCCGAGGAACCGCCGTAGCTAAGTAACGGCAGCGGCACTCCAGTCACGGGCACAATGCGTATGTTCATTCCGATGTTGATGAAGATTTGGCTGAAGAAGAGGGCGACAACGCCCGCAGCCAAAATTTTACCCAGACGATCGCGCGCCTGGTTGGCAATCCGTATGCCTGAAAAGAGAAACAAAGTGTAAAGGCCGACGACGACAATGCTGCCGACGAAGCCGGTTTCCTCGGCGAGGACCGAGAAGATGAAATCGTTGTGGGCGACACCCCGGGGAAGGAAGCCCAGGGCGTTCTGCCGGCCCTGGCGAAAGCCCTTGCCCGTGAGGCCGCCTGAGCCCACGGAGATCAGCGCCTGGCGCACATTGTAGGACATGTGCTGCTTTCGAATTCGCGCGACCGTCTTCTCCTCATCGGAGGCGGATTTGGGCGCGAAGTCCATGTTGAAATAGACCAGCAGCCGTTCGCGCTGGTAGTTCTTGATGAGCAGCAGGCTCTCGCTCTTGTCGTTCTTGTCCGGGCTCTTGGGCATGAGCATCGGGGCGAAAAGAATGTAGGCGACCATGATGAACGCGGAGACTGCCGACCAGCCAACGAGTTTCTTGAGCGTCGTTGACGGGACGCCCGCGACGAACATCATGACCAGGCCGACGGGCAGGAAGAGCAGGGCGGATCCGAGATCCGGCTCGACGAAGATCAGCACGACCGGAATGAGAATCATGCCGAGGCATTTGATGAAGACGCTGCGCATTCGCAGCTCTTCCATCGGTCGGCTCAGGAAGTGAGCAAAGGCGAAAATGAACGCGAGCTTCGCGAATTCTGAGGGCTGGAAGTTGAACAAGCCGAGGTTGATCCAGCGTTTTGCTCCCCAGATGGTCGCGCCGATAAGCAACACGAGAATCAAGAGCCCATTGGCTCCCCAGTAACCCACCAGGGACCAGCGGGAAAGGGTTCGATAGTCGACCAGGCAAAGCGCGCAGGCGGCGACGATGCCGCCCGTGGCCCAGATGATCTGCTTGAAGTAGAATTGTTCGTAGAAACTCTTCGCCGCCTCGGCTTCATCCACCATGGTGGCGCTGAAGATGAACACCACGCCGATCGTGAGCAGCAACGACGCGCTGGCGAGGAGCAGCCAGTCGATGCGGGACTCAGGGTCAGTTATGCTAAGGCGTGACATTAGAAATTGGACGTCGCGGTGTCCGCGACACGCAGTGTGGGTTTGTCTCGGGCCAGGAGTTCGCGATAAATGCGGCCGGCTACCGGGGCGGCGGTCTTGCCGCCGGAGCCGCCGCTTTCAACGAGCACGACCACGACGTAGCGGGGCTGGGCTTCTCCGGGATAAGCGGCGAATGAGGTGAACCAGGTAGTCTTGTCGACGACGACTCCCCGTCTCTTGATTTCCGCCGTCCCCGTTTTTCCGCCGATGCGCACTCCGGGCACGGCTGCGTGTTTCCCGGTGCCGCTTTCGCCATTTGCTCCATCCACGTCCGCAAGCATGGCATCGACTACGATGCGAAGATTTTCCGTGCGAACCCCCAGATTGCCGCGAATCTTGCCGGGCGGGTTGAAGCGGCCCTTTCGACCCTGTCGAGATTCGTGCGGGGACACTCGTTCGTGCAGCCGCGGCCAATAGACGACGCCTCCATTCACGACGGCCGAGGTCATGACGGCGGCCTGAAGAGGAGTCATGTCGATCCGGCCTTGTCCCATGCAAAGATTTGCGGTGTCCCCTTTGTACCATTTTCCTGGGGCGACGGCGTCAACCTTATGGAACTGCCCTGAGTTGTCTTGCCAGGTCGGGACCTTGGTGTGCTGTCCCAGGAAAAATCGGTTTCCCATTTCGATGACAAGCCGGGGGCCGACCTTGTCACCGTGGTGAATGAAATAGGAGTTTGAGGATTTGATAAAGGCGCGACGAAAATCGTACATGCCGGGACGAGCCTCATCCGCGAACCGCCTGCCCATCATGATGTAGCCCTCGTTCTTGTAGCGCTCGTGGGGATTCATTGTGCCTTTCTCAAGACAGGCCAGCGCGACGACGATCTTGAATATGGATCCTGGAGAAAAATTTTCCTGCGTCGCCCGGCAACGCGTCGCCTGCCGGTCATCCTGCATCAGATAGTTGTAGTACTCATGGGAGACTCCGGGAAACCGGTTTGGATCGAAGGCAGGCGCTGACACCAACGCCAGGATGTCGCCGTTGCGCGGATTCATCACGACGACCGCGCCGCGCACGTGCTGGCTGACTTTCGCGAGCGCCCGTTCGGCGATTTTCTGGACGTCCAGATCGATTGTCAGATGGACATCGTCGCCCGGACGCGAAGGCTGAAGCAGGTCTTCGGACTGGCGGTAGCCGACGTGATTGATCAGCACTGATTTGCCCCCGGGTTCACCGGCCAGCCTGCTGTTAAAATAGCTTTCGACGCCTTGCCCGACGCCTTTGATTCCGGGCATGCGATAATCGAAAATAGAATCCATCGCTCCGTCGCTGCCGTCGTCGACGGTCAGATAGCCGAGGATATGGGCTGCAGTTTCGTTGTGCGGATAATGTCGTCTCGGCTGTAGATCCAGGTTGGTGCCGGTTCGGTCAAAGGGCGTTTCGGCGAATCGGGCGACCTCGATGGGCGAGAGTTTCTCGGCGACCGGCATCGGGAGTATCCGGCGCGTTTCCCAGTGACGGTGGACTTTGCCCGGATCCAGAGTGATCAGGCGCTGAATGATGGAGCTGACTTTCTGCGCCGCTCCATTAATGACATTGAACCGCGCGAGTCGCTCAAGGGCGTTCATCTGGCTGCCGGTGAGCTTCCCGGACTCCTCGACTTTTACCGCTTTCAGTCGTTTGTATTCGGGGTTGAACGCCGGCCTCAGATCCTCCAGATACAGATTGATCGAGAAACTCGCCTGATTGACGGCCAGGGGCTGGCCATTGCGATCGTAGATTCCTCCGCGTAAGGCTGGAATACGAATCTTCTGCCGGGACTGATTCTCCAGATTGGCCTGGTAACGCTTAGCCGAAATGACCTGCACATGCCACAGCCCAACCAGCAGAATGGACATGCCAAGGAGAATCAACAGCGAGAGAACTCGGACCTGCGGCTCGCTTTTTTTGAGTTGGTCGAAAATCAACATGGCTCAGTAACTTCGACTCCGACCTCGCTTAATTTCCCGGTCTTGTCGCGCCATCGATTCGTTGTAGGCCGGCCGTGCCGAGTAGGTGAGGGCGTTCTCAAGACGATCGAACAGGCGGAAGAAAAGCGGCGTGACGAGTCCGCCACCGAGCGCCATGACGAACCATTGCCAGAGGGAGCCGAGACCGATGATCGGCCGATCACCCAGGATCCACATCAAGGCCAAGGTCATGACCGGCATGGCCGTACAAACGCAACAGCCGACAACGAATTGCGCGTAGGTCATTTCCCGGAGAATCAGGTCGTGGCGAATCTGGAGGAAGAGGCCGATGAAAAACAGGGGCAGAATGCTGATGCCCAGCGGATTGGCGGACAGGCTGTCGAACAGGACTCCGCCGATCACCGCGAGCAGGGCGACGGCGATGATGTCCGCGCTCAGCGCCACGTAGACCATCAATACGGGCAGCAGATCGATCTGCGCGTTGAGCGCATTCCTCAGCCCCTGGAACGCGGTCTGGGCGTAGACGCACAGGAAGGCGACCATCAGAATGACGATGAGATTGATGCGGCTCATTTCATTAGAACCCAGATATTTTCGAGTCGGTTCACATTTGCGAAGAGTCTGACCCTGGCTTTCAACGTGAGACCGGATGCCTCGGTTCGTGCGTGAACAATCGAACCGATCGGAATTCCTTTTGGGAAAATTGTGCCGAGCCCGCTGGTAATCACCCTGTCGCCAGGCTCAATTTTGCTGTCGGCCGCGATGTGAAGCAAGTTGATGAGCTTGGGGTCCGAGGTCGTTGAAGTCGCCGGGCCAATGATTCCGCTTTCACCCGTGGATTCCACGAGCGCGCCCACCTGGCAATTGGGATCTCCGATCAACAGCACCTGCGACTGAGTCTCTCCGACCGCGGAAATGCGACCGACCAGACCGTTATTGGTCATGACCGGCATGTTTTCGATCATTCCGTGCTGCACGCCGAGGTTGATCAGAACCATGCGATGCCAATTTGCCGGGTCCCGTCCGACAACTTGCGCGGACTTGACGTTCCAGGGAGTCTGCTTTTTCCAGGCCAGAAGGTCGCGCAATTGAGTATTTTCGCGGGTGACGGATTCAAGTTGCTTGTTCTGTAGGCGAAGGCGCTGAATCTCCTCCTGGAGATCTTCGATCTGCTTTGTCAGAACTTTGCGGGGAGTGACAGCGGCGCGAGTCCGATCGGCGAGGGATTCGGTCGTTTCAGAGGCCTCGAAACCGACCACGAAGAGCGTACTGATCCAGCGATTGAGCTGGGCCCTACTCTGGGCGGGCAGGCTGAGCAGAATGACTGCCAGCGCGACCACCAGGCCAATGGCTATGTATTGCGGCTTTTTATACATCGTTCACCCCGGAGAATCCGGAGCGAACGCATGTTGGATTTGTCACGCCAGCGCTCATGTGCTGGAGGAGGCCACGGTCTTGAGAAATTGGAGTTCGTATAGCACACGTCCGGTGCCTTCAGCAACCGCGGTCAGCGGATCGTCGGCAATGTGGACTGGCAGGCCGGTTTCTTCGGCGATGAGCCGATCGATGCCGCGCAAGAGCGCGCCGCCTCCCGCGACGACAATGCCGCGGTCGACGAGGTCCGCGGACAATTCCGGGGGGCACCGTTCCAGGGTAATACGAATGGACTCCAATATGCTCGTCAATGGCTCTTTAAGACATTCACGGATTTCTTCTGAACGCACAGTGATTGTTCTTGGCAGTCCGGCGCTCAAATCGCGGCCTTTCACTTCCAAGGTCAATTCCTGTTCCAGAGGATACGCGGATCCAACGCGGATTTTGATTTCTTCCGCCATGCGTTCGCCGATCATCAAGTTGTGGGCTCGTTTCATATGCCCTATGATCGTTTCATCGAATTCGTCGCCGCCAACCCGCAGGCTTCGGCTAAAAACGATTCCAGCGAGGGAGATGATGGCTATTTCACAAGTCCCCCCGCCAATATCCACGATCATATTTCCAGCAGGTTCATGGACCGGCAGTCCGACCCCAATCGCGGAGGCCATCGGCTGCTCGATCAGATACACTTCACGGGCTCCGGCGTGCGTCGCCGAGTCCTTTACCGCTCGTTTTTCCACTTCCGTGATGCCCGAAGGCACGGCTACTACAACACGTGGAGCGATCAGTTTTCGATGGTGAACCTTCTGAATGAAGTGTCGCAGCATGGACTCTGTGATTTCAAAGTCCGCGATGACGCCATCTTTCATGGGGCGAATCGCGACAATGTTACCGGGAGTGCGGCCGATCATGCGTTTGGCCTCTTCGCCGACGGCCAATACGTTGGTCGTTCCGGCTTGAATGGCGACGACAGAAGGTTCGCGGAGCACAATGCCCTGATCGCGAACGAACACGAGTGAGTTCGCAGTGCCTAAATCAATTCCAATATCATTGGAAAAGAGACCTTTAATTTGCGCAAACATGAACTCTGTGTTTCACACCGATCAATAAACGGATCGAGCCAAGTGAGGTCAAGACTAATTCGGGGCGATTACTCGCTTTAATGCCCTGACTATCAACAGCCAACGAATCGATGCGAATTCAGCAGCCCGCGCCGCTCGTTGGTGGAAAATGGTGCCAGTGGCGGGACTTGAACCTGCGACAACCGACTTATGAGGCCGGTGCTCTAACCGACTGAGCTACACTGGCGGAAACCATTGACTGACGGCTTCGGAAAAGCCGAACAGGGCGAGGTTTTAAGGGCTGTCGCGGGGCGTGGCAAGTTCTTTTGTCGACGATGGCGTGCCTGGGACTGACCGGGTCAAAGGCGGCTGATAATGCGTCCTTTGTTGAGATTGGACGGGGACATTTCAAGTCGGACGCGATCTCCGATGTTCAGTCGGATGAACCGGCGGCGCATTTTTCCTGATATGTGGGCCAGCAATTGATGTCCGTTGTCGAGTTCGACCCTGAACATTGTGCCGGCAAGCGCCTGGGTTATTTTTCCCTCAACGTCAATATGCTCCTGCATGTGATCCGATAATGATTGCTACGGCTGGGTGTGGAGCTGGGATTGAAGACTGTCGATGAGTGCTTTGCTGAGGTATTCCATTCGCGATGTTTTCGATGATGGGATTCCCGCCTGATCGACCTGTGTTCTACAAAACGCATCGTGCCGTTTCACATCAACGAGCGCGAAAGAGTGGCGCGGATCGATGGGATTGCAAGCGTTAACTGTCTGCCTCGGCGAAACCGAATTGGCTGGCGCCGATCCGAAGAACGCCCCGGTGCGATTGAGGCGCGCCGAGGCTGTATCGGGGGTAAAAGCAGACCCAACATCCGCGTTGAAAACCACAGGAGTCATTCCCGACAGTTGACACCCTTGGCAAGAATCGTGCCACGAATTCAGGAATCGGGAATTCACTTGGAAAGACGTTCAACGAACGATCAGAATGCGGACGCATGGCTGCGCGGCGAAGATGTTGTGAGCGAGGCGACGCGCCAATCAGCTGAAGTGCTTTATTTCGATGAGTTGTGGCTCGTCGAAGCTGAGGCGTCTGGGAAAGGATGCGTAAACCACACCGACGACGAACAACAGAGCCAATGGCGCGGCGACGAACCAATTGGTCGACAACAGCGCCACGACCAAAGTGAGATCTGGCGGGGGGGGCACAATCTCCAAATTGGTCAAACTGTCTGGGCGGTAGAGCAACGCGGCAGTTTTCTGAAGAATGATGCCCAGTAAAAGCGGGGCCGCCATCAAGGCGATGCCGATTTTCTGATGGAGCTTCATATGCGCAAAGTAGGCAAGTAAACCAGTATTTCAAGACTTTCTTCACGGAATAGCGGGGGTAGACAGTTTTTGTCCACCCACTTCTGGTTACCTGAACCCATGCAAAGAAAAAAAGATGTTTCGGTGGCTCGCCAACAAGCAACGCTTATCGCTCGATTTGGGAGAAAACGTCTGGTTCGCCAGGCTTCGGGAGTCGGAACCCTCGTCGGTGACA
>JBLHKZ010000278.1:0-7491 GCA_047618185.1 Limisphaerales bacterium
GCCCAAAACGATCGAACCATCACAGTTGGAAATGACGGCAGAGCATGCAAAACAGTTGGCCGCAGCTTCCGCCGAGTCGCCCCCTCGCGGCTACATCGGCGGCCCCTGGTTCGATTGCATCCTGATCATCTTTTCACCGTTGATTGCCTTCACGGCGGGATTCGCCATGTCCGGCGAGTGGTGGAACAAGTCCGACGCGACGGGTCAGACGCCGCTGTCTGTATTCTACGGCACGATGCTGATCGGGCACCTCCTGCTTTCGTTCGTTCGCAGCCATCTGAACCGAGGCATTTTCAATCAATTCCCTCTGCGCTTCACTATCGTGCCGGCGTTGATCTTCGGCGGCATGATCCTGTCGAATTGGTTCCTGCTGGCGATCGGCGTCGTGACCCGACTGTGGGATGAATGGCATTCCTGCCAACAAACCTTCGGCTTTGGCCGCCTCTACGACATGCGCGCCGGAAACGATCCCATGGTCGGGCGCCGCATGGACATCGCGCTGAACTTCCTGCTCTGGTCCGGTCCCGTCCTCGCGGGCGCGGTCTTCATCGATTTCGCCAAGGACGTAGGCAACGATTTTTCCGGTCTGTCCGAATCGCTCATGCATGCGATTCCCACGACCGCCGAGACGCATCATCGAGCCATCCTGATCGCCATCGTGTCGCTCGGGATTCCGTTTCTCGCCGGCTACCTCTGGTTCTACGTGAGATTGGCCCGCAAGGGATATCACGTCTCCTGGCAAAAGGTCGCCCTGCTCGTCTCGACCGGTCTTTGTTCGATCTACGCGTGGGGATTCAATCCCTTTGGCAAGGCGTATTTCATCATGAACATTTTCCACTTTTTTCAATACTTCGGCATCGTTTGGCTGGTGGAGAAGAAGAACATCATGCAGCGCCTTCGCCTCGCCAACGTGAACGGCGGAAAATGGATTGCGCTCACCGTTTACCTCTCCTTCGCCGTTGGCATGGGCTACGCAGTCGATCAACTGGGAAACATCCAGACTGAAACCTACATCGCGGCCTTCCTCCTGCTCTCCTTGCTCCACTTCTGGTACGACGGCTTCATCTGGTCCGTCCGCAAAAAAATGGTCTAGCCACGACCGCAACACCTGCCGCTCCCCTTCCGAACGAACCGCCCGCGATAGCTCTCCCCAAGACTACACCTGCTTCCGACGGACCGACCAGATGAAGCCGTCATACCAGAAATGCATCACGGCGACGGTGTTGACAATTGCCAGACAAAACTGACTTTCGCCGATGGAGGTCTCAGCCCAAACGCCATAGACGGCCGCCAGTCCTATGAAGATGAGAAAGGTCAATTGCCGCCCCCAGCGCATACCGCCCAAATGAAACACCGCTGTCAGATTCTTTTTCTCGCTCCACCAAACGAGGGCAAAGTATTGCAGCGCATGAAAAAAGTTCACGATGAAGAACGCTTCTCCGAAGGAGTTGAACCCCCAGGCAAAAATCGAGCACAACCCCGTTGAAACCAGCAGCGCCACCTTCTGCCAGGAAACGTGATACCCTCCGCGGTGCAAAATCCAATACGCCAAAACGTAGTAGCTCAAAAAGGGAATCCCGATCAGCAACACCAGCCAGGTAAAGAAGCTGGCGTTGGCGTTCGCATAGGCGGGAATCGCCGTGAAGAACATCGCGCCCACCCGGTCAAATTCACGAAAATCGTTTACATGTTCCATCAACGTGGCGCCCGCCAGAATCGGCCCCAGATATAACAGGATATTTAGATTTCGATCCAGGGAACGCCCCACCTGCGGATCGTTTCCGGCGCGAGTGTCGTAGATCCGCCCGATACCGAACGTCTGCAGCGCGGAATGATAGACATCCCACCAGGTGGTCAGCACCAACACGGTGACAAACACCCAGACCGAAGCCGTCATCGCGGTCACCAGCGCTATCGGCACAATCGTGAAACGAATCGGATGAGTCTTGAAAATATTTTGATTCGCGTGGCTTCGGAAAAACACCAGGACCAGGTGCGCCATGATGAAGGCCCCAATGAACAAGTTCGCAAAAGTGTGCCGATACTCGCCGAATTCGACGCGAGTGTTCCAGAACGAACCGTGTGAAACCCAGAATCCAAGAGCGATCGCCCACAGCGGCGAGAAAATGAAGAAGAAGCCGTCATGTAATGGCCCAACAATGAACGAAGACCTCGCGCGCGCGGGCGCCGCGGGAGCGTCCACAGCATCGGTCTGTTGTTGTCTGACTGTGTCGTCTGCCATTCGAGCCGCCACGATAGTCGCGCTTCGCAGGAAAACAATCTCGCAGCCCGGACAGAGCCGTTGCCGCGACGTTTCATCTTTGCCCCATCCGAACACGGCGCCCGTTTCGCAATGGCCAATCCGATCGAATTGCGCTCCCGCTATGGCAGTTGAATTGCTGTTATCAATTCTAGACCAATGAAAACCGGCGTCCTGCTCATCGCGTTGCTTCTGCCCTCGATCGTCCTTGGATCAACCGCGCCGAAGACCTCAAACATCCCGGCGGATAAGATCGTTCGCCTGGAGATCGTAACGGCTCCCTTCCTGGTCGAACGCAAATACAAGTCGATGGAAGGCCCCGTCCAATCAGTCTTCTTCACCGCGCAGGGCATTGACGACAAGGGAGGGAAAATCACTCTGCGAGAAACCGCCTCCGCCCGGCGCCGGAACGTCGAAACGCGCCGCAAAATACAACCATGGCAATCTATGACGGCCCCGACGGAAAGCCCTACACCGGTCATTGGGTAATTCCCGACGGCGTTTCCTCCGCAAAGTTCCCCTTCCGGCAATACGCCAAAAGCTTTGGCAGCTACGAGACCACGGTGCATACCATCATTCCCCACGCACACCCCTACGCGAAGACTTTCGACATCCTCAAACACGATCCTAAATGCGGGACTTCCGGCGTCTTCTACCGGGCCAACATCGAAAACCAGGATGGCGTCACCGGACTCAAGCGCATGGATATCTACTCCAGTTCCGAGGGACTCAAGATCACCCCCGGAGAAGAGTATGAATTCTCCCTGACCTACGAGAACACCAGCGGCGAGTTTCAGGACGCCATGGGCTCCATGTTCGTCGACACGCACGACAAAAAGTGGAAACGCGCGAATTGGAAAATATGGCGCCAATCGGGAGGCAAGTTCATTGCGCATCCAATCGATCGCCATCGTCAACGGCGGCGCAGAAGCTACGAACGCGAGTCACTCACTCGCCTATTCCTCCGAACCATTCAAAGTCTCGTTTTTGAATGAACTCATCTCCTGGGGCGTCGTTCCGCTCGACAAGTCTAAGCGTGCGGTTGACTGCGCCGCCCTGGACCCGAAAATGGAATATCTGCACATCGTTACGGGAGTCGGCGAGACCGTCAAACACGCGCGAGGCGTCGTCTCGATGGCCCGCTGGGAAGACCCTAACAGCGCTCAATCATCCTTCTCGCTCGTCCTCGGCCCAGCCCCGCATCTCGACGGTAAATACACGATCTTCGGCAAGGTGGTTAAAGGCTGGGAAGTTCTGGACAAGATCGAGGAACTCGCTGGAGCCGCGCCCCGCAAGCCTAAAGCCGTCGTCCCGATCTACAAGATCCGCTCTGTAAAGCCAACGACACGCGAGGCAAACGCCGACAAGTAAGGCGTCAATCCACCCTCGCCGCAGCTTCGAAGCCCCGCGAATCCTACTTGAACATCGCGTGGTCCGCGTCGCCTCGTGAAAGCACGTAGGCCAGCAGATCCATAATCTCATCCTCAGTCAGCAGATTGATCAATCCCCCCGGCATCATCGAGATCTTGGAGGGCTCCTGCGACTCGATCTGCTTGCGATCCACACCCTCCATCGCCCCGGGATCAAACATGTTGGTGATCAGGCTGACGCGATCGCCGGAAAGATTGGCGATGCGCCCCGTGACCGTCGATCCGTCCAACTTGGTGATGACCACCGCGCCATACTGATCGCTGATTTCCTTGTTGGGTTCGATGATGGACTCCAGCAGATCGCGGGCGCTGAATCGTCCCGCGGCCTGCGTCAGATCCGGCCCGACGATGCCGCCGCGACCGTCGAATCGATGGCATGAAAAGCAGGCCACCGCGCCGAACATGGCGCGCCCCCGATCGAAGTCGCGCCCTTTCAATCCGGCCTCCGCCTTCCGCGCGAGCTCGTCGACTTTCCATTCCCGTGAGGAGCCGCGATCGCCAATCTTCATCATCGCGGCCATGACGGCCGCCGAGGTCTGCGCCACCGGCGCCGCATCCAGAACCGGCTTCAACTCCGCCTTCTCCGCCGCGCTGAGGCCCTTGACCGCGTCATTCTTGATCGACTCCACGAACTTGCTGAAACTCGCGCCGCCCCGGAAATTCGCCGCCTGCGGAAACCATTCGAAATACTGTTTGCGCAACGGCATGGTCCACCCCGTCTTCGCCAGACGAAGCGATTTGGCGTAGTTGATCTGATCCTCCTGCGTCGCTGCCGTCGACAGTAATTGCACGCCCTTCGCCGTTGATTTGCCCGACTGGAGATAAACGAGCAATTGCAGCAGCTCGTGATTCAGATCCGGCGAACGAACCGGAAGGCAGGCGTCGAGTCGACTGGCGAGGCGTTCTCGCGTCGCGGCATCCGGCTCGCCCATGCGAATGAACGCCAGACTGTAGATGCGAATCAGCTCCAGTCTCTGGGACGTCTTCAACTTGCCCCAATCCAGCCGATCCAACGCGGCAAGCAGCTTTGGCTGCAGTGACTTGTCCCCCACTCGCGTGAGAGCCAACAACCCGGCCAATGACGCCCTCGTCTCATTTTCAGCCAGCGCCTTGTCCTGCCAGGCGGCGACATTCTGATGCTCAATAGCGACCCGAGCGGCATAGCGAATGAGTCGATCGGAATGGCTCAATTGCGGCCAGGCAGCGGCGACGGCTTTCGGATCTTTCTTGCCGTGAAAGGCCTCCAACGCTCGCCGCGTCTGACGAAGTTCCGCCCCCTCTTTGGTTCCCTTTGCGAGCTTGGTTGATTCGTCGCCCGCGTAGGTCACGCGATACAGCGCTGATTGCACGCGACGCCCACCGATCGCAAAATACATGGCCTTGTCCTTGGGATTCACGACCAGATCCGTCAGGGGCAACGGCGACCCCGTGATAAACTCCTCAACCTCTCCCGTATATCCCGCGCCTTTGGGTTTCAGATGCACCGCATAGAGTTTCCCATAACTCCAATCGGCAATGTAAAATGCATCCTGGTATTTTGCAGGGAACTTCGCGCCGTAGCCGAAGGCAACCCCCGTCGGGGAGCCGGGCCCAATGTCGAGCGTCGGAGGCACGCTGTCCGGATAATAAACCGGAAACTTGGCCGAGCCATTGCGCCAGCCAAATTCCGCGCCGCTGACCACCTGGCAGACGCGTGTCGGCCGATACCACGGCGTATTCAGATCCCACTCCATGTCGGCGTCATAAGTGAACAATTCGCCGTGTCGATTGAACGCCGCGTCATATTCGTTGCGGAATCCGGTGGCCATGATTTCCCACTGTTTGCCGTCCTTGTCGGTCTTCGCAATCCATCCCCTAGGAGCCTGCGCGCCTTTCATGAAACCGCGGCCATAAATGCGCGGCAGTAATTGATCCTCGCCCCAGACTTCAGGAACGCGCGAAACATTGTATCCCTCCGGCAGTTGCGTCTGATTGCCGACCACCACATACAACGATTTCTTGTCCGGCCCCAGGACCACGGCGTGAGGACCGTGCTCCCCGCCTGATTCCTCAAACTTCTTCAGCAACTCCACCTGGTCGAACTTGTCGTCGCCGTTCGTGTCCCTGACTCGATACAAACCGCGACCGCCATGCGCCTTGTCATTAACCACGACGTACAAACTGTCGAAGGCATAGAGCAAGCCCTGTGCGTGCCCCATATCCACATCGATCTTCTCCACCTTCGTTCCCTTCGTGTGTTTCAAAGGCGGGGTCGTCACGCGATACAATCCGCCGTATTGATCGGAGACGATCAGTCGGCCCTTGTCATCGACGCACATGCTGACCCACGACCCCTGCTCCCCCTTGGGGACGGTGTGCAGCAGCTCCACCTTAAATCCTTCCTTCACGTTCAACGATTCGACCGGCGTGGCTCCCGGCGCTTTCAGAAGGACAGCATTGTAGAGCGTTGTCTCGTTGACCATGCGCTTCCAGGGTTCGGCCCCAAGCGGGCCAATGATCCGGGCGGAGATCCACTTCGAATCGTCAAATTTCGGCTGGTTCCAGCCGGGCGCCGGCTTTTCGCTCAATTTCCATGAGCCGTCCGTGACGATCTCGATCGGCTCGCGGTCCGAATCGAGAATCAACTTGGCAATCAGACCCGCCGCGCTTCCTGAGTTGCTGGCGCGGATCGCGATCACATTCTGCCCGCGCTGCAATTGTTTGACCACGTCCTTGAAGACCGGCTGTTCCCAGGCGCCGCTTTCGATGACTTTGACGCCGTTGATGAAGACCTGCATCTGATTGTCACAACTCGCGTAGAGCCGCGCGCTGGCCGTGCGCGGAGTAAATCCGGAAAAGCTCCTCCGAAAATAGACCACCTGCTTGTCGCTCGCCGTCTTTGCCCAGATCCAATTGGGAGTCGTCTTGCCGGTGTCCACCTTCCCGGACTTGGCCTTCGCCGCCGCCGGAGCCGGCTTACCCTTGGCCTTCGCTTTGGCTTTGCCCTTCCCGCCCTTCTTCGACCTCGGCGCCCGCTTGGGCTTCGAAACATTCTTTGCGTCGGCCGGAATCGGAGCCTGCGCAAGCGACAGCACGCCTCCGTCCGGGAGAGTCTTCAGCCGGATATTCTTGAACTGAATCTTCATCGCCGGGCCGCGATGCACCTGAAACGCGAGGATTCCCTCCAACTCGCGCTCCTCCTTGTGGTGATCGATCAGGTCGATCGTGGTCTTGCCATTCAATTTGTGAATGATGTGGTTGCCGCGCGCGATGATCGTCAATTCATTCCAATCCTCCATGTTCACCTTCTGAACCGGGCCGGTCGAGCCAGCCAGCATCTTCTCTCCCTTCGCGCCGATGAACATCTTCTGGCCATGATTCGCGAGAATGCCCCGGCCTTGTTCGTCGTAAAGCATCACGTTGTTGGCGGGAGAGGGATGAATATCCGCCTGATAACCCACGACCACATAATCACCGCGATCGGGCGCCTCTTTGCTGCGATATTGAATGCCGGAATTGCTCTTCCCGAATAAACGAAACTGCGCGCGCAATTCAAAGTTCTTCACCACGCCACCGCGCCAGATGATGAACTTGTTGTAGGCCAACGGCTCCTCATCGGTCGTGACTCCGGTGATCGCCCCATCCTGCACCGACCAGAGCTTCGACTCGCCATCCCAGCCAGCGAGATTTTTGCCGTTGAAAATGGATTTAAATCCGGCGTCGTCCGCCGCGTTTGCGTTGAACGAAACGGCCGCAAACAGCCACACGAGCTTCAATAGTTGTTTCTTCATAGTTGGAAATTGAGACGACAGATTAGAGAAG
>JBLHKZ010000279.1:0-7433 GCA_047618185.1 Limisphaerales bacterium
TGTCAGTCAAATCCAGAACCTGCTCGACCTTCTGGGCTTCGGACAACTTGCCGGCAAGGTAGACCCGGATCACTAATTCGTCCGGCCATTCGTCATCGTCGATTCGGGGCATGTTTCTAAGAGTGTGCGTGTTTCGGACGATCTTTCGGAATGAATTCCGTTCTACTTTCCGTCCGCCCCGTCGGCGCCGGCAGCCGATAATTCTATTTTTCGAAACTCCAGCAGTCCGTGTTCGCCCTGGATTCCGATGTGTCCGCTGCGATTCTTGATGCTGGTGCAGGTGGTGATCAAGATGCCGTTGAGTTTGACTTTGAGCGTCTCGCCCTTGGCGGTGATCTCGTAGGTGTGCCATTGGCCCGCGGGCTTGTAGGCCTTCTTCAAGGCTTCCAGGTCCGACTTGTGTTCGAATGGCGGCGCGCCGTAGGGGAGCATGGTGGCGAGCGGTTTGCCGGTGAGGGTGTCCATGCACTGGATCTGGTAGCCGTGGTCCGGCCAGCCATTCTCATCCTTCTTGCTGGTCGGGCCCGTGCGCACGAAGATTCCGCTATTGGCCTTGGGCTCGAGGAAGCGGAATTCCATAACGAGGGTAAAATCGGAGTAGGTCTTGTCGGAGCGCAGCCATCCGGTTCCGCCATCGATTTTCAAGACGCCGTCTTCCACGGAGAAGCGGCCCTTGTTCTGAATCGTCCAGCCTTCCAGATTCCAGCCGTTGAACAGCTTGATGGGCTGACGGGTCGTTCTTTTTTTGGATTTGTTGTTTCGGGCGGTCTTTTTTGCGTAGGGATCGACGCGGGTGGGCGGCGCTTCGGTCGGCTCGACTCCGTGCTTGGCCATGACTTCCTTGATCGCGGCCATGGTTTCGCGCGAGGGTTTGAAATTTCCGGGACGGTAGCCGGCGGCGATCAGGTAGGGCGTCGATCCTCGTTTGTTTCGCTTGTGCCACACTTTGATATTGGCCCCGTTCTCATCCAGATATTTCACAACCTTGGGCAGGTTTTTATAAGCGGCGCCGTGCATGGCGGTCTCACCGCTGTCGTTGACGGCGTTGATGTCGACTCCGAGTTTCAGCAGCAGCTTGGACGCTTCGAGGATCTCGGGTTCGGTTCCGGCGGAGGCTGCCTCCATTTTCTTGCCGATGCCGGTTGCGACCATCAGGGGTGTGCTGTTTTCGCCGTTGGGGATCATGGAGTCGGCTCCGAGGGCGAGCAGCGTTTGCATCAACGGCACATCGGCCTTCATGGACGCCAGCATGAAGGGCGTGGCTCCGGGGTAGTTGGCCTTGCCGCGAGTGAGGCGCGCGTTGATGTTGGCTCCGTGCTTTACGAGCGCCTTCGCGAACTGCGCGCTGCTCATGGCTCCGGATCCCTCCGGCGGAGCGAGGTCGTCGGCTCCGTCGCCGCCGTCGGGCTTGCGCACCCATGAAAGCATGTGAAGCGGGGTGTAGCCGGCGCGCATATCGTTGGGACTGGCTCCGGCTTCGAGCAGTTTTGCGGCAAGTTCGAAATGGCCGTTTTCCACAGCGAGCGTCAGCGGGGAGGTTCCTCGCGGAAGCCGGCCGCTTTTGGGCTTCGCGACCTCGTTTACATCGATGCCCGTGCTGAGCAAGGTTTCCACGACTTGCGTTCTTCCTTCGCGGACGGCGAAGAAAAGCGGGGTGAATCCTGAGTCCAGTTGGGCTCGGGAGTCGGCGCCGGCCTTGAGTAACAGTTTGACGATTTCGACATGACCGTCGGCCGCGGCCCACATGAGCGCGGATTGATTCTTTCTGCCTTTCGCATTTACCTTTGCTCCTTTCTCCAGCAGCGCTTTCACAGGCCCGGGTTGTCCGGTCCGCGAGGCGGTCATCAGCGTGGTCTCACCCTCGTGCAGCGTAGCATTGGGATCGGCGCCCTTATCGAGGAGCAGTTCGGTCATCTTCCCGTTTCCGTTGAGGCAGGCGGAATAGAGCGGCGTGACTCCGTAGCGGTTGCGGGGATTTGCTTTCGCGCCCGCCTTGATCAGAATTCTGGCGGCGTCGAGATCGTCGTGGTGTGCGGCCCAGTGCAGCGCCGTCATTCCGTCGACCTGAGACGCGTTTGCGTTTGCGTTGTTCTTCAGGAGAGATTGCAGCTTCGCGCGGTCCTTGTTCTCGGCGGCGTCGGCCAGGGGGGACGCTGCGGATGCAGTGTGGGAAACTGAGAGGGCTATGAGGAGGGCCGCGATTCTCTGAATGGTTTTCATGAAATAATTGAGCTTCCTGGAAAGGGAACTGTCATGAGACTGAGGCGAATCTGTGATTATCAAAGCGTCTGCTCATATCGAAAGCGGTTCAAACAGTCCGTCAATGGTTCCGGTGCTGTCGGCGAATTTGTCCATCGGCACGCCGACCTTGTTGAGCAGCGAAAGGTGGAGGTTGGCGAGCGGTGTGGGCTGGTCGTATTGAATGTGTCGTCCGCCCTTCATTTTGCCGGCGGCGCCGCCGGCGACGATCACGGGCAGGTTGGTGTGGTCGTGGACATTGGGATCGCCCATGCCGGAGCCGTAGAGATAGAGCGAATGATCGAGCAACGAGCCATTGCCGTCCTTCGTGTTCTTGAGTTTCTCAATGAACTCGGCGAAGAGCGACACGTGGAATTGATTAATCTTTGCCATGCGGGCGACCTTGTCGGGATCGTTGCCGTGATGGGAAAGGGGATGATGCGGGTCGGGCACGCCGATTTCCGGGTAGGTGCGGTTGCTGGTCTCGCGGGCGAGTTGGAACGTGACCACGCGGGTCACGTCGCCCTGGAGCGCGAGAAGCTGTAGATCGAACATCAGGCGCGCGTGATCGGCATAGGCGGCCGGAACGCCCATGGGGCGATCGAGGTCCGGGAGTTCGTTGTTGGCGGCGTCTTTCTCGGCGGTCTGGATGCGGCGTTCGACTTCGCGAACGGCGTCGAGGTATTGCCCGAGTTTCGCGCGGTCGGAGGGGCCGAGTTCGCGTTGGAGGCGCGCGATGTCGTCGCTGACCCAATCCAGCAGGCTGGCGCGTTTGCGGAGGGCGGCGCGGCGTTCTTCGCTGCTGCCGCCTTCGCCGAAAAGATTTTCAAAGACGATTCGCGGATGGGCTTCGGCGGGCAGGGGCGTGGTCGGCGAGGACCAGGAAAGGTTGTTCTGATAAACGCAGGCGTAGCCATTGTCGCACTGGCCCACGAGTTTCAGGAGATCCATCGCCAATTCCAGGGAGGGGAGTTGGGTTGTTTGGCCGATGTGTTGAGCGGCGATCTGATCGGCGGTGGTTCCGAGGTAGTAGTCCGTGCTTTCGGTCACCTTGGCTTTCGCCGCGCTGAGGAAGGCCGAATTGGACGTCGCGTGCGAACCCGGATAGGCGTTGGCCAGCTCCAGATTGGAAATGATGCAGATGTCCTGTTTGACCGGCTCAAGCGAACTCAGGATCGGTGAAAGCTCGCCGAGCTTGTCTTTTCCGGGCGGCGTCCAGCGGGTGATGTCAGACCCCATGGGCATGAAAACATAACCCATGCGACGGACGGGCCGGGCGGGTGTTTTGGCGAGGGCGGTCGCGGCGGGGACCATCGCGTCGAGCAGCGGCAATGCGAGGGTGGCGCCGACGCCTCTGAGAAAGGTTCTTCGCGGAAGGGCTTTCTTCGTGATGATCATAGAGTTTGTCGCATTTTAAACGGAACGCTGTTGACGATTCCAAGGATAATCGACGACATCCGGTAGTCGGCCCTAGCGGCGTCGGTGACGATTTTCCGCACGGCTGGTCCGTCATGATGCTCGACGCCGCGGCCCAGCGCGAAGGTCATCAGTTTCTCGGTGAATGTGCCCGCGAAGAGTTCGGGTCGCTTGAGGAGGCCGTTCTCAAGCCCGGCGGCTCCGGCGAATTTGCTGCCATCGGGAAGTCCGCCGCTGACGTCGACCGGAAGGCCCTCTTCGTGGGTTCGCCAGCGTCCGATCGCGTCGAAGTTTTCCAGCGAAAAGCCCACCGGGTCCATGAGGTTATGGCAGGCGGCGCAGGCCTTGTTGGCGCGATGCTTTGCCAGCTTCGCTCGCATGGGAAGGCTGGCGTCGACGGAGTTGTCCTCCAGCGACGGGACGTCGGCGGGCGGGGGCGGGGGAGGCGTTCCAATGATGTTTTCCAGGATCCAGTTGCCGCGAATGACGGGCGAAGTGCGGGTCGCGTAGGACGTGACCGTCAGGATGCTCCCGTGGCGAAGCAGGCCTCCGCGGTGGCTGTCCTTGTCGAGCGCGACTCGGCGGAAGCGGCTGCCGTAGACGTGGGGGATTTGATAATGTTTCGCGAGGCGCTCATTCAGAAACGTGGTGTCCGACTGCAGCAGGTCAACGACGCTCTTGTCATCGCGCAGCACGCTTTCAAAGAGCAGCTCAGTTTCCTGTTTCATTGCCTGCCTGAGGTTGTCGTCGAAATCGGGAAAGAGGCGGGCGTTGGGCGTGATGGAATCCAGGTTGCGCAGGTAGAGCCATTGATTGGCGAAGTTGTCGACGAGCGATCTGGATCGGGGATCGGCGATCATGCGGCGCGTTTGTTTTTCGAGGATGGCGGGCTTGCTCAGGTCTCCCCGGGCGGCGGCCTCAAGCAGTTCGTCATCGGGAATGCTGCTCCAGAGAAAGAAGGACAGGCGTGACGCGAGCTCGATGTCGCTGAGTGAGTAGGCGCTATTTGGTTTGGCGTTGGCTGGCTCCTTTTCAATGCGAAACAAGAATTGCGGGCTGACGAGAATGGAGCTGAGCGCCATTTCGATGCCGGCATCAAAGCCGTCCTCGCCGTAGGCCTCGCGGAAAAATTGCATGGGCCGTTCGAGGTCGGCGTCGATGACGGGGCGGCGATAGGCGCGGCGAGCGATTCGCGAAAGAATCCGCTGGGCGTAGTCTTCGCCGCTGAGCGATTCCCCGGGGGGGAAACCGCCGAAAATCCGGTTTCGGCTTGGCGTCAGGCTGGGTTCCGTCGCATTGAACGGGCCGGTGATCGACACTTGGAAAATGGCGGGTGACTGACGCGGATGCCGGTGATGATTGAAGCGCGACTCGTAGGGCTGCCGCTTGGTTTCAATCAGTGAGAACGGTTTTTGGACGAAGGTGACGCCAAGCTTGCGCGGGCCGGCGTCGACCAGGATGCGCGTCTTGAGATTGGCGTCCACTTTGGTGTGATCGTTCCGATTTTTTGGCGGTTTGATCGTGAAGACCTTTACTCGTTTGCGGTCGAGCAGGATCTCCATCTCATGGGCGCCGTTTAGCCCCTCGATTTTTTCATTCCGATCGCGGGTGAGATGGACCTGGATTTCGTATTCGCCGCTTTGGGGAAAATTGTAGGGAATCAGCGTTCCGCCTCGGGTGCCAATGGGCAGGCCGGGCACGTGCTTTTCCTGCGTGGCGTCCGGCGGGATGCGAATCGTATCTCCGCCGGGCGAACGAAGCCGGGAGCCAATGGCCAGGCGACTGATCTTTTGCGCGGCGGTGACGTAACGACTGAGCAAGGTGGGGGAAAGCTCGCCGACGGTGATGTTGTCGAAGCCATGGCTGGATTCATCGGCGGGAAGCAGAGCGGCGGCGGCGATGTCCAGCGCGAGGAGATCACGTATGGCGTTCTGATATTCCGTGCGGGTGAGACGGCGCAGGGTATCGGTGCGGCCGGGACGAGGATGTTGCTCAGCCAGGCTGCTGAGTGAAGTCTCCAAGTCTAAGAGGATGGCCTCGTAAGTCGGCTCGGGCAGGCGTTTCTTGCCGGTCGGCGGCATTTGCCGCGCGCGGAGGCGGCGCACGACTTTCTCCCAGATTTCCGGATGGACGCTGACGGGCTCGCTGATGACGGCCTGGAGATTGAGGTCTCCTTTTTGAGCGTCATTGTCGTGGCAATCGAAACAATGATTTTCAACGAGGATCTGATAGGAGGAATGGGCGGGCTTCGGGGCGTCCTGAGCCGCGGTCGCAGTGACGATCAAAGCGCCGGTCGTGAGGCTCAGCGCCAGCGCTGTGAAACGAATTGTTTTTGGTTTTCGTTGAATCACGTTGGTTGCAATTGGGACGGCTGAAAATCGCAAAGATTCCACGCTTACACAATATCAGGTTTTTGAGGGAAAAGTCTGAGGGAGGGGTGTGTCTCCTTTGCCATTGGGGCCTGAGATGTTGGAATTGAAAAGGACGCCGTCCTCGGTGTCCCAATATTCAAGAACTTGAGATTCGCGCGTGCGGGAACACGCCGTGACATTCGCCGGCAGTTTCGAAGCCCGGGGTCAAAATAAATTGTGATTTCCATCGGAGTCAGCGAAGAATTCCGCCCATGAAGGCCTTATTGCTCGAAGAATATAAGAAACTGAGAGTCACGGACATGCCGGAGCCGGAGGTCGGCGAGGACGAGGCGCTGATTCGCGTCCAGGCCTGCGGGATCTGCGGCAGCGATATCCACGGCTTTGACGGCAGCAGCGGTCGGCGGGT
Source organism: Limisphaerales bacterium (assembly GCA_047618185.1). Lineage (GTDB taxonomy): Bacteria > Verrucomicrobiota > Verrucomicrobiia > Limisphaerales > JAYPEY01 > JAYPEY01. The sequence continues at coordinate 6,433 of JBLHKZ010000279.1, forward strand.
GCCGCCCATCATCATGGGCCACGAGGCGTCGGGATCGATCGAGCGAGTGGGATCAGGCGTCGAGGGCGTGGAGCTTGGCGCGCGCGTCACCTTCAATCCCATGCTTTCCTGCGGACAATGCGAATACTGCCTGCGTGACGAATCCAATCTTTGCGACAGTCGGCAGGTGCTGGGTGTGTCCTGCGATGAATTCAAGCGACATGGGGCCTTTGCGGAATTCGTCAGCGTGCCCGCCCGCAATCTTTACATCGTTCCGGATGGTGTCTCGTTCGAGCATGCCGCGATGACTGAGCCGACGACGGTTGCCGTGCACGCCGTTCGCCGCACTCCGATCAAGGGCGGGGAGACGGCCGTTGTGGTTGGCACTGGCATGATTGGTCTCTTGACTGTCCAGGCGTTGAAGGTCGCTGGCTGCGGCAGAGTCGTCGCGATCGATCTGGCGGACGAGAAACTGAAATTGGCCAAGACGCTGGGGGCGGATGTGACGCTGAATCCCAAGACGGACAACGTCCTCGACGCAATCAAAGATTTGACGAACGGCAACGGCGCGGACATCGCGATGGAAGTCGTGGGCGCGACTCCGACCGTGAAAATCGCGGTGGACGTGGTTCGCCGAGGCGGCTTCATCACTTTCATTGGCAATCTGGCGCCAATGGTGGAGCTGCCAATGCAGGCCGTCGTGACGCGGGAGTTGACGATCTTCGGCAGTTGCGCTTCGAGTACGGAGTTTCCCGATTCGTTGCGGATGCTTTCGGAAGGCAAGATCAAGGTGGAGCCCTTCATCAGCGCGCGGGCGAAACTGGAGGAGACGCCGGATTGGTTCGATCGGCTTTACGCGGCCGAGGCGGGCCTGATGAAAGTCATCGTGCAGCCAGGCGCTTAGGAGACGTTTTCAATCTTGTAATTGCCCCGTTCGTGATCATTTTCACGGCATGAATGTCAAAGGTTTTGAATCGCTGCGTGCAAAGTGGGGAGCTCAAGGACATCGCGATCGGCCTGAC
>JBLHKZ010000280.1:0-7428 GCA_047618185.1 Limisphaerales bacterium
GTCTGAATATTGCACTTGGTCGATTCGCCGGACTGAGAGAGGTGATCCCGATCGTAAAATCCGTAGGCGTTGAATCGGTTTCGACCAAATCCCGGCAGCCGCGCGTCCAGGGCGTCCAATTCATCGAGATCGAGCCACAACATGAATATCGTGTGACAAAAGCGATGCTCCTTCGGCGACAGGCGATGATGCATGACGCGACATTCATACACACTGGATCGAAAGCCGCTCATGCCCAGATCCTCTCGCCCAGAAGAATGCGGCTCACTTCCAGCCCCGAGCTGAACGCGTCCTCATGAAATCCATACTTGAAGTAGCTGCCGCAGAAATAGATTCGCTGACCGGGAGAACGGCGGTTCAACTCCGGCAGCTCCTTCTGCGCCTTGATCGCCGCCAGATCGAAAAGCGGATGCTCGTAGTCGATTTGCTTGAGGATTCGATCTTCCCGAATGTCCGCCTGGCCATTGACCGATACGAAATAGTTCTCCTGATCGGAAACACCTTGCAGGCTGTTCATCCAGTAGATCGTCGAAGCGAGTTGTTGGCCATCGGCGGTCCCGTCGATGCGATAATTCCACGAAGCCCAGGCACGCCGCGTCGCCGGCATCACCGATGCATCTGTGTGCAGCGTGGCGACATTGGGCTCGTACTTGAAGGAGCCCAGCAGTCTCCGCTGCGTCTCATCTGGATCGGCCAATAATCTCAAGGCCTGATCGCCATGACAGGCGAGGATGACCTTGTCGAACATCTGAATCTCACCGTCGCACGTCGCGACCACCACGCCATCCAGTCGTTCAGCGACTTCAACGACGCCCCGGCCCAGTTGGATGCGTTCGCGAAACGATTCCGTCATCAGGCTCACGTAGCTCCTGGCGCCGCCATCGACCGTCCACCATTGATGCTGGGCGTGCAGACCGAGAAAGCCGTGATTGTGAAAAAAACGCAGCAAAGTGGACGCGGGGAATCGCAGCATTTTCTCCGGCGGCGTCGACCAAACAGCCGAACTCATCGGCACGAGAAACAAGTCGAAGAAATCCTTCCCATAGCCGCGTTGTTCCACATAGTCCCCGAGACTTTGAGAAAAGGTCGCCGGATCCGCCAACGCCTCGACCGCCTCTCTATTGAACCGGTCAATCTGCCTGAGCATCCGCCAGAAACGCGGTCGCAGCAGATTTCGCCGCTGGGCAAACAGATGGTTCATGCTCGTGCCGCAGTACTCCAGACCGGTCGACGCGTGCTGCACGCTGAAGGACATTGAAGTTTTCTTTACCGGCGCATTGAGCTCCTTGAATAGGCGCGTCAGATTCGGATAAGTGACTTCATTGTAGACCATGAAGCCCGTGTCGATCGCCACTTCACGTCCATGTTCCCACACCGTCACTGTGTTCGAGTGCCCGCCAACGTGAGCATTCGAATCGAACAAGGTGATATCGAATCGCGGATGCAGAAAATATGCGCAACTCAACCCGGCGATCCCGGAGCCGATGATGGCGATGCGAGTCACGGCCGGCCTCCGCGTTTTGGCCTCGCCGGACTCACGGCGTTTTTCGCCTGGGCATAGACCGCGACAGGCACAGGCCGCAGCTCCCAGATCAGTCCCAACCGCTCCATCACCTTCAACCCATAGTAGGTGACGTCGATCTCCCACCAGTAGAACCCCTGCCGCGCCGAGTTCATGTAATGGTGGTGATTGTTGTGCCACCCTTCGCCAAGCGTCACGAGCGACAACAACAGACTGTTACGACTTTCGTCACCGGTTTCGAATCGCTTCTTCCCGATAATATGCGCCAACGAATTGATCGAGCAGGTGAAGTGAAACAACGCCGTAGTGCTGATAAAAAAGCCCCATACGAGCAACTGAGACCCATTGACGCCCATCCCCGGAAGATAACGATCCAGCGCCCAACCCATTCCAAACAGGCCCGCCGCCAGCGCCGCCGGAACAAGTGAATCGAAACGGTTCAGAAACACCAGTTCCGGAAACTTCGCGAAATCCTTTAAGCGCGAGTAGTCAGTCCGAAAATTCTTCGCGCAGGCAAACCACCCCAGATGCGCCCACAGGAATCCTTTTCGATGCGGGGAGTGCGTGTCGGCTTCCTTGTCTGAATGCCGGTGATGGTGACGGTGATGCCCCGCCCACCAAAGGGCGCCCCGCTGAACCGCGCTGGCGCCCCACACTGCAAACAGAAATTGGGCCCACCGCGAGGTCTTAAATGAACGGTGTGAAAAGTAGCGGTGATAAAACGCGGTGACCGCGAACATCCGGAGGAGATACAGAACCACGGCCGCGCCCACAGCGAACCCGCTCCAACCCACCCAGAGAACCCCAAGGCACCCCAGATGAAGGAAGACAAACGGCAGGCAGCGGAACCAATCGATCTTCTCCGGCGAACTTTGCTTCGCGACCTGCCCTGCCTCGTAGTCCGAATCGAACCACTGAACCAACGCCGCAAGCCGCCTGTTCACGCGCGGCGATTCTGTTCTTGATCTGAATGGATCGATTGACATGGCCCGTCCCCTGTTTTCCGCAGAGCAAACGGTGCGAAGACTAACACAGCTTTGCACGCACACAACCAAGACAAATGAAAAACCTCCTTCAGCCTGCCGATCCTGCCGATCCAGCCGAGAACCAGAATAGAAAATCAAAGGCCAGGACGCCGGCCGCGCTCACTGGCTCCGCTCACTGGACATGCTGGGCTTTTTACGAAGGACAGGCACCGCCGTAGGCGACTGTCCCAGCGCCGTTCCCTGATCGGATGAACGGCGGGCCTGCTCATAGATTTCCGCCGGCACGGGTCGCAGATTCCAAATCAGCCCCAACCGTTCGAAAAACTTCAGGGCGTAATAGGTCAAGTCGATCTCCCACCAGTAGAAGCCTTGCCGAGTCGAGTGCATGTAGTGGTGGTGATTGTTGTGCCAACCCTCGCCCATCGTCGCGAGCGCAAGCAACAGGCTATTGCGGCTGTCATCCCCGGTTTCGAAGCGCCGTTTCCCCATGATGTGCGCCAGCGAGTTGATCGACCCCGTGAAATTGAACAAGATCGCCGTACTGACGAAAAAGCCCCAGACGAGTAACTGCGGACCGCTGGTTCCCAATCCCGGCGCATAACGCTCCAGCAAACAACCGATCCCAAACACCCCGCCCGCCAGCAACGCCGGGATAAGCGAATCGAAGCGATTCAGAAAAACCAATTCCGGAAACTTCGCGAAGTCCTTGATCCTGGCATAGTCCGTCCGAAAGTTCTTGGAACAAACAATCCAGCCCACATGCGACCACCAGAACCCGCTCCGACCGGGGGAATGGAGGTCCTCCTCCTGATCCGAATGCCGGTGGTGATGGCGATGATGACTGGCCCACCAAAGCGCGCCTCGTTGCGCGGCTGTCGCGCCCCAAAGAGCAAACAAGAACTGTGCCCAGCGCGAGGTTTTGAACGTGCGGTGCGAGAAATACCGATGATAGAACCCGGTAACCGCAAACATCCTGATGAAATACAGAGCCGCCGCCGCTCCTACGGCAAACCAGCTCCAACCGACGTAAAAGATTCCCAGGCAGCCCACGTGAAGCACGATGAACGGGACACAACGCACCCAATCAGCCTTATTCTTCGAATCACCTTGCGCCTCGTTCCCATCCGAATAATCACTATCAAACCATTGAATCACCGCCGCGAGACGCCCCGATTTGGGGCGCGACTTGCGGGAAGAAACGTTCTCGTCAATCTGCATGGGCGGCACCCTGTCCTATTGGAGCAGAAAAATGAATCAAATCCTTCTGGAAAATTAACCTGCGCCCCAACTGGAGCCGAACAATGCCGAAAGCGTGATTCTTTCAATTTGCGGAAAGAACTCAATTTCCACCGGAACGCGTGCCTTTCGCCAACACCCCAAGCATTTCCAGAGTCGTCTCGATAATCTTCGTCGAAGCCTCGGTCTCCAAATAACTCCAGCCCGAACGCCAGGTCTCGTAGCCGCCCAGTTCGTGCTGTGCTGGCGAGGGCAGATATCCGTTGTAGCCATTGGCCAGCGCGATCACGAAGGTCGACTTCAACGGGCTGCGGCTTTTGATCTCTAGGCCGATCTCCGCGAACACCTCGCAGGGAATGGCGACAATCCCCAGTTCACCGACACGCAGCGCCTGGAGCTTCACATTCACCGTCTCAGGATAATCGTCGATCCGCACTGTCTCCTGCGCGTAAATCTCGTCCATCTTCAACCGCTTTGGATCGGCCGCTTTGGCGAGCATTTGCTTCGCAGCCGCCACTTCATCCGCGCTGGGTTTACGCACGCCCAGATCGATCGCCCGTTCGACCATCGTCACCTTGACGCCATCGGAATGCTTCATGTCTCGCCACGCATGATACGTAACGACCGCCACCCGCCTTGCGACGACCCCGATGCGCTCCATCGGGACCGTGGCCGGACGCGGCTTGAGGAAATTGTAATTATTCACGTCGCCGCTCGCGCCGTTCGACATGATCCCCACAAACGAATCGTCCGCCTTGAGGAAGGCTTGCGCCTGCCGCGCGAACTCGCCGAAGTAATCCGCCGACAGATGCCCCGGCTTGACGCCGCCGACGTAGTGCAGCCCGTAATTAGCCAGCAGCGCAACCGGGCGACCCTCGCCATTAACGACCGACAGGATCGCGACTTCCGGATCCACCGGCCCCGCCGGACGGACGAGAATATTCGATCCGCGCGAAGGATTGGTGCGAATCTTGTCATCAGACCGGCCAAACGGATTGGCCGGGATCTGCCCCTCCTTGACGTACCAGCGCCGATTATTGATTTCCCGCCGCTCGATGCCCGAAGCCCAGCCAATCCGCGCCGGCTTCAGCCGGGCGTTCGCCTCCACCACCGCCCTCGCAATGCCGGCCGTGAGTTGGTCGACATATTCCGGAGTGGGATTGCACTGCGCCAGCGGCACGGCCGTCGGCGCGGTATGCGTGTGCGTCGCCGACATCATCATCCGATTCACCGGAATCCCGGTCTGCTTCGAAGCCTCGGCCTTGGCTTCGTCAAAAATCTCCCGGGAAATCAGGCAGATGTCGCAAACCACAATCGCGACGCGCGTCTTCCCATCATCGATCACCAGCCCGCGGGCATGCAACCGATCCGCCACTGCAATGGCTGTCCGATCCTGAAAGGAGCCCGTCATGGAAACGCCCAGCTTCTTCGGCGTAATATCGATCGCCGCCGCTCCCGCGCGGAAGGAGCCAGCGGCGTTAGCGCCGGGAAGGGCGGCACACGCAAGCGCAAACAAGAGTAGGAACGTGGGAAAAAATCTCATATTCACGGGTTTGCCAACCTCGCCCCCAAAAGTAAACGATGGAAAAAGAAAAAGCCGCGGCCCGGGGCCGCGGCTTTTGCGAATACCTTGATCGATCTCAGATCGGCTTTAGTCAAACAGACCCAGCTTGCCGGCGTAGATCGCCGAGTCGCCGAGGATCTGCTCGATGCGCAGAAGCTGGTTGTATTTCGCCAGACGGTCGGAGCGGCTGAGGGAGCCGGTCTTGATCTGACCCGCGTTCGTGCCGACCGCGATGTCTGCAATGGTCGAGTCCTCGGTCTCGCCGGATCGATGGCTGATGACCGCAGTGTATTTATTGTTCTGCGCCAGCTCGATCGCGTCGAGCGTCTCGGTCAATGAGCCGATCTGGTTGACTTTCACCAGGATCGAGTTGGCCACATTGGTGGAGATGCCTTTCTGCAGAAAGTCCACGTTGGTCACGAAGAGGTCGTCGCCGACGAGCTGCACCTTGTCGCCCAGCTTCTCGGTCAATGTCGACCAGCTCGCCCAGTCGTTCTCATCGCAGCCGTCCTCGATGCTGACGATCGGATACTTGCCGCAGAGCTCGACGTAGAAATCGACGAGTTGAGCGCCGGTGAGTTTCTGGCCAGTGCTTTTCTTGAAGACGTACTTCTTTGCCTTGCTGTCGTAGAACTCCGAAGAAGCCACGTCGAGCGCGAGATTGATCTGCTTGCCCGGTTTGTAGCCGGCCTTCTTGGTGGCCAGCAGGATGACCTCGAGCGCCTCCTCGGCGCTGGCGAGCGTCGGGGCAAAGCCCCCTTCGTCGCCGACCGCGGTGGAGAGGCCGCGGCCCTTGAGCACGCCTTTGAGCGAGTGGAAGATCTCGGTGATCGCGCGCAGGCCTTCAGAAAAGGTGTCGAAGCCGTTGGGCACGATCATGAATTCCTGGAAATCGATCGGGGCGTCGGAGTGCGCGCCGCCGTTGATGACGTTGGCCATCGGCACGGGCAGGACCTTCGCGTTCGGACCGCCCAGATACTTGAACAAGGGGGTGTCCAGCTCGTCGGCGGCGGCGTGGGCGTTGGCCAACGACACAGCTAGAATGGCGTTGGCGCCGAGCTTGGACTTGGTGGCCGTTCCGTCTAGGTCGCGCATCTTGCGATCAATGGCGACTTGATCCAACGCGTCCATGCCTTCGAGCGCGGGGAAGATCTTCGCAGTGACGTTCTTCACCGCTTTCTCAACGCTCTTGCCGAGATAGCGATTCTTGACGCCGTCGCGCAGCTCGTGAGCCTCGTGCTCGCCGGTGCTGGCTCCGGAGGGAACCGCCGCGCGGCCCTTCGCGCCCGTATCGAGAATGACGTCCGCTTCCACGGTGGGATTCCCGCGCGAATCAAGGATCTGCCGGGCCTGTATTTCAACAATTTCACTCATAATATTTTCCGATTGCGTAAAAAAAGTCCGCGCATCATAGGGGCGAAGCAAGTCGCGTCAAGGCGGGGTTCTGACAAACGCGCGAAAGGGAAACGCGGGTCGCGGAAGATTCGAAGCAGCGGGATCCGGACGCGATTGACGCCTATTTCGTGGGATCGAATTCGTCGGGAATGTCGGAGCCGTCTCCCTCGCTGAAGACGATCCAACGATCGTCCTCGGTGTGCCCGAGGATCAGCATAAGGAACAGGACGACAACCGCGGTGATGGCCAACGCGGCAATGATAATGCGCCGACCCCACATTAAACTCATGGAGTTGCGATCCATATACGCCCGCTTCTTGCGCTTGCGACGCCGTTTTTGCCGACGCTCGACATCGCCCTCCACGAGCTGATCCACGCGGATCTTGACGTACACCCGCTTCGCCTTTTTCTTGTTGCCCTCGGCGTCATGCAAGGTGTCCGACCACAGCGGTTCCTGGCACTGTCCGGCAACGAGTTCCCGTTCGACAGCGCGCTCAAAGCGTTGCTTTTCTTCTGCATCAACCACGAGCGCCCATTATTCCTGATCGTTCGAGAATGGCAACCAATTGTGAAACCGCCGCAAAAGCTTCACAAATCAGACATAATCGACTCCAGCAAACGGAATCCGTTCGCGCGCAAAGCGAAGTTGACAAGACGGCCCCGCTCGCCACAATCGCCGCCCGTTTTTCAAACAAATCGGCCGGTTTCGTCCGAACGAAAGACAC
>JBLHKZ010000281.1:0-7424 GCA_047618185.1 Limisphaerales bacterium
TCATGTTCTTTTCAGGGTTTGTCGTGTTTTTCATACCGTATTCAGGTTGGGCAAGTAATCTTCGGGTAAATCAGCAAAAAGGAGATTTAAGAGCATCTCCAGCAAGGCAAAATTCGACAGGCAGCTTGGTGCAGCGACGTGAGAATAGCAGAATGCCTGCCACTATTCCATGTTTTGGACACATTTTCAATCATTGTGACACACGAGGAATCTATGGATTTTTCCATTCACGAATCAAATTCTTGATTTCCAATTTTGGGACATCTTTCGCTTATTTCGCGACATATTGTTTTGTTATCGAAAAGAGTCAATGTTTTAAGAAATCTTTTTTCACCCGGCTTCTCACTCAATCGAGGGAAATCTCAAAAAACTGCGTCTTTCTCCCTATAATTGCCGAATCTAAGAAAAAGTGAATGTTCGAAATGCGACCATTCGCTCGAGGTCGATCATACTTCAGTTTTGATTTTTATCAAGTGATGCGGATTGTCGAATTGATCTCGGAGTCAAACCAGGAGGATTATCCGTCGCAAATTTGATATTCATGAACGTACGTTAGTATGTAGACACACACGCAAAACGGATGCAGTTGAAAAACTAAGAAACTCACTCAATCCGAGACGTCACGCCGATTTGCCAATAAGTTCCAGAATCGATCAAACATCAACGCCGAACCCGTGTGATGAAAGTTCGAAGACCTCCAACTCTCAACTCCCGCATTGCTGATCCAAACAAAGAAGCATCGTCCCTCGCGGCGCCTTGACATCGCCCCGGGCTTTGGCAAACACTCCCCGCCCTATGTCCGATCAAAAAGAGAATGTATTGATGGAAAAGATCGTTTCGCTGAGCAAACGGCGCGGGTTCATTTTCCAGTCATCAGAGATTTACGGAGGCATTAACGGTTTTTGGGACTACGGCCCCCTCGGAACCGAATTGAAACGCAACGTCAAGGACACCTGGTGGAATGACATGGTCCACAAACGGGACGATATTGCCGGTCTGGACGCCACCATCATCATGCATCCGGATATTTGGAAGGCGAGCGGCCACGTCGGCACGTTCAGCGATCCGATGGTCGATTGCAAAACCTGCAAAGGCCGCTTTCGGGCCGATCAGCTGGAAGAGACCCCTTGTCCTCAAAAACCCAGCAAATGCGTCAAGGATTGCGATGGCGAGAAAACTGAGCCCCGCGATTTCAACCTGATGTTCAAAACTCACGTCGGCCCCGTCGAGAGTGAGGAGAACGTCGCGTATCTGCGTCCGGAAACCGCTCAGGCCATTTTCGCGCAGTTCAAGAACGTCGACGATTCCTCTCGCATGAAGATGCCCTTTGGCATCGCTCAGGTTGGCAAGGCGTTCCGCAACGAGATCAATCCGCGCAATTACACATTTCGCTCGCGTGAATTCGAGCAGATGGAGATTGAGTTCTTTATCCGACCCGATGAAGCCGTGCAGGCAATCAACGGGAACGTCGAGGAACCGGCTGAGGACGCTAACCTGGACGAACCGCAGAAGAACTGGGGTTGGAATGCCTGGCACCGGCACTGGTTTGAGGCTCGAATCAAATGGTACGAGAGCATCGGATTGCCCGCCGAGAAACTCCACATCCGTTGGCAGACTCCCGAAGAGCGCGCCCACTACGCGAGAGCGACAGCGGACATCGAGTTCGATTTCCCCTTCGGCCAGCAGGAGCTGGAGGGCATCGCGGCCCGCGGCAACTACGACCTCTCAAAACACCAGGCCTGCTCCGGCAAGACGCAACACTACTTCGACGTTGAGCTGCAAGGCGCCTTGAAGGAAATGGACGCTGACGCTGCCCGGAAACTGGCTGAATCCTATCGCGCCGCCCGAATCAAATACTTTCTGGCCGCAATCAAGCCCACAACCACGCCTGAGGAAAAAGCGGAGATCGAAGCCTACGCGGAGAAAGTGACGGCTTCGGACGTCGAACAATTCCTGAAGGGCAACTATATCCCGCACGTGATCGAACCCAGCGCGGGCGCCGACCGTCTCGTGCTCGCCCTGATGTGCGCCGCTTACGACGAAGAAAAAGTGACCGACGCAAAGGGGAAGGAAGAGACGCGCGTCGTCATGCGCTTCAGCCCCCGGGTGGCCCCGATCAAGGTCGGGGTGCTGCCTTTGCTGAAGAACAAACCGGAACTCGTCGCCAGAGCGAAGGAAGTCAAAGCCGCGCTTCAACCTCACATGACCATCTTTTACGACGAGTCCGGAGCCATTGGTCGCCGCTACCGCCGGCAGGATGAAGCGGGCACGCCATTCTGCGTCACCATCGACTTCGACACACTGGGTGATGGGGACGACGCCAGCCTGAAAGACACGGTCACACTGCGCCATCGCGATTCCATGAAACAGGAGCGTGTGAAAATCGACGACCTGATCGGCCTGCTTGCCCCGCAGGTTCGCTAATCCGAATTACCCTGTGACCCCGGTAGAAGCCAACCACCTCCTGGACAAGCTCCAGGCTGGCGACGTCAGTCGAGACGCGGTTCTGCGGGCTTTCCAGGCCGCGCCGGTCGCTGATCTGGGATTTGCCCAGGTCGATCAACATCGCGCTCTGCGGTGCGGTTTTCCCGAGGTCGTCTACGGAGCCGGCAAGACGCCCGGGCAAATCATCGAAATCGCCCTTAGTATATTAGAGCGAAGCGACCAACTCCTGATCACCCGGGTCGACGCCGAACAGGCCGCCTTTGCCGTCGAGAAACTTCCAGGCGCAATTCTGCACGAGATGGCCCGTTGCGTGACGGTCGAAAAGAATCCCCTGCCCCGCCGCGCCGGAACCATCGCCGTGCTGTGCGCGGGAACCAGCGATATGCCCGTCGCCGAAGAAGCCGCAGTCACCGCTGAGATCATGGGCAATCATGTCAAACGCATCTACGACGTCGGCATCGCCGGATTGCATCGACTCCTCGCCCAGACTGATACCCTGCGCCAGGCGAACGTCACCATAGCCGTCGCCGGCATGGAAGGCGCCCTGCCCAGCGTCGTGGCCGGTCTGGTCGACAAACCCGTCATCGCCGTGCCCACCAGCGTGGGCTACGGAGCCAATCTGGGCGGCATCGCCGCCCTGCTGGGCATGCTCAACAGCTGCGGCAGCGGTGTGACCGTCGTTAATATCGATAACGGTTTCGGCGCCGGCTACGCAGCCAGCCAGATCAACGCGCTGGCAAAGTAATTCGATACAAGCCAGCCACAAAGAAGCACAAAAAGGAGTCGTTTTGTTTATTGCGCTTCTTTGTATTCTTTGTGGCTTAATCAAATGAAAACCCTCTATCTCGATATCTTCAGTGGAATCAGCGGCGACATGTTCCTTGGCGCCATGATCGATCTCGGCGTCGAGTTCGACTCGCTCAAGGCAGAGCTGGAAAAACTCAATGTCGACGGCTACCACCTCACCGCCGCGCGCAAACAGAAGGCCAATATCGAAGGCGTCAAATTCGACGTGCATCTGGAGCTCACGCCCGTCGACGAACACGACCACGGGCATTCGCATACTCACACTCATTCACACGGACATGGGCATGATCACAACCACAGCCATGATCATGATCACAGCGACGGACATTCCCATTCGCACGATCACGAACACGCGCGCAACTACAGCCAGATCAAAGAGCTCATACGCGCCAGCGGCCTGTCCGAGTGGGTGAAGGAGAAATCGGTCGCCGTCTTTCATCGCGTCGCTGTGGCTGAGGGAAAAGTCCACGGGATGCCCCCCGAAGAAGTTCACTTTCACGAAGTCGGCGCCGTCGATTCCATTGTCGACATCATTGGCGCCTGCATCGCGCTCGAGATGCTCGGCAAACCCCGTGTGCTCGCGGCCCCGGTCGTCGAAGGCACAGGCTGGGTTGATTGCGCCCATGGACGTTTCCCCGTCCCGACGGCCGCGACCCTGGAAATCCTCGGCGCGCGCGGCGTCGCCGTCACCCAGTGCGACGAGCAGTCCGAACTGGTCACGCCGACCGGCGCCGCCCTGCTCGCAGAGTTCGTCGAGACCTTCGGAGGGATGCAGGGTCTCGTTCCCGAGAAGATCGGCTACGGCCTCGGGACCCGCGATTGCAAGACCCGCCCCAATGTCTTGCGCGCCTGCCTCGGCAAAAGCGCGAACGCCGACGAAAGCGCTCCGATCAACGACTGGGAGACGGATCGCGTCGCTGTGCTGGAGACAAACCTCGACGACATCAACGCCGAGATTCTCGGCCACTTCGTCGACAAGGCATTGGGAGCCGGAGCGCTCGATGTCTTCCACACGGCGATCCAGATGAAGAAGAACCGCCCCGGCACGCTGCTCACCGTTCTTTGCGCCGAACCGGACGCCGATCGCTTCGCCGAACTGATCTTACGTGAAACGACGGCCTTTGGCGTTCGGCGCAGCTCTTCCGAACGCCGCAAACTCCAACGTGACTCCAAAACGGTCCAAACTCCCCACGGTCCGGTCGATATCAAGATCGGCTCGCTCAACGGCGCTCCCATCCAGATCGCTCCGGAATACGAATCCTGTCGCGCGCTCGCTGAGAAAATGAGAGTCCCCCTGAAAACAATCTACGAAGCCGCCCTCCACGCGGCCAACCCCGCCGCCTCATGATCGACAAGGAACTGCTCGACATCATCCGCTGCCCGGAAACGAAGCAGAAGCTCACGCCCGCCAACGAAAAACAAATCGCCGACCTCAATGCGCGCATCGAGGCCGACGACCTCAAAGACCGCGGCGGCGACGCAATTAAAGACAAGATCGATGGCGGCCTGATCCGCGAGGACGGAAAGTTTCTCTACCTCATCCGCGACGAAGTGCCGGTGTTGCTGGTCGATGAAGCGATTCCGATGGTGGCGACCCCGAAATCCTGAACGGCGCCCAGACGGTTCGCGTCATCGAATGTTCCTGTCCAAAAACCGGTTCACCAACCGTGTGCGCCGAGCGCCATAAAACGCCTTGCCGCCATGCGCCGCGCCGTGGACAACTTCAAGTTCCACGCTCAGTCCGAGCTCCTTATATTTACCGTGCAGCTCGTGCGACTGGTTGATCGGCATTTGCGGATCCTGATCGCCGTGAATCAGCAGCAATGGCGGGTCGCCCTTGTCCGCCTGAAACACCGGACTCGCCAGCTTCGCGAGTTCCGGAACATCTTCCGGCCGACCGCCAATAAACAATTTCAATGCTGGCACACGCACACTCAATCCGTGCGGCGTGGATTGATTCAAGATCGTCATGAAATTGCTCGCTCCGTAATAACTCACGACTGCCTGCACGTCCGATGACTCCCCATCGAATTCGCCAACGCTTCCCTCCAATTCCTTGTTTCCATTCGTCGTCCCGACCAGCGCAACCAGATGCCCGCCCGCGGACGCGCCCGCGATGGCGATCTTCCCCGAGTCATAGCCAAAATCCTTCCGCTTCGCGCGCAGAAATCGAATCGCCGCCTTGATGTCGTGAATCGCCGCCGGGAATTTCGCCACTGGTGACAACCGATAATCCACGCTCGCGACGGCGAACCCCTCCCTCACGAGATCGGTTAATGGCATCCTGTCCTTCGAACCGCTCCGCCAGGCTCCCCCGTGGACCCAGACAATCAGCGGCGGATTCTTCGCCAGCTTCGGCAAATACAAATCCAGCTTCAACTCATGACCATCGACCTCCGCAAACCGGATGTCGGCCAACTTCGTGAATGCGCCGGCATCACGATCCGCGCCAAGAGCCATGGACGCCAAACAAACCACGACCGCCGCCCCAATAATTCCCGATCTGAAAAACGTGTTCGCCATGCAACCTCTCTCAACTCTCAACTCATTAATCCTCTCAACTCTCAACTACCCCAGACGGCCAACGGTAGCTTCCGGGCTTGATCAATAGCACGGGATTCTCCTCGCCGCCAACTCGAAGCCAGGACAGTCCCTCAATCGCGCCGACTGTCGTGAACGCCGACCATCCCTTCCGATCGATCACCGCCCGCGCCGTCGCCCCGCCCTCGAGCAGGAGCCGATGCACGCTCGCCTTGCGCAGCACGATCTCTACCGCGTCCACCAGCCGGGCCAGCAACTTCTCCGAACTCGACGAATCCACCGCTTCATCGAGACCGATGGCGATCGTCGCCACGCCGTGTTCCTGCAAGGCCGTCCAAACATCGAACGCCCACCGGGCGCAGGCCTCCTGATTGGGCCCGGCGTCACCGGTCGCCGCCAGTTCGGGAGCCATCGCAAACGACGGCATTCCGGAAGTCTCATTCTTTTCACCCCGCCCATGAGCCCAGGCCGCTGCGCTGCCGCACACGATTAACGTTCCTCCATCACCCAAGAATGAATCCGCTTCCTCAGCGGGATCGCTTGCCCCGCTTACTCCGCCTTCTCTCAAATCCAGAATCGCGCCGAAGAATTCTGCGCCGCCCGCGGGCAGGATATTTTCGTCCACCTCCATTGCCCGCCTTTTCAAATCCTTCACACTCCCTACATCCGGAATCGTAATCCCCCGTTCGAAAATGCCTCCATTAGCGCGAACCGATGTCGTTCCGCCCGCCGCCGAGGGGCCCAGCAGCTCCAGCACATTCGACGTCCAGGCAGGATGGGTCGGATCATTGGCAAAGCCGGTGTCCGCAAGCGGCACGCCCTCCACAAAATACTCACCCACTTTAATCAGTCGCCTCCGCGATGGATTCGCAGGCACGAGCAATGCTTGAGTCCGTCCTGTAGATTCAAGAATGGCGTCGATCTCCGCCACAATCGCCCCGCGCAGAACGGAGTCCACCTTCTTATAGATAAGCGAGGGATTCGCCGCCGCGACGTGCCGGGCCATTTCCCCCACGCGGCGCGCGGCCACCGCCGGAGTCGCCAATCGCGAATCCGTGTCCAGCGCGACAACATCCGCGGTCGACGTCGGATCGAAACGCGTCTGCACCTCCGCCGAGAGCCCGCGTTCAAACGCGACCCCGGCCAATTCCGCCGCCCCGGAAATATCATCCGCCATGACAACAATCACCCGCCCACTCCAAAGCCAACCCGCCCAAACGGCAACAGAAAAACACCGCGGATGTGACTGTGGAGAATCAAACAGGAGGAAACAGAGAGAACGGAGAAGAAAACGACGCCGCTTGCCCAATGGGCTCATTCACGATTCAGATCCGTGCCATCCGCGCTGAAAAGGCATGAACCACGGATAGCGCGGATGACACGGATCTTGGGTATGGACGCCCAGCCAGCCTGGGCTGCAATTCATAACGCCAACCCCAAACGTCGAGTGCAACCGCGTCCCGGAGGGACGAAAGAAGGCAGTCGGCGGAAGCGTGCTTTCCACGGCTTTCTCCGCCTCTGTTCACTCCGTTTCCTCCTGTGCAAGAAAAAGGTCGCAGCCCGTCGCGGGCTCAGGAAGCCAGCTTCGCGGCCAGTCCGACCGCCTCGTAGAGGCTGCTCGGATTCGCCTT
>JBLHKZ010000282.1:0-7390 GCA_047618185.1 Limisphaerales bacterium
TCACGCGGTTGAACTGTTCGACGTGGACGGCGACGGCCTCAAGGACATCGTTACCGGTAAGACCTTTTGGGCGCACGGCCCGGGCAAAGATCCCGATCCCGGCGCCGCTCCAGTGATCTACTGGTTCCAGCTGGTTCGCGACGCCGGCAAGGTGGATTTCATTCCCCACCTAATTGACAACAATTCCGGCGTCGGTAGACAGATCGGCGTCGCCGATTTCGACGGCAACGGGCTACAGGACCTGATCATAGGCAACAAGAAGGGAACCTTCGTTTTCGCGCACAAGAAGAAATCGGTGAGCAAGGCGGATTGGCAGGCGGCACAACCGAAAGTTTTCGTCGCCCAGGCCAAGCCGGCCACCGCCGCGAAGCCGACTGGTGAAATCGCTTTCGCGAAACCGGCCGGCTCCGAGGGCATCCTGCCAACCGGCAAAGACGGCAAACCGCTGAACCTCGATTTCGAATCCGGCACCCTGAAGGACTGGACCGTCGCCGGGCGCGCCTTCGAGCAGCAGCCGATTAGAGGCGGCATCGATCAGAACCGCCCCTTCGGCGAAGGCAAGAAGGCCGAACGTCAGGGACGCTTCTGGCTCGGAGGATACGAAAAGCTACGCGATCGCCCCAAGGGCACGATTGAATCCGTCCCCTTCAAAGTGACGCACGACTGGGCGACCTTTCGCGTCGGCGGAGGCAACCATCCCGAGACCCGTGTCGAGCTCGTCAATCGCGCCACCGGTAAAGTTTTTTACACCGCGCGCGGACGCAGCCGGGAGAACATGCTGCTTGCCGTGGTCGACCTTCGCAAACTCCGCGACAAGGAAATCAGCGTGCGCGTCGTCGACGATCACAGCGGGGGCTGGGGCCATGTGAACTTCGACGACTTCCGTTTTCATCGCGCGCGGCCCAGCGTCCAGTCCGCCGCAGCCGTGGGCAATCGCCCCGCCGGGCCTGAGCTGCCGCCGTTGGACATCGTCAAGAACGCCGGCCTTTCCCCCGCCAATGCGATCAAGGAGCTGACCCTGCCCAAAGGTTTTTCAGCGACCATGTTCGCCGCCGAACCGGACGTGAAACAGCCCATCGCCTTTTGCATCGACGATCGCGGCCGGCTTTGGGTTGCCGAATCCTACACCTACCCGATTCGCCAGCCCGAGGGCAAAGGCAACGATCGCATCCTGATTCTCGAGGACACCACCGGCGACGGCGTGCACGACAAGCGAACCGTGTTCAAGGACAACCTGAATCTTGTCAGCGGCATTGAAGTCGGCTTCGGCGGCGTATTCGTCGGTGCGGCGCCGCAGTTCCTGTTCATTCCCGACAAAAACGGCGACGACAAGCCAGACGGCAAACCCGAAGTCCTGCTCGACGGTTGGGGCTATCAGGACACACACGAAACCTTGAACACATTCTGCTGGGGCCCCGACGGCTGGCTCTACGGCTGCCACGGTGTGTTCACTCATTCCAAGGTCGGTAAGCCGGGAACGCCCGATGACGAGCGCGAACCGGTCAATGCCGCTGTCTGGCGCTACCATCCAACCAAAGACCGGTTCGAGACCTTTGCGTACGGCACCAGCAATCCCTGGGGCGTCGATTTCAACGACTACGGCCAGTGCCTGATCGAGGCCTGCGTGATCCCGCATTTTTTCCACATGATTCAGGGCGCGCGTTATCAGCGTCAGGGCGGCAAGCACTTCAATCCCTACACCTACGACGACATCAAGACCATAGCCGACCATCTTCACTATCTCGGGGCTCGCCCGCACACCGGCAACGCCAGGTCGGACAAGGTCGGCGGCGGCCACGCCCACGCGGGCCTGATGGTTTATCTCGGAGGCAGCTGGCCGGACAAATATCGCGGCATGGCCTTCATGAACAACATTCACGGTTCCCGCATCAACATGGACGTCCCCGTGCGCAAGGGCTCCGGCTACGTCGGCAAGCACGGCGCCGACCTGATGAATTTCAACGACCAGGCCTCACAAATCGTGAATCTCCTCTACGATCAGGACGGCTCTGTTTTCATGATCGACTGGTATGATTTGAATCAATGCCACCGGCGCGATCCCGTCGTTCACGATCGCTCGAACGGACGCATCTTCAAGGTCGCCTACGGCAATCAGAAAACAACCCGGGTCGATCTGAAGAAAGCCAGCGACGATGAACTGGTGAAGTATCAGCTGCACAAGAACGACTGGTATGTCCGTCATGCGCGGCGCGTCCTACAGGAGCGCGGGTCGAATCCCAAGGTCCACAAGGCGCTGCTCGAAATCGCCAACAACAATCCGGACGAAACCCGCAAGCTGCGCGCGCTCTGGGCGCTGCATGTGACCGGAGGATTCACCGAGAAAGTCGCCCTAGCGCAGCTCAAGTCAAAGAGCGAATACGTCCGCGCCTGGGCCATCCAACTTGCCTTTGAAGACAAGAATCCTTCCGACGCGTTGTTGAAGGAAGTGGCGCGCATGGCTGCGGACGATAAGGCGCCCTTCGTGCGGCTCTACATTGCCGCCGCGATGCTGCGCACGCCGATCGACAAGCGGCGCGACACCTTGGTCGCCCTGCTGAGCCACGCCGAAGACGCGGACGATCATAATCTCCCCCTGATGTATTGGTACGCCGCCGAGCCACTGGTCGGCAAGGACACCAAAAGCGCGGTCATGCTTCTCGGCAAAACCAAGATCGCCAAGATCCGCACCTTCATCACCCGCCGCATGACCGCAGGGAAACAAGCGACAGCAAAATAGGAAAAGGGAAACGGAGCTTTTTCGCTCGCCGCGAAAAGTCTCATTGCGAACACACAGGGGCGCTTATCTTCTTCAACGCGGAGCGTTATCAGCCTGGGTAGCCGGGCGGTAAGCCAGGCTACTCAGCTGCAAACCCTTCGGGTTTAAACACCCGAATGATTCGACCTACCCCTCAACCGGCGCCGCCTCTGTCGATTTCGCATCCGCGTTCTTCGCCCTTCTAGGGAGCGCCCGCCTCAGTGCCCGCGCTGCGGCGATCCGCGCGTCGTCGAAGAAGGTGTAGAAGACCGGGATCACGAGCAACGTCAGCAAGGTGGCCGTGGTCATGCCGCCAATCAACGTCAGCCCGAAGCTTTTATAACTCATGCCGATCGCGCTGGGATCGCTGACCGTCAGCGGCAGCATGCCGATGATCGTCGTCAACGCGGTCATGAGAATCGGGCGAAACCTCCGGTCCGCCGCCTGAAGCAGAGCCTTGGTGCGCTCCATGCCTTCTCGGCGCAGGCGATTGACGTAGTCGATCAGCACGATGCCGTTGTTCACGACCACGCCGATCAGCAGGATGATCCCGATGATGCCCAGCATGTCCATGTCCTTGTCCGTGATGTAATGGATCCATCCCACGCCAATGCCCGCGAGCGGGATCGTGAGGATGATGGACAAGGGCAGGATGAAACTTTCAAAAAGAAACCCCATCAGCAGATAGACAAACAGGATCGACATGACACCGGCGAACTTCATGCTGTCCAGGTCTTCATTGTTGAAATTCATCGAAATGGCTCCGAATCGAACCCCCTCCGGCAGGTCGATGGCCTGCTGCATCGCGATCATCGTCTCCCGGGCCTCTTCCGCTTTTCCCTCCTCAAGCTCAAAGGTCAGGTAGTGCGTGACGCGGCGATCGCGGCGATTGATACCCTGCGGCGTGTTGAGCATTTTCGCATCGGTCAGGGCCGAAATCGGCAGGGCCCCTCCGGACTCTGTCGGCACCTGAAAATTTGAGAGATCACTGAGCGTCTCGCGATCGGACTCCTGAAATCGCACACGTACGGGAATTTGTTTGCCGTCCTGATTGAAACGCGGAAGCGCGCTGCCGCGAAGCGCGTAACCCACCACGCCGGCGATCGTGTTCGGATTCACCCCGCTGGCCGTCGCGCGATCGCGATCGATCACCAGCGCGAGTTCGCTCGGCGTTTCATCCTCACCGGCGCGCATACCGAGCACGCCGTCCACCCTCAGAAAAACAGGCTCGAGCGTTTCGGCTACTTCCGCGAGCAGCGTCGGATCGTCGCCCTCCAGGCGAATCCCAAAGACATCCTTGCCCTTGGCGTCCTCCGCCTGGTTCTCCTCCGCGTAATAGAGTCGCACGCCCGCGCTCTTCGGCAGCTCCTTATAGATCTTCGATCCAATTTCTTTGGCGGTCAGATCGTTTTCGACATCCTTGTCCAGCCAGGCTTCAAACCGTCCCCCGCGCTTGCGATATTGGACAAAATACCCACTGAGCCCGTATTCCTCCTTGCGGGCTTCCACGATCCTCTCGACCTCGCGAAAATACTCTCCCGTTTCCTCGAAGGTAAACTCCTTGTCCATCTGGATGCCGATGTTGAGGCTCATCTGGTCCTCCTCCTGCGACTCCGCAAGCCCCACCTCCTTCCAGGCGACAAAGACCGTAACCCAGAAGACCACGAACAGGCCAAACACCAGATCCAATCGCCGTCTCAGGAAAAACGCCAGCATGAGATTGTAGACGCGCTTGATCTTCCCGAAGGTGAATTCGTAGACCACCTCAATCCACCCCATCAAACGCGCATAAAAGCCGGGCTTGCCTTGCGAAGGGCCTTTTTTCATTCGCGCGGGAAAGGTGATGTAAACGCTGAGCGGAATAAAAATCAACGCGACCAAGAGCGACGCGAGCAGGGAAACGCAGATCGGAATTGCCAGCCGCATCATGAAAAACTTTCCCTGACCCTCGACCAGCGACATGGGCAGAAACACCGCCACGGTTGTCAATGTCGCCAAGGTGATGGCCAATGCAATTTCGCTGGCGCCGCGCACGCAGGCGTCGCGTCGGGTCAGCCCCGCGTTGCGCAGTCTCAGGATATTTTCCGCGACGACCACGGAATTATCGACCAACAGCCCGACGCAAATCACCAGGCCGAGAATGCTCAAGATATTCAATGTCTCGCCCATGAAGAACATCACGACCAGCGAAACCAGCAGGCACAAGGGAATGGAAAGTGAGATAATCGCCGTCAACCGAACCTGACGCAGAAAAATGAAAAGCACAGCCGCCGCCAGCAACCCTCCCAATCGACCGCTCTTGATCAGGTTGCTGAGCGAATCCTCAATCACGAGCCCCTGGTCGAAAAAGGCCGCCATCTCCACCGAGGAGCCCAGCCGGGGATTGTCCTTCAATTTGTCCAGAGCAACACGCACTTCCCGGCAGACATCCACGGTATTCGCGTCGCCCTCCTTCTTGACGATCAGGGCGAAGGCCTGCTTGCCGTTTACGCGAACGGCGAACTTATAATCCGGCGGCGCATAGCTGATCGTCGCGATGTCCTTCAGCCGGGCCGTGGGCGATACAGGACGGTCCTCCAGCTCTTCAATCGACTTGTAGGTCGCCACCGATCGCAGCAGAAATTTCTTCCCCGCGTCGCGCACCGTTCCCGACGCCATGGTGAAATTGTCCCCGCCCAGATCCTGCCCCAGTTGGTAGATGTTCAACCCATGGGCGTCGCTCAGTCCCTTGTCGATCTCGATCAGGACTTCCTTCTCGATCAGACCCTGGGCGTCGACCGACGCCACGCCGTCAATCCGTGAGAGCGGCAAAACAATCTCCTTTTGAATCAGATTGTAGTAATCGCGTATATCGGGATCCACAGCCACCCCGATGGCGAGCAGCGGAATGCCTGACATATCCTGCTTGAAGATGAAGGTCCGATCGACGTCCTCCGGAAAAAGCATGCGCGCGCGCTCCACCCGATCACGCACTTCACGATAGGCGACATCCATGTCCGTGCCCTGCTTGAAGCGAACGAAGACGCCGGTGTTGCCAGTGCGCGTCCAGGAATTGAGTCCGTCGAGATTGCGAACGGTGCTGAGTTCCTCCTCCAGCGGCAGGGTGATTTTGTCCATCACGGCCTGCGCCGGCGCATCCTTCCACGGCACAGACACTTGCACCGCCGGAAATTCAAATCCGCGAGGGAAGGTCTCCAAGGGAATGCCCAGCGATGCAATCACGCCCACCACGACGATCGTCATCAGAAATACCAGCACGGTGATCCGACGATCCAGCGAGAAGCGCGTCAGCAAACCGGTCACGCTCCGATCGTCATCGGAATCGTGTTCGGCGTTGAGTTTGGGCTCACTCACGGGGTTTGGATTAAATCCGAAAATCGAAAATCGAAATCCGAAACAAATTCTAAATTCAAATATTCAAATATCTCAAACACGGGCGTTCAGCTGCTTTTTCGGAGAATGGCCCCGAATATGTTCGTCAATTCCTGGGCTTCGTTCGCGAGCCATTCCCGTTCCCGCGCAATATCATCATCCTGCCCCACATCAATTAATCTCAGGAAGAACCGCGATTCTTTTGCTTCTTTCCGGCTAATCTTGATTCGCATCACGAAGTCTTTCTTACTCAGAGATTCATTCGCTTCGATATAATTCGCTCCAACTGAGCCAGTTGACCGAACCACCTGTTTCACATCCTCCGCATTCGAAAGCGAGCGCGGCAGCTGCTTCACAAACGCCCGAGTGCGCCGGGCAAACTCAAAAGTCCGATCTTCCAGATCGTAGCGTTTTGGGTTTTCAGAGTCTGACATGGCAGCTGTAAAGCGCTCCCCAAGCCAGTAAGACCAGCAAAGCAAGAGCGCGCCGTTTAGTATTTTCAGATTTCGGGTTTCGGATTTGTTTCGAATTTCGAGTTTCGGATTTCGGATTTCTCCTCCTCGTTCACGGCAGTTTCAGAACCTTCATCCGCAGACTTTCGAGCAGATAGTAAATCGTCGGAATGATCAACAACGTCAGGAAGGTGGAGGTGATCAATCCGAAGATCACGGCGATGGCCATCGGCGTCCGAATCTCAGCGCCGTCTCCCATTCCCATGGCCATCGGGATCAGGCCCAGCACGGTCGTCGCGGTGGTGATCAGGATCGGCCGCAGTCGGACGGAGCCGGCGGTGACGATCGCCTCCCGCAGCGCCATGCCGCGGCGCTTGAGCACGTTGACATAATCCACGAGTACGATGGCGTTGTTCACCACAATGCCGGCCAGCATGATCATGCCGAGAAACACGACGATCGAGAGGCTGATGTTCAAGGCCTTGAGCCCGAGAACGGTGCCAAAAAACGCCAGCGGAATTGTGAGCATGATCACCAGCGGCTGCATCAATGATTCAAACTGCGCCGCCATGATGACGTAGACCAGAAACAGGCTGAGCCCCAGGGCCAGATACAGACTGCTTTCGCTTCGCTCCCATTCCTGATTCTGCCCCGTCAGCAGGTAGGTCATGTCCGAGGGCCACACGATCTTGGAATCAAGTTCCTCTTCAATGCGTTTGACCGCCGAACCGAGCGAGGCGTCGCCCAGATTGGCTTCGACGAGCGCCACGCGTTTGCCGTCGATGCGGCGCACTTCACTGGGGCCCTCGCC
>JBLHKZ010000283.1:0-7369 GCA_047618185.1 Limisphaerales bacterium
CGGTAATACTACCTTGGTAGTATTCGATGTCAAACGGTTTTATTTTCCGAAGTGGATCGGGAACAAATCGAAGGCGGATTCGGGATCTTCACACTCCTTTTCTCTACCGGCCTGCAAAGGCCACCGTTACTCGAAGGCCGGGCATGCTCCGGGGAGCATACGCGCCCTCGCGTGTTGAATTTGGCGCCCCCGCCGGATTCTCCGGTTTCCCGCGGTCGAGCCGCGTGGAAGCCAAGCCGCTACGCGCCATGGCTCATCGGCGGGGCGCCAATGAGAACACGCGAGGCGCGTGCGCTCCCCAGAATAGAAAGGACGATCAGTAACCTCCGTATAAGTCCAACTCTCAGAGTCTCTTGGTCAAAGCCGGAGGGTTTCCCAGGGTACCGCAAACCTTGACGACGTGCGTCGATCCATCGCTGCTTCAGCGACGCACCCAACCGACCACCCGACCGGCTTCGTCCATAACCGGGACGACCTCGCCTCGCGAGGATTCCGAACGCCAGGCCGCCGGCTCCGACTCCGGCTTGATCGGCCGCGCCGCATCGGTTTGAAAGAAACTGGAATTTCGCTCTCGCCACTCCGCGGCGGCGGCTTCCTGCCCGGCGGCCATGTAGATAAAGATCGCGATGAACACCAGCATGGGGCTGTAGAAAATCCCTAACACGCCCGCCACGACGGCCAACGCCCGGCCGATCTTCGCGGCGATTCGCGTGGCTCGCGCATAGGTCATTCGCATGGCGAGCAGGGCGCGCAGCACGCGGCCGCCATCCATTGGAAACGCCGGGATCATATTGAACAGCACGAGCCAGATGTTCACCGCCACCAGTCCGGCCAGGAGACTTGAAAAGCCGCCGACGGAAAAGCCGCCGAAGCCCACACTGAGTCCCAACGCCAGGAGAACGACCGCCAGCACGGCCGCGATGGCCACATTCACGGCCGGACCCGCCAGCGCAACGATGAGCTCCTGAATAGGCCGCTCGGGCATGCGCTCCAATCGCGCCACGCCGCCGATAGGGTAAAGGGTCACATCGGGCGTGCGAATGCCGAAGGAACGCGCGGCGAAGACGTGCCCAAATTCGTGCAGCAGCACGCATCCAAAAACCAGGATGACAAAAACAACTCCGAAGGCCGCCTCTGCGGCGCCGTATTTGAGATTCGAAAGCGCGATGTAGGCCAGCAGCATCGGAAACGTGAGATGAATCTTCACGTCCGTGCCGGCGATGCGCGCAATTTTATAAGACCATTTCATTTTCAACTTTCATGTCGATTCCGAACGTTTCAAACATCTTCTTTCTCTCTTCATCACCATTATCCGTGCCGCCTCAGATCAAAACCAGCCGCGTAGCCACATTAGATTCCCAAAATCTGGCGTTCGCGAGGGAAAAGGGCGATTGCGCGAGTTGCCGATCTTTGGAAGACAGTTCCACATGCGACCCGCATCCGTCCTGATTGGGACAAGTTGGCCCGACACTCAAAGCTGGCGGCGCCGGCTTTGACGCAGTTGGCGGCTGAGTTCTGGCGCATCTAAATTTCCTGACCATTCGACTCATTCATGTGAAATGGGACGCCGAGGACGGCATCCCTCTCAGTTTTGGAGACGGACGCCGTCCTCGGTGTCCCATCTTTCGAGAAACATATATGCGCCCCGATTGGGCTCTGGCTTCGATCGGCTTTTGACAGAGCGCCCGCATCCGCTGTAGATCGTTGGGTTCAATCGTCATGGAAACATATGATGTCATAGCGCTGGGGACCGGGGGCGTCGGCGCCGCCGCTCTTTACCATTTGGCGAACCGCGGCGTCCGGGCCTTGGGCCTGGACCGTTTTCCGCCGGGTCACGATCGCGGCAGTTCGCACGGCGAATCACGTATAATTCGACGCTCCTATTTCGAGCATCCGGATTACGTCCCGCTGCTGGAATCCGCCTACACGCTTTGGGACGAGCTGGCCGCCATTCGCGGCGAAGCGCTCTTCCATCGCACGGGCCAGATCTATTTCGGCCCTCCCGATGGGGTGGTGATTCCGGGGGCGTTGGCCAGCGCGAAAAAGCATGGGCTCGACGTCCAACAAATTTCCCTCCGCGAGGCTGAGAAGGAATACCCTGGCTACTCGGCTCCAGAAGGAGCGACAGCCGTTTTCGAACGCGACGCTGGCTACCTCCTGGTGGAAGACTGCGTGCGCGCCCACCTCGAAGAGGCCGTCAAATTGGGAGCCCGGCATCGCCATGGAGAGACGGTCCAGAGTTGGTCCGCAACCCATTCCGGCGTGGTGGTGGAGACCGACCAGGGGCAATACTCCGCGGGGCGCTTGATCGTTGCAGCGGGATGCTGGTCGAGCGACCTGCTCTCCGAGCTGGGCGTCAGGTTGCCCATCCTTCGCAAACATATGCACTGGTATGCGAGCGATTCGAACGACTACCTTGAATCCACCGGTTGTCCCTGCTTCTTCTTCGAAGTGAATGGCGGCTATTTCTACGGATTTCCCAAACGCGGCGAACTTGGGATCAAGGTCGCCGAGCACAGTGGCGGCCGGGAGATCACCGACCCCTTGTCCGACCCGCGCGAACTGGATCCGTCCGACGTCGATCGCATCGAGACCTTTCTCGCGCAATGCCTGCCGGGTGTGTCCCTACGCCGAACTCGACACGAAGTGTGTTTCTACACGATGTCGCCTGACGAGCATTTCATCGTCGATCGACATCCCGAGCATGACTCAGTCGTCTTCGCCGCCGGCCTATCCGGGCACGGCTTCAAATTCACTGCGGCATTGGGAAAGGCGCTGGCCGAACTCGCGCTCGACGGCGTCGCCAGCGTCGATCTCGATTTCCTCCGGCTCGGTCGCCCGGGAATCGCGTCCTGAGATTGCCCGCCGCTACTTCGCGGCCAGAGCCTTCTCGATGGCCTTCACGACTTTCTCGGAATCCGGCTCTTCGCTCGGATCGAAACGGGCAATGACCTCGCCGTTTTTTCCGACCAGGAACTTGCCGAAGTTCCAGCCGACATCGCCCGCGAACTTAGCCTTCGGCCCCGAGAGCTTCCGGTAAAGCGCGTGCTGATTCGCGCCCTTTACATCGATTTTGTCGAACATCGGAAAAGTGACCTGATACCGCGTCGAACAGAACGTCTTGATCTCCTCGTTCGTGCCCGGCTCCTGTCCGCCAAACTGATTGCATGGAAAACCAAGGACCGCAAAACCCTTGTCCTGATACTTCTTGTGAAGCGCCTCCAACCCGCGGTATTGGGAGGTCAGTCCGCACTCCGAGGCGACGTTGACGATCAACAGAGCCTTGCCTTGGCGCTGCTTCAGGGTCGTCGGTTGTTTGTCGATGTCCTTCAGGGGAATCTCATAAATCGTCGGATCGGCGGCGGCGGCGATGGTTGCCGAAGCCAACAGGAGAGCAAGGAACGTGGTTTTCATGGCGCGAGAGTCTGGTTCGCATTCGCGATTTGTCAACCGCCGGCCGGTGCACTAGCTTGGCTTCCGTGAGGCATCTTCGATTCATCATGGCGTCACTGTTCGCGCTAGCGCTGGCCGCGTCGGCCGGCGCCGCCGCGGCTGACGATAGCGCTAGGCTGCCAGACCAGGGAGCACGCCAGAAAACCATGGCCGCGGCCAAGGGGGGAGACACCTATGCCCAATTCGCGGTCGCGAAGATTTACGACGCGGACGACCACCCCCGGCGGGCGCTACCCTGGTACGAGCGCGCCGCCAAAGGGGGCATCGCCGAGGCGCAGGCCCGTCTGGGCGCCATGTTCTATCTGGGCGAGGGAACCGGCCGGAACTACTTCGCTGCGGTCAAGTGGCTGCAGCGAGCCGCCAAACAGGGCGATAGCGACGCCTACTACGATCTTTCATTCTGTTATTATCATGGTCGAGGCGTGCGCAAGGATCTGATCGAGGCTTATAAATGGATGCGGCTGGCCGAGGCTGCGGACCACCTCTCAGCCAAGCGTCAGATCAATTTGATGAGCCCGAACCTGAGCGACTATCAACAGGAACAGGCGTTGCGACGCGCCATGGAATTCGTCACCGCGAAGGAGAAGATTCAGCACGAGACCCGCTCTGGCACGGGATTTTTTATCACTGCCGACGGCTATCTCCTCACTTGCGCGCATGTGATTGAGGGCAAGAAGAACCTCTTCATCAAGCTCGGCTCAAAGAACCTCCGCGCGAAGCTGATCTACGCGGATCCAAAACTGGACCTGGCGCTGTTGAAGGCGGTCGGAAAATTCGAGCCCCTGCCCATTAATTTCATTAAACAGGCCAAGCTTGGAGAGCCGATCCTCACCCTGGGTTTTCCAAATGTCTGGCTCCTGGGCGCCGATCCCAAGCTCGCGACTGGGGAGATTTCCGGCCTGCGCGGCAGGCAGAACGATCCGCGGCGCTACGAGATCAGCGCGGCGGTTCGTTACGGCAACTCCGGCGGCGCGTTGATCGACAAATATGGGCAGGTCATCGGTGTCGTCGATTCCAACATGGAGGAGGATTTTCTCGAGACCAGAGCCAGCGTCAGCGCCGGGCAGCGGCCTCGGAATTTCGCCTATGCCATCAAGAGCAACAGCGTCGGGCGTTTTCTGAGCCGTGTGCCCTCGCTCGCCCCGAAGCTTAAACAGCCCGGCCCGCGACTGGAGCTCGGACCCGAAACACTGGCCGAACAGGCCCGCAAAGCCACGGTCATGGTCGTCGCCCGCTCGAAGTGACAGCGCGTCCTGTCCTTGCCGCCCCTCACTTCACTTGCCGGTCCCGATCGATTGAACGATCTCCTCCGCGAGCGACATTTGCCGATCCTCGCTCCGGGAGTTGATGATTTTGTCGACGGCCTCCTTCACCAGTTTATCGTTCTTTTTCGTCATCACCATCGCGGTCTTGATTTCCCGGATCTTCTTGCGCAGTTCCGTGCCCTCCTCCAGGTCCTCCAGCTTAATCTCGAAGAAATCCACGCTGTGTCGATCCTGGTTCATCTTCCTGACACGAAATTGGATCGCGGCGCGGAACATCTGGGTCTGATGATAATAAATCTGGTCCATGCTGTGCACGGCCTCGAAGAGTCCGCGCAAAGGAATATCCACTTCAAAATAGCCGATCTTGGCCAGCGACTCCTTATCGAAACCCCCGATCTCGTTGTCCGCGTTGACAGAGATTAATATCAGTTTCCGATTCGGATTCGGATGGTGCAGCTCAAAATGATTGTAGAGCTCCAACGCGGTGACCAGACCGGTGTTATCGTAAATCCCGCCATCAATCAGCTTAATGTAGCCATCCTTGGCGCTGGCATCGACCGCGTTGTGTTTCTTTAGATGCAGAGGATTAAAAATGAAGGGAAAGGCGGCGCTCGCCATCACGGCATAACTCAACGGAAACGCGCCCGGCGAGCTGCCAATGTCCTCCAGCGTCGAAGCATGAACCAGCGGATTGCTCTTGAGCGTATCCGCGTAAGCCTTGTCCGATTCAAGCAGCCAGTCCCTGACGGGATTGTAAACGACGCCGGTCAAGGGATTGGCGTCGCTCTCCGTGTGCAACGCCGCCTGAGTCATCACAAAGGGCATTTTCGTTTCCACGCAAGTGGCGTTGAACAGGAAACGCGGACTGCTGTCCAGATCGGACAGGGTCATCAGTTTCTTTGGAGGCGTGAATAAAAATCGATTTTGCTGAAGGTAGGCGTGTGTGCGCGCAAAGAGGTTCAACGTGTCCCACTCGGTCACCAACAACAGCGCCGGAACCACCCCAAAATGGCCGGGGTTGAAATAGAAAAGCGCCGAGGAAGATCCCAGTTTGCGGGTAATCCGTTCTGCCCGTGGATCCTTGATGAGCGATTGAAAGCCAGTTCTCCTGGTCTCGGCGCGATTGGTCGACAAATTGGAATGAAACCGCTTGGCAATCACACTGGAAAAAAGCGAGCCGCCGCTGACCGTGGAATAGACGTCGATCCGATCGAGGAGCGCCGGGGACGCGTCGCCATAACGTTCGTTGTAGACAGTTTCCAGCTCGGCCATCGTGTGCATGGCCATTCTCGCCGCGCGCGCACCGCCGCCGGAATAACACAGCATGACAAGCGTCTCCTTCTCCGCCAGATCGTGGAGGTCGTCGATCCGTTCATTTTCGCCCAGGACATTGGTGGTGTTCAACACCACAGGCATCCCTTTCCGGGCCTTCGCCAATTCCGTCCGGGAGCCTTCCGACAAGGGCTTGTTCAACTCGCTATGACGCAGATCGTAAGTGATCGGGGACTTGACTCTCGAGATCGCGAACAACGTCGTCTCCAAAGTCGTTTTGCAGCCCACCCCGCAAAGCAAAATCAACGCTGCAAACGCGAGGGGAATAATCCGCAAACCATAGGCGGCAATCGTCGGTTTCCCGTCGATTTTGCTGTCGCCACCGTTCAGACCATCCATGGGTCGGGACACTAGGCGGTCCGAAAGCGACGCGTCAAGGATGCAAGCCCGGGCCGACGGCGTGATCGGAAGTGGGTGGCAGTTAGATACGGAGTCAACGGCAAGCTCGGGCGAACCCACCCCGATCCAGTCCTGTTCCTCTCATTCGTCGGCGACCCCCTCCGAGGAGCTGTGCATTACCCACAAATTCACGTTCGGAAAAAGGCGTGAATTGCATTGGAAATGCAAGTATCGGCGCAGCGATACCCTACCCGCCAAATTGAACCTCCAGTCGCTGCGCCTATACCGGTAGGGCATTGCTGCGCCAATGCTTCGTGCGAACGCCGACTGCGTCTGCCGTTTACGGCGGGCAATCCCAAACGAAGGAGGAACTAAGCGGAGAAATCGGGGTGGGTTCGCTCAATTTATCCTCTGGCGCCCATCGCCGACGCGACGCCCCGATCGGCTGGCGAAACCTCTGGTTCGATGCGAGGTTCCATCACAGTCAACTGAATCACCGCCCGCATCCCGCGCTATGAAAGATCTCACCAGTTCCCGCCTGATCGTTCTCAAAGGCTTTCTCATGCTCCTCACCGGCGTATTCGCCTCAGCCTTGCTCCTCTGGGAAAATCCCGGTCTCCGCGTCGCCCTGCTACTGGGTCTCGCGCTCTGGGGTTTCATGCGATTCTACTACTTCGCATTTTACGTGATCGAGAAGTACGTCGACGCTCAATACAAGTTCAGCGGCCTGGGATCTTTCGCCGGCTATCTGATTCGGCGTCGGAAACCAGGCGAGACCAAAGACGCCCCTCGGAAATGAGGCGAGCCAGGCTGGCGGCCCAAGGCAGTCCTTGACCCCGCCTCCGGCGCCCGCGCAGTCTAACCCAACGACCGCGAGGAACGCCCGATCGCTTGATTCCCTCATTTTCCAACCGCCGCCACCGTGCATTCCGTCACCGAAACCGCGCTGCGCATTATCGTTGAATTCCTCAAACGCGAGG
>JBLHKZ010000284.1:0-7369 GCA_047618185.1 Limisphaerales bacterium
GGCGACCAGCCTTTGTCGACGCTGTCATTCGCGGACACGGTGTCCGTCGGCGGGGCGACTGCGCGGTTGCCGCGAATGTAGAAATAGGGAGGAATATCGGTCGAGGCGCGGATGCCGAAATACGTTTCAAACCCGCGATCGGCCGGGCCGCCGGGCAGAGGGTTTTCATAGCCATTCTCGTCGAAGCCCAGATGCCATTTGCCGACCATCGCGGTGCGGTAGCCGCGCGTCTTGAGCAGTGAGGCAATGGTGACGCGGTCCTTGTCGATGGTCGCTTGCTTTCGCCATTGTCCGGGATTGGCGCGGAAGGGATGCTGCCCCGTGAGCAGGCCATACCGTGACACATGGCAGAGCGGGCCCGGGGCGTGCGCGTCGGTAAAACGCATGCCGTCGCGAGCGAGGGAATCGATATTCGGCGTGGGGATTTTGGAATTCGGATTGTAGCAGCCGGGATCGCCATAGCCCATGTCGTCGACCAGGACGATCAGGATGTTGGGATTCGACGCGGCGACGGCTGAGGTCGCGAGGAGGCAGGCGGCAGTGAATGCGAGGAGGTATCTTTTCATGAGGCGTGTGTTGTTTCGCGCGGCGGAAAGAT
The DNA here is from genome assembly GCA_047618185.1 of Limisphaerales bacterium. Classification (GTDB taxonomy): domain Bacteria; phylum Verrucomicrobiota; class Verrucomicrobiia; order Limisphaerales; family JAYPEY01; genus JAYPEY01. The sequence continues at coordinate 599 of JBLHKZ010000284.1, forward strand.
TAGGGGCCCGCAGGAAAATGTCACTGTCATTGAAAAGAAGTGGATTGCATGGAGGGACGAGCCTGCGAGTCCGCTGGTGAAAATTCCTGGAGAATAGTGGCGGACTCGCAGGCTCGTCCCTCCATGCGCGCGTGTCCTCAAGAACTGACGCGGCGGGTGGGATCTTACACCCCCATCGGCATGATTTCCTCGATCGGCTTGCCGAAAGGGAGGATCTGCATCGGGCGGCCCTGGAGGTCGTGGAGCGTGTGCTTGTGGTCGATGCCGAGGTGCTTGTAGACCGACGCCCAGAGGTCGTTGGGCGAGAGCAGGCGCTCGATCGGATGTTCGCCTTTGTCGTTGGTCGCGCCAACGACCTGCCCAGTCTGCATGCCGCCGCCCGAGACGAGCACGGACATCGCCTTGGGCCAGTGATCGCGGCCGGGCTGCATGACGCCGGTGCGGGTGCCGCGTTGAACGGAGATCTTTGGCGTGCGGCCGAATTCGCCAGTCGCCACGATCAGCACCTTCTTGTCGAGGCCGCGCTGATAAATGTCTTCGATCAGCGCCGAAAGAGCCTGGTCGTAGACTGGGATGCGCCACTTGGCGTCTTCAAAAATATGCGCGTTGACCGCGTGCGAATCCCAGTTGTAGACGGCGTCCTTGGGCTGGGGTTTTCCGGGGTAGGGATTTTCCCAGACCATCGTGACAAACTTCACGCCGGCCTCGACCAGCCGGCGGCCCATGATCGCGCGTTGCCCGAAGGCATGCATGCCGTAGCGTTCGCGCAGCTTCATCGGCTCTTTGGAAAGATCAAACGCGTCGCGAACCTTGTCGCTCATCAGCATGTCGATCGCCTGGCGATTGAAGCCATCCATCGCCGACATAGCGCCGCTTTTGTCGACATCGCGTCGCAGCAGATCCATGCCCTTGAGCATTACAAGACGATCGTCGAGGCGCGTTTCCATCGCCTTTTTCACGCCGATGTTCTGCACCTTGAATTTGGGATCGCTGGGATCGCCGGCCACCATGAAGGGCGTCGCCGAGGGGCCGAGATAGGCCGGTCCCATCGCGAAAGTGTCGATGCCGGCGCGGGACCCGTCGACCTCGCTGACGCAGACCGGCATTTCGCCCGAACCCTTTTGGAGCATGGTCTTGATGATGGAGCTCACCGACGGCGCGTCGTTGATGGTGCCCGTTGGCGTCGCGGGAACGCGACCTGTCATCAGTCGCTTGTGGCCGCCGCCGTGGTCCGCGAAGTCGTGGGAAATGGAGCGAATCAGCGTGAACTTGTCCGCGATCTTCGCGTGCATGGGCAGCAACTCGCAGACATCGATGCCGGGGACATTGGTCTTGATGGGCCGAAATTCGCCGCGGTAGTCGGACGGCGCGTTTGGCTTCATGTCGTAGGTCTCCATGTGGGGAGGCCCGCCGGGCAGCCAGATGAAAATGACCGAGGTGTCGCTGAGATCGTCTCCCGCGGCTTTGGCCTCAGCCTGATAACGGAGGAAGTCGCTCATCCCGAGCCCCAGCACGCTGAGGCCGCCCACTTCCAGAAACGAGCGTCGATTTATTGGCCCGGAACATTTTCGTTTTGGCGATTCTGAATTCATCGTGCTGCGATTCCGATCGGCTTTGTGTGGAAACCGATCTGTCATGATTTAAGGTATAAAACAGGTTTCGTTCGGAAATTGCAAGTGGGCGTTGTCGGCATTCCCTCTGATTTGGCTGATTGGTTTTCCCTTTTGTTTTGCCCGCGACCGGTGAAAGACTTTCAAAGTTCCAGGTCCGTAGCTTTGATCGTTCGAACTCAGCCGCCAATGCGAATAAGAAATGAATTCAGAATCCTGCTGGGCGCGCTCTGCCTGTGTGTGACCGGCGGCGGCGTGTGCGCAGCGGAAGGCGCGACACTCTCGGCGCGCGGCCAGGAGGGAGGAAGTGCGATTCGATTGAGCGATCCGGAAGCCCGTCAGCAAGTCGTTGTGACCCTGAGCGCGGCCGGAAGCCATGATCGCGACGTGACGCGCGAAGTCGAATACCTCCCGAAACCCGAGGGGATTGTCACGATTGACAGGGCCGGCTTTGTTACGCCGCTCGCCAATGGCGACGCCGTTATTACGATTCGCATGGACGGAGCGGCGTCGACCCAGCTCAAGGTCGCCGTCTCCTCAATCGAGCAGCCCCGGCTGATCAGTTTTCCGAATGATGTCGTGCCGCAACTCACGCGCGCCGGCTGCAATGGCGGCGCCTGTCACGGCACGCCTTCGGGGCAAAACAATTTTCGCCTGTCGCTGCTGGGTTTTGAGCCGCGTTCAGACTACGAGTTTTTAACAAAGGAATCGCGAGGGCGGCGCATTTCGCCGGCGGCGCCGGGCAACAGCCTGTTTCTCCGTAAAGCTTGCGGCGACACGACTCACAGCGGCGGCGTGCGGTTGGAAAAAGACAGTTACGAATACAACATCATCAAGCGATGGATCGCGGACGGGCTGCCCTACGGTCCAAAGGACGATCCCGTATTGGAGCGCATCGATGTGTTTCCAAAGGAGCGCGTCGCCGAGCGCGGGACGCGTCAGCAACTCGCAGTCACCGCCTATTTCAGCGACGGCAGCGCTCGAGACATAACGCACGTCGCCGAATACAAGGCCAACCAGGCCGACATGTGCGAGGTCGATCATCACGGGCTGGCCTCGTTCAAGGACATGACCGGGACGACCTCGGTCATGGTGCGTTTTCAGGAACGGGTGGGCGCGTTCATGGCGACGATTCCGTTGGGCAAGCCAACGCCGAGCTTTCCCGTCCCGCGCAATTTCATCGACGAGCAGATCTTCGCGAAGTTGAAGACTTTAGGACTGCCGCCTTCCGAGCCTTGCGATGACAAAACATTTCTTCGACGCGTCTCGCTTGATCTCGCGGGTCGTCTTCCGACCCTGGAGGAAACAAAGGCCTTCCTGGCCGCCGAGGAAAAGGACAAGCGCGCCCGAAAGATCGACGCGCTCCTCGACAGCCCGGGCTACGCGGATTTGTTCGCCAACAAGTGGGCCGGAATCTTGCGCAACAAAGCCGGCGGCAATCTGCAGCAGGTTGCGCGCGAGACCTTCGCCTTCCATTCGTGGATCCGCGAAAGCATCAGTCGGAACAAGCCCTTTGACCGGCTCGCCACTGAATTGATCACCGCCCGAGGCGCGCCCGGCCGCAACCCCGCCGTTTCCTGGTATCGCGTCGTGAAGGATCCCAAGGATCAGATGGCGGACATCGCGCAGGTCTTCCTCGGTGTGCGCGTGCAGTGCGCCCAATGCCATCACCATCCCTACGAGAAATGGAGCCAGGACGACTACTACGGATTTGCCGCGTTCTTCTCGACCATCGGCCGCAAGGAAGTTCGCAAGATGCCTGAGGAGGACAGCGTGATTCACCATCGCCGGATCGCCGTCGCGAAGAATCCGAACACGAACAAGGAGTTGCGTCCGACACCGCTCGACGGGGCGGCAATCGATATCCCGGCCGAGCGGGATCCTCGCATCGATCTCGCGAAGTGGATCTGCGCCCCGGAGAACCCCTTCTTTGCGCGCATGCTGGCGAACCGTTATTGGAAGCATTTCTTCGGGCGCGGCTTTGTGGAGCCCGAGGACGACATGCGGGTGACGAATCCGCCGACGCATCCCGCGCTGCTCGATCAACTGGCCAAGGAATTCACCAGGTCCAGCTACGATCTCAAAGCGCTCTGCCGCACGATCTGCAATAGTCAGACCTATCAGCTGAGTTCCTTTCCCAACGAGCACAACGGCGATGATGAGCAGAACTTTGCGCGCTACTACCCGCGCCGGCTGCAGGCCGAAGTCATGCTCGATGCGATCAATGAGGTTGCCGGCGCCAGGAACAATTTCAGCAAGCATCCGGCCGGCGGTCTGGCCATCGCGCTGCCCGACGACACCGCCAACGGTCAGTCGTTCTTTCTCCGTATCTTCGGCCGTCCGCAGATGGACACGGCCTGCGAATGCGAGCGCACCGCGAGCGCGAATCTCGGCCAGAGCCTGCACCTGATTAATTCCGACGCCATGCACAAGATTCTCGAAACCAGCGGGGGCCGCGCCGCCGCGATGGCCAAAGAAACCAAACGCCCGGATGAGGAGCGAATCGGAGAACTTTACCTGAGAGCTCTGTCGCGCGAACCCATCCAAAAGGAACTCGATATCGCCCTCGCGCATTTGAAGAAGAAGCGTGAAGCGTCCGTCGCCGATCCGAAGAAGTTGTCGCCAGCCCAGGCTGAGAAGGAGGCTTTCGAAGACATCGTCTGGGTGTTGGTAAACACCAAGGAATTCTTGTTTAACCACTAACGGCTGATGCCGAGAACTGCATGAGCCGCGACAAAGCACAGAAGGCGCAAAAGGGAATAGCGAGACATGTCAGTGGATAAAGACCAGAGCGGCTTTTTGAAATCTTTGCGCCTTTTGCGCTTCTTTGCGGCTGAATAAAAATGAGTTCTAGAAATCTGATTTTAGTTTTGTTTTTTGCGGCGGTCAGCGTTCAGGCTCAGCTGCCGACGGCCGATCTCAGCCGCATTCAGCCACCGGCGGCGCGCGTCGGTGAGGCCGTTCAGGTCACCCTCTATGGCGGCAATCTGGAGGATCTCACAGCGATGCGCTTCACGCATCCCGGCATCAAGGCCAAACCAGTCCTGCTTCCCGCTGATGAATTCTGGCCCAGGCCGCGCATCGACGGCACGAAGTTTGAAGTGACTGTCGGCAAGAACGTCCCGCCGGGCATTTACGAGGCGCGAGCGGTCGGATACTTCGGCATCTCCACAGCGCGCGCATTCGTCGTAGCGCCCTCCGACTCCAACGAAATCGCAAGGGCTCGCGACTGCTCTTCACGCGACAAAGCCATGCCGATTGAGATCAACCAGACCGTCTTTGGCTCGGTCGCCGCGCGCGGCGTCGATTGGTTCAAGGTCATCGCCAAGGCAGATCAACGCCTCATCGTCGATGTGCACGCCGAGCGCATTGATTCGCGTTTGGACGGACTGATCGTTCTTTACGACTCCGGAGGCCGCGAGGTCGCGCGCAATCGCCAACGCTACGGACGTGATCCCTTTCTGGAAATTTCGCCCGCCAAGGACGGCGAGTTTTATCTCGCTGTTTCGGACATTCTCTATCGCGGCGGCGCGGAGCATTTCTATCGGCTCAGCGTCACGGATCGGCCGCATATTGATTTTGTTTATCCGCCCGCTGGAGAGCCTAAAAAAAAATCGAAGCACAAGATCTACGGCCGAAATCTTCCGGGAGGCAGTTTGAGTGAACTCATTTACCTGGACGGTCATCAGCTCGAAACGGTCGAGGTGGAGATCGAATTGCCGAAGGACGCGAAGACGCCGCCTGTCTATCACCCGGGCGAGCCGCGGCAGGGCATGCTTCGCGGGATCGACTATCGCCTCGGGAACTCAAATCCCTGGCGCGTTGGATTTGCGACCGCGCCGGTCGTTGTTGAAGAACCCGAATCCGAAGCGCAATCGATCGCCGTCCCGGCTGAGATTGCCGGGCGATTTGACAAGCCGAATGATGAGGATGTTTTCCGCTTCAAGGCGGCGAAGGGGAAATCCTACTGGGTGGAGGCTGTTTGCGATCGCATGGCGTCAGTCGCCGATCCGATGATTCTGGTTCATAAGATCACCGTCGATAAAGACGGAAAGGAATCGCGGGCCAAAGTGGCCGAGAACGACGACCTGGCCACCTTCTTCAGCGTGCATGGCAAGGACACGATTAATGGCGACACCAGGGACGCAGCCGTCGGATTCACGGCGGACGCCGACGCCGATTATGCGGTCACGATCTTTAATCAGTTTGGCGGAGGCGGCGCGGCGGATTTGTATCGTCTGGCGATTCGCGAACCGGTTCACGATTTCGATCTTATTGCGGCCACGGAGCGCCCATTGCCCAGTAACCGCACCGGTTACTCAGTCACGCCGCTGCTCCGTCAGGGCGCCAAATGGGGGGTGCGAATTTTCTGTCCGCGCCAGGACGGATTCGAAGGCGACATCGTCATCACCGCAAACGGGTTGCCAACGGGTGTGACCGCGCGGCCGTTGACTCTGAGCGGCAAGACGGATCGAGGGATTCTCGTGCTCGCGGCCGATTCGAAGGCGAAATCCTGGGCCGGTGAAATCCAAATCAAGGGCCGGGCAAAATCCGGCGATCGGACGCTTGTGCGCGAGGCGCGCTTTGCCTCGCTGGTCTGGGGGCATATTTTCGCGGATTCCATCCGGGTGCGTTCGCGCCTGACACAGCGCGTTCCGCTCGGAGTGAAGGGCGAAGAGAAGGCTCCCGTCATTCTGGCTCCAGCGGAAGACAAGGAATGGACTGTCGAAGTCGGCAAGGTTCTGGAAATACCCGTGAAGGTCGTTGATGCGGGGACGCGCAAGGGCAACCTGACCGTCGAGCCATTCGAGTTGTTCGGTCTGCTGCGAAGCCCGCCCACGGTGAATATCGGCGAGAAAGACAAAGAGGGCGTCTTGAAGATTAACTTCAAGCCCACCGGCAACTTCAAGGTTGAGCCGGGGCGTTATCAGTTTGCGCTCCACGGTACGGGCGTAGCGAAGTATCGCCACAATTATCCAGCCAATGTGCGGACCGGCGCCGATCGAAGGCGCATCGAGAAGCTCGCGGATGAAATCAAGGCCGAAGCCGCCGAAGCGAAGGCTTCGGCCGACGCGGCAAAGAAAGCGCTCGACCAGGCCAAGCAAAATGCGGCCACCGCGACGGGAGAATCCAAGGCCAAACTCGAAGTGAAAGCAAAGGC